>CACKMC010000018.1 GCA_902601155.1 Coxiellaceae bacterium | reverse complement strand
AGCTTGGTGTGGAGGAAGTACTCCTGTAATAGACATAGCTCTTCTTCAATCGTATTTGATATTTTCTCCTGATGTTCAATTCAATCAAAAAGATCGAATGAGTACGTTTCAAAAGCTTTTGGCTATGGTACAAAACGGAGATATCAAAGCACTAGAGAACCTTGAGAAATTGGAGAAAACACGTGCTAATGCTTCTCAAGCAATTTATACTACACTCATTGATTTATTTCGTCGACAGGAAAACAAAGTAGTACCAGAGCAGTGGCTTAAGTCTACTGAGTTGGTTAAATGGTTTGATCAATCGGATTTTATGTATGATCTAGTGTGTATGGGGTATCCTGCATCGACAGCTTCGAGCCGATTACAGTCAGATCAATCATTTAATCAGCAAATCAGAGCCGTTGAATTAGCACAAATCATCAAAACACCGACGCGTCTATTTACCACGACACCTTATTTGCAGGCAGATCAAACATTTGTATCTCATGTATTCAAAACCATAGATTGGGACAGTAGGGTTGTGGGTAGTAATGATATAAGATATCGCGATACGCTTTACAAACTTTATGAAAATAATAAACCGATGCTACTTATGCTGATAGGCTTTCATATCGATGTGTTATATATTATGTTGCGTAGTTTACCAAAACTTGGAGATGATTTTTTATTCCTCAAACAGCTATGTCAGCATCATCTCAAAAACCACTCGTTTTTCATCTCATCTTTCAACAAATGCCCTGGTGTATCTCATTATTTTTCTAGATGCACTGAAGCTCAAGACATCATCATTGCTTTAATTAAGCAAAGCCAATCCTATGCGCACTCATTATTAACGCATCTTGTTGACAAGTCTTTATACGCCAATCGTGATTTTATGTTGCAAGTATGTCAACTTGACTGGCGGCTATGTTATTTTGCAGATAAGAGTACAGGCTTACAACTTTCAGGTGATGAGGCTAAATTATTAGGCGTATCACAAACCATGAAGGAGATGGAGTTAACCGGTGATCCTAAAGATTTTTTCCATCATGATGATGTGGTATTGTCTATGGTTAAAACATTAAGAGAAGCCATAAGCTCTCTTCATCCATGTTTCCAAATTGTGCCTGAAAAACTTCAAAGAGATGTGACGTTTATGAGAGCGTTTCTAAAAAATCCCATGATCAGTTCTTATGAAGAGTTAAAACACCTGGGTACTTTGGTTGAGGCGGGACATTTCACTTGGTCTGATCTTTTTCAGGATGATGTGGTTGCCATCAATATAATCGCCTGTAACGCCGCTCTTTTGCAACATGCTTCATCCACATTACAAGATGCTATTTATGAAGCTATTCGAGTATCGGTACTGTCTTTGCCTGCTACAGCGTCTCATTCGTGGCAAGATAGCTCTCGTTTTGAAAGTATTGTGGCGACACAAACATGGAATTTAATAAAGGGCTCTATATCATTTCCTGAACATATACAAAATGATATAAACTTTAGATTGGCACTGATTGAACGTAAACAACAGTATCTTTACCATTCGTCATTTTCGGGTCATATAAGGCGCTTTGCGATTCGTTCATTGCCGTTATATTTTGCATCGAAAACTCTATTTTTGAAGGGTGATTGTATCGAACAATTAATAACGCTCATTAAGCCTCGTGATGGTTACGATGATATGTGCAGAATATTAGATGAAAATGCAAACAATCCACATATTGCCCAACCCAATGCAGAGGGTAAAGTATGTGATCCTATGCTTATTCAAAAAACACTCGAAAACAACAAGAAAATCGTTCTGTTAGCATCAGAAAAATTGAGAAGTCATGAGCGTTTTATATCGTTCGCATTGGAAAGGGTTGGAAAGATTGTCAGCGCTATATCAGGAGAAAAAGACCCTGTTTTTATTGCAAAAGTATTTCAGCAATTAGAGGAAATCATACAATTAGCTTCTGTAAAAGGGCGAGAAGATGATTACTTTTGGGAACGAGTGCAGCCTATGATTGGGACCATTTCAAATCATATATCAGGTCACATTAAAAAAAATCCAACATTTATGAAAAGCATGCTTAAAAAGGGAGTGCGTTGGATTGCATGTTCAAGTTTAAGTCAGGATAAAACATACATGCTAAGTGTTGTAGAACAACATACAGCGGCCATTGCGTATGTATCTAAAGCACTTCGTGATGATGAAGAGCTGATGCTGTTAGCTATTCGTAAAGATTGGAAAAACCTACAATATGCCTCATCGACCTTACATGAAAATGAAGCTATTTTGCGTGCAGCGCTCAACCAAGAAGTTGTGGGGGTCCTGGCATTAGTTGGGGATAAAATACATGCATATGATTCATTGATGCAAATGGCCTTGGAAAAAGATTGTAAGAGCATGATGTATTTGTCTAAAGATTTTCTCACCAAACCTGAGCATCATGACATGGTAATGACTGCCATTAAAGAGGATACGCTTCAGCAACAATACTTGCCTGATACACTGCGTCAAGATAGATCTTTTATCACTAAGTTGATGAAGGCGATGAAAGGAAGATACGCATCGATCACGATACCGCCAAGCTTTGCAAATGACCGTGTTTATATGGCTGATATGCTTTCACATGACCCGATGTATTTGCAATATGCATCAGATACGCTAAAAAATAACCATGATCTTGTGATGAATGCAGTCACACAGGACGGGAGCGTACTACAATTTGCCTCAGCTTCTTTACAAGATGATCAAAGGGTTGTGGTCACTGCCATGTTGCAACAAGTGGGTGCGATACAATATGCTTCCTCACGTATTAAAAAGGATCGACTGTTTATTCTACCTTGGTTGATGAAAGATGGCTTGATATTACAGCACCTTGATCCAACATTACAAGAAGACCCTCAGGTAGTGGAAATAGCATTGAATCAAAATGGTCATGCTTTCCAGTACATACATGATACAATGAAACAAGATTTACACTGGGTCGATTGTGCCATCCAGCAAACACAAGCTGCCATCATTCATGTGCCTGATGAAGTCAAAGCACAGGATGGCTTTTGGGAAGATGAACAGCGTGTATTGGCTTCTTGCTTGATCAATGCAGATGACATACTTAAAGCACCTAAGGCCTTACGATCGAATCAGGCATTTATACTCAAAGCATTGGTGATGCAAATAGGTATCGTGAGCCATCTAGAAAATCTCTGTTCTATCGATGAAAGATTGATTGCATCAGTCAAAGCGATCATGTATAAGACAACGCAAAAATATCCCAAAGACTTACCGTCCTTTTTGCATCATGATCGAAGAATTATGTTGCATCCGGTTAAATATACTTACTCAGAGCCTTTGCCTCATGACCAAGATGATCACGCTGTGGCGCAAATTTTAAAGTTACAATATCTTGGCGGTGTACGACCGATTGATCATCTATTAAAGGTTGCTCCTTTACTCCGCGACGACAAAGCAATCGTCGTTGCATCACTCAAACATTCATCAGCGCACGTGTCCTTGATGGATGATGCTTTATTAAAAGATGCCTCCTTTGTATTGGATTGTCTTGCCATCATCAAACCGGCATTTGTCTGTACCTTGATGGATCGTATTACGGATGTGTCGGTGATTCATGCTGTGATCATGAAAGCAGTGATGCTTCAGGAAACAGCCATTGATCATATACCAAAACAGTCTATACGTGATGAAGCCATTGCCAAAGCATTGGCTGATTATTGTACTTCTCATACGATTGTTGCATTAATACATCGTATATCGCCTGAACTAGGTCATGATAAGTCACTGATGCTCACGCTATTCCAAAAGTCACGTTTTTCTATACTTAAATACGAATACAAGACAAAACCGCAGGAGGCTCAAGCTATTGATGCGCTGATTTATCCTTTATTTGGTGAAGTGTTGAGGAAAGATCCTGAGTTTGTGTTAAGTGTCTTGATCATGCCATCCACCCTGACTAAGCTCAAGCAAATATTGCTGCATTTTCCAGCGATGCTTCATCATCGGGATATCATGCTTAAAGTATGTGAATGGGACACAGGTGTTTATCCTTTTTTATTAGATGAATTTAAGGAAGATTTTGCGTTTATAAAACATTATAACAAACAGGGCTTTAAGGTTTTGCATGGGGATAAAGCACATGTCAAAGATACTATGATGACTTGTACATATAATCGTCAAATTTCGGATACACTCAAGGCGAATAGTCACTTTCAAGATGATTTTGATATCGTTATGACTAGTTTGAGGCGAAGCAAGGGAGACCCGTATGGCCACTTCTGCCCCCCTATATCAACAAGATTACGAAAAGATAAACAAATCGCCATGAAGGCAATGGTCATGAAGCTATATAGCTTTTCGGTGTCCAAAGAATTGTGGTCTGATGAAGCCTTAGCCCTGTCGAATATTCGTAAAAGTTTACAACATCTGGATGTTTTTCCTCCCCAATTATTACAAAATAAGACCATTGTAAAATTGTTGGCAGCTGAGTCGTCAAATCATTTATTCCGATATCTTCCTGAGTCAGTCAGAGACAATGAAGAGATTGCCAATTATGCAGTACGTCATCATGGTTTATTGTTACAATACGCTTCTGATCGTCTAAAAGCACATCCTACGGTGATCACTACTGCGCTCAAACAAAATCTAGCAGCTATCCAATATGTATCAGCACAAGCACTGAATGATCCCATGTTGGCACATCAGGTCGATTTTGGTAATCAAGCATTTGATGATAGTTATATGGAAGGACATTTTTTAAATCATTTAAGAAAGCCTAAAAAAGCGTTAAAAATGTTAAGAAGACAGAAATGGCAATCTGCTCAGACAGGTACATACTTACTCAGCAGCCTTTATCGCAGCTGGATAGTCTATTTTCTTCATGCCCTAAAAAGCATGCCATTAGATGATCGTTATACTCATCGTATATTCAGTTATTCATTCATAAAACACCTCCTCGAGCTACAAGACCCTATTTTGGCGCGATCATTGGGTTATCAAAGCTTTCATGGTCAGCAATCAGACTATAGTAAATCCTCCTTAGGGGAGATAATGCGTACACATTATTTCATCTCTGATTACGATGTATGCCTTGCAATTTATCCTGCCAGTGAAAATGCAGTAGGCTTGCTTTTCAATCCAGATGACAACACATTGTATGGGCTTGTCACCGATCATAAAAAACTTGTGGTGTCCGGTCAGTTATCAGTCTTAGATTTTTCGACATTGCCACCCATACACGCACAAATCCAGTGTCCTGAATACCGTGATACAATGATGTCACTCGTGATCAATAAGCCTAAGTTATTGCAATGTATGCCCCAAGCTTTGATCGATGATAAAGCATGGCTTATGCGTGCAGTCGCGAAAAATCCACAGATTCTTTTTGAGTCTGAAGCGGATCCTTATGCTTTGTTTCTATATGCATTACAACAAGTTCGTGGTCAGCAGCCCGACTATTATCTGTGTGCATTAGGACATCGGATTATGCTTGATCCTGTGTTGGCTGAAGATGGTTTTGTTTATGAAAAAGAATGTATTGAGGATTGGTTGTCTCATACATCACAGAGCCCAGTAACAGGTGAGAAAATGGGTGAGGCAGTCATGCATACTCCATTCATACAAGAGGATATACAAGCTTTGCTAAAAGCATACCCTGTATTTTGGCATACTCATTTGGTTTATCAATCCAAGCAATTAAAAGCTCGTTTAATCGCGGCGATTCGTGACTGTGATTTAGAGACCATACGCTGGTGTTTTCAGCGAGATAAACGACTGGCATATGTTGTATTGTATGATGGTTTAACGAGTATCGAGATCGCGGTGAGAAAAAATGCAGGCATGTTGGGTTTGGTGATTGATGCTTTGCAACATCAGGCCTATGCTTTTTCAAGCGACCAAATAATTGCTTACTTTAAACAAGCAGTCATATCACTTCAGCTGGAAGGGGCTGCCGTGATTGTGGAAAAGTTACCCATTGATTTACAGCCTATTTTTGTGGATGCTCTCAAGCACTCAGACACTGCGTGTGTCGCCATATGCTTACAACTGGGCGCAGACGCTTCGTCCCAAGCACACCTCAACCAGTATCCACTTCATTTTGTGATCAACGCAGGCCAATTGCCATTATTAAAGACTTTGGTGGAGCATGGTGTGGATCTTATGCAGCTTACGGCACAAGGGCATAGTGCTTTGGATTGTGCAGTGACCTTAGGTGATCCCAAGCTATTGGCCTATCTACTGCATCCTACAGAAGAAGCCGATGCGACGAATACACGTTTTGGTGGTGATCTTGTCGCAAAAGCTCTTCATCATGCCTTGTCCATTCAGTCCAATCAAACAGGCTTGGTGCTCATACAACAACTGACCAAAGCTTGCGATCATTTGGAATACCAAAACAGTGAAGGAGAAACACTGTTGTTACATGCACTACGACGACATAATCTGGAAGTCATGCGTGTATGCTTACAAGCCAAGGTGCCCAGTGATCTGGAGGCTCGCAATTCAGCAGGATGGTGTTCACTGCAGCTTGCGATTCATCATCAAGATGAAGCAGCATGCTCATTATTATTATCACATGGGCCTTCATTAACCGTGAAGCACCCAGAGAATGAGGAGACTTATGTACACCAAATTATTCGTCAAGGGCATCAGGGTATGTTATCCGCCTTGATGAAGCAAGAAGGGGCTGTAAGTTTACTGGAGGTCTGTACAAAAGATGGTTTAACAGCCCTGTTATTTGCACAAAAGCAACCACAGTATAGTCTTGTGCCCACACTCATTGAAGCAGGCAGTGTTTGTGAGGTGACTGATGAAGAGGGTCGATATCCTCTTATTTTGGCCATTCAAGCCAATCAATTGGCGGTGGTGAAACAAATGCTTGAGCGTATTGTGGCGCCAGCAGATTTGACGGTGACGACAAAAGATGAAGAAGGTGTGGTGCATCATGCGGTCAGGATGACAGCGGGAGAGAAGCCCATGATTCGTTATTTGCTTGAACAAGGCGCCAATGGATTAGCACTCAATCAAGCCGATCAAACACCAAGGCAGTTGGCTATTGCCTTAGGCAAAAAAGCATTGGCTTCCTTCATCGAGGATGTCATAATCGATTTAAGGGTGAAAAAACAACTCAATCAGCATTTAGGTCGTATCACCGTTGTGACACCTACGCCGCCCCCTGTGGTGGATCCATCACTGCCGTACGTCGTTCCCGTGACTTCTTTTGAGTATGATCAAACGCGGTGTATAGGTGAAGGCAGTTTTGCAAAAGTGTATCGCGGTGTTTGGCGTCAAGGGCTACACATTGCGTTTAAGCGTCTTAATCTTCAACATTTGACCAAGGATGGGCATATGAACCTTTATCAAGAAGCATCGATCATGTGTGGGCTGCATCACCCTAATATTATGCGATTATATGGTGTGTGTATGTCACCTCAAAATATCGGTTTGGTGTTACAGTATTTGCCAGGAGGTACCTTGTATGCGCGTATTCATGCCATGGATTTGCCATTGACTTGGGAAAAGCGCTATGCTTACGCTAAAGATATTGCTTCAGGGATCGACTATTTACACGGACAGGAAAGTCCCATTATACATCGTGATCTCAAAAGCCTTAATATTTTGCTGGGTGAAAAAGATGAGGCTGTGATTGCCGATTTTGGCTTGTCTAAGATTAAAACAGAGACACAAGCCACATTAGCACAAACGAGAACGCTTGCCAGTGAGATCGGTACGGTTTCATGGATGGCACCAGAGTTATTTAAGCGAAGAGCGAAGCATGCGAAAGCCACTGATGTATTTGCCTATGGCATGATTTTATGGGAATTGGCGTCGCGTAAAATTCCTTGGTCTGATGAAGAGAGTGCCAGTGATGCATTGATTATCAGCTGGGTGAAAGATGGTGAGCGAGATGATATACCAGAAGAGGCGCCTTCTTGGCTGAAGCAATTGATCGCACGTTGTTGGGATCAATCGCCGAGTAAAAGGCCCACCATGCCCCAAGTGGTCAGTGAATTAAAGGCGTTAAGAAGTGAGGTGGTGGCGAAGCAGGGTAGTGCGTCCCACTCATCAGGGGGGCAAGTGGTTGAAGCGGAGGAGGATTCAATGAATCGCCCCACCATATAATCTCGAAATAGGCAGGTTGTTTTAATTATGGAGCAATGATATGGAATCATCAATCAATGCATTATATTTGAAATGGGGTCAAACAATGGAGAAGGGGGATAAGGTCCCTGATTCGGTATGGTTGCAACGAGATTTCGTGTCATTTGTCATGATCATTCATCCCAATGCTTTGTGACATTCTGAATAATGACCAAAAGATTGTGCTGGCAGCTATTAGTCAAAATGGTGGATTATTGCAGTATGCTTCTGATACACTAAAGAATGATCCGTTGTTGGCATCAAGATCCAAGTAAGTGGCCAATGATGCCAAAAGTGGTGGTATTGGTTCGGCAAGATTGGCGGTGAGGTGCTTACCCCTCGTGTTTAGTGTGGATCTCATATCTTATATGTCAAAGAAGGGCTTTGGTTTTGCTTATTTTTCTGTGTCTTTTTTCCTATATGATAAACAAGGGTGATAGTGTTGATTAATGTTGTCTCATTTCATTTGTTTTTTTTAAAAAATCTTCAGGTGGCATTTTTTTGAATGAAAGCACAGAACTGAGGGGTCTAGTTGGATGGTTGGGGCGGTATAGTTTTGCGCACGGTGGGAGTTCTTCAGGGAGTGCTGCGGTTTTTATTATCACGGGTTTTGAGGGGTTGGTTAGATTTGTTATCCATTGCTCGAGTGATGTTTTGCCTTGACCTGTATTCAGTGCCGGTCCACTGGCAATGAAGGGCCATTGCCATATAAGTCGCTGCAGTTGTTGGCTGAGTCTGCGAGTACATTGTTTGAGGCGATAGACAGAGTATACTGGTACGGGTGAGATCAGGGCGATTGCGTCGAGTAGTCCACTGGTGCCGCCAATAATTGCTTTTATCTTTTCTCTGTGTTTAGTGAACATTTGTTGGAAAAAAGACAGGTGGGTTATTTTACCTGCTTTGTTGCTTTGGAATATTTCGATTGTATGAGGAAATAGTGTGTTTGCCTCTTTAGGGTTTGTTTGTGTGCCAACTACAATACGTAGGATGTGATAGGCTGAGAGAATATTTTTAAGATATTTTCTTTCTTTATTTTTTAAGCATTGATTGTTATTTGCTTGGTTTGAGTATCGGTCTTGAAAAATAATCCAATGATTTTCATCATCATGCTTTGCTTCCCATTTTTTAAGTAGTTCATTCGCTACTTTTATCTCATCTTTATAAGTAGGGTGGGATGCTTGGGGTGGTAGCCAATACTGTGTGATGATATCTCGTGCTGTTTTTGGACCTAGTTGTAGAAAAAGTATGGCAATAATCAGTGTGCTTGCTTTTTGATCAAGTTGCCAGGTTTCTTCATCTTGCCATGGTAGTTTGTCGAGGTTGTGTTCGGTTGCTTTTAACTCGCATAGGTCTTGAGTGATGGGTATATTTTGTAAAAACATTTGGGTGCGTTTTGCATGTTCAGGATTTTTTTTGGAATATGCAATGACGATTTTTTCGGGTAACGGGAGTTCTGCGGCGTGTAAGAGTATAGTGGCTGCACTGATATGGTAAACGTCGCCAGAGCTATTGAGAGGCTTAAGAACAATGCTGTACGGATATGGCATAATTTGTGGCTCCTTGCTTAAGAATGTAACAGCACAAACGGTACCATATTTGCCAGTAAAAAAGAAAGGGTAAATTATCCATATAGCCAATATGGCCGATAATTTCAATTATCGGCCATATTATAATATACTGTATTAAATGGGTTTTTCAATCGTTTTATTGTTGTGCCTTTTTACATCATATTTCTCTCAATGATGGTCGCTCTACATGTTAATGATTATTTGGCTGCATATGATTTGTCTCTGCTTGTCACGCAATGTATTGTCTTATATGTGATACTACCCATGGCCAATAAATCCATGAAATACCATTATTTATGGATGAAACATGGAATCTTTACACTTATAGTTGTCATTATTATGATTTTGTGGATGGCTTGATCCTTCATGATTTAAGGAGTTAAACGATAAATGTGTGAATCCGTTCTAAACCTTGCTTGGGGCGATAAGCTGTTGGCAACGAACAGATATAATTCATCATCGATAGTGTGAGCGTGTGCATGAGGTGATCCGGAGCATGGAAATGAACGATCCAGCTTAAGTACACCTTCTTCCAAGCAATATAGTTGTGACGTTTGTGATATATGTGGCGAGCTTCTATCGCCTGTTATAAAGCATGCTACTACCACATATTGTTTGTTTTCCCAAACAAAGTGAGCTAATTTTCTGGCGCCAGCACAAGCAATGTATTGAGACTGCTCCCCTATTTCCCCTTTTGTCCATGGATAAACTGTGATGCCGGTTAATAAGTTGGCGTGGATAAGGTATTGTTGGTTGTTTTGCTCAATAAACAAAAAGTCTCTGCCGCCCATGCTTGCTTCGATATGACAAGTGGGGTGCCACTTTCCCTCCAAGAACTGGTAAATGACATTATCACTCATGTGATCACCCAGGGCTAAGTAATGGTGGTGACCATCATGAAAAAAATGTCCTGAATAACCCCATTGGCTTGGTATGTGTTGTATTTTTTCAAACTCTCCTTTCTCTAATCGGTATATACTTGAGTGTAAGGCATGATCTTGTGGTTGGTTGGGCGGAGACACGCTTTCTGAAATAACTAAGTATAAATGATTATCAACCACCTGGAATCCAGACCATTTGGCGGCAAAGCATGGTAGAGATTGATGGTGTATAAATTTCCCGGAATCCCATCGATAAATGAGGCTATGGCTGTGGTAATTGTACTCAGGGTGAGCGCCGCTACGAATTTGTGCGATCACTAAGTAGGTGTGCTGATTGAAGGTGATGACATCAATAGACTCAGCACCTTCGGTGTTAAGGTGTTGAAATTTTTCATAATATTTTTCCGTATGGTGCCATCGATAAATCAATGATCCTGCGGCACCATCACCACCATTCATATCAGCGTCATGGCCATGCATGTCTTTTGCAAGTTGTGCAATGCCGATGAAATGATCGTTGCCAATACTAAATGTTAAAATATCTCGTGCACCCGATGTTTCAAGTGCTTGGTATGGCGTGAGGTTGATGCAAGTGTGGCTTGATTTGTTGGCAATGTTTTCATCGATAGCAGCTAAGTGTAAATAACCATGTTGTTTTAAGAATGTCTGTGCCCATAACCATGTTTCTTTGGAAAGTTCGTGTCTTAATTGTTCGGAAGTAAAGTAATGATTTGAAATATGACTGCTAAATATTTTAAAGTGCGCTTCAAAAATTTGAGGGTACTCATTTGCCCATGCGTCCATTGTTTTGATGGGCTCATGGTTTTTTTTGGATTCAGTTTGCAGTGCTTCGTAACAATTATTTATAAATTCACAGCAATGTTTGATATGAATGCCTGTCGCTAACCGTTTTTTAGTCATGATTTTCGCCTCTTTATGATGGGGGTTTATGGGAGAAGTTGTCCATAGTTGTGGATGCCACTAGGTAGGCCATGCGTGAGTCCTGGTAAAGCCATTTTACTTAGATCCCATGATTTTGCTGAGGCCTCCCCTGCCAGCCAAAAACCGACGGTATTTGATAGCATTTCCTTAGGGTGTGAGGTGGAGAATTTTAGGCGCTTTATAAATGATTGAATGTCATCAGCTTGTGTAAAATCATAATCTCCTGGAATGGGGGATCTTGGCGGGATCACGATGTCATCGACATGATCAAATGCTGTGCGTGCTGCTTCAGGCGCTGCAAATAAGGCACCCCATATTTCATTAGATAGTAGGTCAAAGTCCTCGTCCGAAATGTTTTCATTGCCTATGCTTTCAGGTAGAGAGGCGTATGGTACAATTAAGATACGTTCTTCAGGTAATGATGTACCAGCAATTGCTTGGACTGTTGGATGAAGCCAATTGCAACTGGCTGTTAATCCGGCGCTATAATTTCTTCCTGCTTGATTATGCAGTAAAACTTTGGCTTGAGACCAGTCAATTTTTGGTTGGCTAAGGGTTTTGTATAGTTGGTAGGCGCTGTGTAAGGCAACGACAGAGAATGTGCCGATCATGATGGTGTCATAGCCAACAGGATAGGCTGTTGTTCCTGATAGGTAATGATCGATAACGTGTTGCATGGAAAATTGTTCAGGATCTTTCATAATGCTTTCGGCGTAGGATAAGGACTGCAGTATGGCATACTGAAGCATGTCTTCGATCGCTTGTTCTTTTTGTTGCCAAGCTGGCTGTGATAATTGTGTGAGCCACCCTTCTCGATTAATTGCTTTGAGATGGGTCAAGTGGGTATGAATTTCTTTCACGTGTTGCAACCAATTTTCTTGATTATTTTCTTTGAGCAGTGCAAGGTAGGGAAATGCAACACCTAAATGAGATAGACTGGTTATTTCATAGAATCCAGAGTTTTTTTCTGCTCTAAAAGAGCTGCTTGCTAAGCATGCATGTGGGCTTTTATCATCGTAAATATAAATTCCAGTGCTTGTTGCGACGACCATGGCACCTGCGCTTTGTTGTGTTTTTTGTTGACCAAACATCATCGATAAATCTTGTGCAACAGATCTTTGGTTTTTGGGGAAATCAGGCCTATGGTGGCCTGTGAACTTAAAGTACAGCTGATAGAACTCATCATGAGTTTGATAGTTGCTCATAAAATATCTCCTTGGTTAAGGCGTATCCATCGTGATTTGGGGGTTAAAAAAGTGGTGGAGGTGTTTTGAGATCAAATGGTGTTGTGTTGCGAATGCAAAGTGGCCAACATCGTTTATTTCTACTAGATGTGCATTGGGTATTTGTTCTGCAAGGTAGCGGCCAACTGGATAAGGAACCTCATGTCCTAATTTACCAGATAAAATAAGTGTTTCATTGGGTATTGAGGGGAGGAGGTGTCGGATGTCTTCTTTGGCAATGTTTTGGAAAAATCCTAAAATTGTTTCTAGTCTTGCTTCTTTTGTCATGCGAGTAAACCATTGGTATAAGTCACTGTCATGATGAATGGAGGGTTCGCAGAAGGCTGGTTTTAGTAAAATATCAGCTATTTCATGATAGGATTTTGCTTGCGTTAATTGGTCAATAAATGCTTCTAAAGAGTCAGTGGTAAATCCGTAAGGCCAGTGATCTTGCTTTGAAAAGCAGGGGGAGGCATTGATTACTGCAATTTTGTCAATGATGTCAGCGTGTTGGGTTGCAAGTTTAAGTGTGGTGTATCCGCCGGAGGCAAAGCCTACGATGTTAATTTTATGATCTAGATTTAGTGATTGAATTAAATGGTGTAAGTCATCGGCATATATTTGGCTGATAGAGCTGGTATGGTTAGGCAGTGGCTCTGATTGGCCATACCCTCTTAAGTCGCATAAAATATTATAAAAATAAGGGTCTAGTGCTTGTTGTTGAAAATGCCAAGCGTGATGATTCAAAGGCAATCCGTGTACCCATAAAATGGCTTTTCCATGGCCGCTGCTTGTATGAAACATGGTGCTTCCTCCTTTGGCGCCTTCTTGACATGGTTTTTATAGTTCACTGGTTAGGAAAGTGTGAAAAAAAATGAAAAGGATGTGATGAGGTGTGGTTTTTTCGGTTATATAGTTTGTTTTGGCGGGGCCGTTGCTTCTTATGTGCCTGCGTCTTGGGTTGGGGTAAATAAAAATATGCGTTTTGATTTTTTTAATTTAAAAAAACGTTATATTGCAACTTATTGCATTCTGTATTTTAACTGTATTGCCATATATCGTATGTAAGTAAAATGCACATTAATTTATAAACAATTGTTTTTCATTGATGTAAGATTTAATCCATTACCATGGTGAGTTAAAGTGGTTTTTTAAAAAGATTTTAGTATATAAAAAACATTTGTTTTTAATTGATTATATCCATATATAGAAATTAAGATAATGTATATTGTAAACGTAAGCTTTATATTAGTAGTTGTAAGTGATTAGCCGTAACTAGTCTTGTTTTTCCATAAGATACGCAGTGTTTGCATGAATCGTGATGAGAGAGGGGCATATAGCTTGTTTAGTAAAAAAACGGTATGATCTTTTTACATAATACTGGCTTAAATATATGGCCCCTTCTCTGTCACCAACTCCACCAATATTTGATACGCTACAATCTATGCGCGCCCTCCCCCCTTCCGCTTTACCACAACATCTACAAGACTATTGTCAAGAAAATCTTGAGTATGACGATTGTCTGTGTGCTTATCAGCATACTTATGGATTTTTATGGAGCTATCGGGGCAGTCAAGCCACATTTAACGCTTATCGTCGAGAAGTGGAACGTTGTTTGCAATGGTGTTGGTTTGTGGCAAAAAAGCCCCTATTTTCTTTGGGTAGAGCTGATATAGAAGCTTTTATTGATTTTTGCAAATCACCACCTCGTACATGGATTGCTGATAAGCAGCATCATCGCTATATGACTGATACTCAAAAAGGAAGAATGCCGAATGCTGCATGGCGCCCTTTTGTTGTACTAAATAATGAGTCGATACATACTTCGCAAAAGCGTCAAGGCTATCATTTGTCTCCTTCCGCATTACAAGCAAGCTTGGCTGTCCTTAGTACCTATTTTCAGTTTCTATTGGCAGAAGAAGTCATGTCGATAAATCCCGTGGCATTAATACGTCAAAAAAGTAAATATGTTCAACGATACCAAGGGGTTAAGACACATAGACGTTTAAGTAAACAGCAGTGGCGATATTTGTTAGAAACTTGTGAGTTAATGGCTACCGAATCACCCGAAAAACATCATCGCACGCTTTTTATTATGCAAGCCTTATATGGTATGTATTTACGTGTGTCTGAGCTAGCTGCGTCTCCTCGATGGACGCCTCAAATGGGGCATTTTCATCAAGATCACCATGGACATTGGTGGTTTACCACACTGGGTAAAGGGAATAAGCAGCGTAATATCGCTGTGAGCGATGCCATGCTTATGGCACTTCGGCGATATCGTTTGTCGTTATCGCTTTCACCACTGCCCTACCCCCATGATACCACGCCATTGATTCAGAAAGTCAAAGGACAAGGCGCTGTATCAGGCACAAGGCATATTCGTAAAATTGTCCAAGAAGCATTTGACCAAACGACACAGCGTTTAAGGCAAGACGGTTTTGTTGAAGAAAGCATTCAACTGCAGTCAGCCACAGTGCACTGGCTACGACATACAGGTATATCCGATGATATCGAAACTCGCCCGCGTGAGCATGTAAGAGACGATGCGGGACATAGTTCAAGCTCTACCACGGATCGCTACATTAACGTTGATGAAAAAGCGCGGTCATCCAGTGCACTGGACAAGTCATTCACACCCATGGATGAGTAAAAAGGAGTTTTATATGAATGTTTCCACCTCTCTTCGATGCATCTTGCTCGGGCTTTTTTGTGTGGTGGCCATGGCTTCATCGAAGACGATGCCTATGCGTCTAATTAAGCATGCTTATCATTATGGGGTGAAACACGAGGGCATCCGTTCATCGCATGTCTTATTTGTTGATTTTTCCAAACCCTCTTATCATAAACGCTTAACGATTTATGCTATGCCTTCAGGGAAAGCAATATATCGTACTTTTGTTGCACATGGTCAAGGGTCAGGTGATCAAAGCCATGCGCGATTTTTTTCAAATCAGGTAAACTCACATGCAAGTAGCCTAGGTGTTTATAAAACAGGCGTCATTTATCATGGGCGACATGGGTTAAGTATGCGTCTAATTGGTTTGGAGAAAAATTGGAATGATCATGCTTTATCAAGAGGATTGGTTATTCATGGCGCACACTATGTCAATGAGGCGCGAGCCATATTTCATCGTGTTGGTCGCACTTGGGGGTGCCTTGGTGTGCCGCTAAAGTCGGTTCATCCTATTTTAAATCAACTGGGTAAAGATGCGCTGGTCATCGTTTATTACCCCAACACTGTATGGCTTAAACAGTCACGCTTTTTTCATTAGGTGCATTCTTTTCGTATTTTTTTAGATGATACCCAAAGAGCATGGTTGCAATAAAGCAAGCAAATAAAAGAACCATGGCGATCTGATAATCGATATGGGAATAGAATGGGTGATGGTTAACCCAATGAACATCGTGTGTCCATGTAAGCATCCAGCCAAAAATAGGTTGAATAAAACCACCTGACATGACTAGTGTCGAAGTCATGCCTAAAGCAGTGGCAAGATATGTCTTGTCATTTTGTTCAGTCACATAGGGATATCCAATCACTTGTGCACTGCTTGTGAAACCCAGTGCAAAGAATACAATAACAAGGCTAAGCCACGATAAATGTGGAAGGAAAAGTGCAGTCGCAAGCAGTGCTGCCATGCACCATGCAGCAACGCCCATCAGTTGGTAGCGATTAGGTTTGGCTTGGCAGCGAATAGACCACCCTTCTCGCTGAAAAGTAAAGCGATCTGATACCCATCCCATGGTGGGGCTGCCAATAATAGAGCCTAAGAATAATGCCATGGCAATCCATGATGCATGCATGGGGGTAATGTGGTGGTATTGTGTTAAAAAAAGCTCACCCCATCCAGCACCCAAAACAAACATGGGCATATTCAGAAAACAAATCGACAAACCTGCAAGCCAATTACGAGCATTGCCAATCACGTATTTCAAGCTTTGTTTTAGCGGTGGAGCTTTAACTTGTGAGGTGCTACCAGGAAATGAGTGCACAAAACATGTGATCAAAAGCCAAATAACCAAGCCAACTATTGCTGTAATTTCAAGGGCATTACGCCAGTTATAATGTGTCAGTAGTATAGTTAGTGGGGTTTGTGCACAGGCTCCACCAAGCATGGCTAAGGTGACGCTAACCCCTGTTGCACCCGCTAATTTATCTTGTGTGAACCATCCTAGGTTAAATCGTATTGCTGAGAGAAATGCAAATGATCCTGCAATACCTAGGGCAATACGACAAAATACAGCGTATGGTAGAGAGGACGCGTGAGCAAAAGCATAGGTGGCGATTACTGCGCTGCCCATGGAGAGTTGTAATATTTTTTTGGGTGGAAACCGATCCAGCAGTAAGCCAGCAGGTATGAGAAAGAGAACGTTACCATAAAAGTAACAGGCTGCAAGATTGCCAAATTGTGCTGCGTTTAAGTGAAAGCTGGTCATCAGCGCATTGGCTAATGGGTTAAAGCTGTTGATTTGAAAAATAACAAAACCTAAAAATAAAGAAGAAATAATACAAGTGATCCAAGATTGCCATGAATTTTTTTTTGCCATCACTTCTTCCCTCTTTAAACTGGCTCAATTATACTTAGGAATTGCTTTGTTTTCAAGTGTATTGTTTGGTATGTAGTGAGACTATGGTTCAATAAATAGTAATGTGTTAGGCAGGTCTTTATGCTGAATGAGTAAAGCGGTGGTTTTGCCAATGTTCTTGATCAATGCGTTCTAGTGTAAAAAAGTGAGCACGGCAGACGGATAAATAGCGATCATTTCCACCTATCTCGATTTGCTCTCCTTCTCTCACCACTTCACCATGTTCATTGACTCTGAGGTTCATGGTTGCCTTGGCACCACAAAAGCAAATGGTTTTTAATTCAATAAGAATATCCGCCCAAGCTAAGAGGTATTGACTGCCTTCAAATGTATTTCCGAGGAAATCAGTGCGAAGTCCGTAGGTTAATACAGGCAAATTTAATCTATCTGTAATGTGACACAATTGAAAAACCTGGTTTTTTGTTAAAAATTGTGCTTCATCGACTAACACGCATCTTAAATTTTTTATCTTTTTTTGATGAAGTATAGTGGATTGATAAAGATCAGTATGTTGCTGGAATGGTGAGGCTTCCATTTTCATACCGATACGTGAAGCGACGTGTGAACTGCCATCTCGTGTATCGATGCACGGCGTGTAGATAAGGGTATCCATGCCTCGCTCATGATAGTTATGGCTTGACTGTATTAAAACAGTGCTTTTCCCAGCGTTCATCGCTGCATAATAAAAATGAAGTTTAGCCATTCACCTACCTACTGATGCTCTTTTTCCATCATATCATAGCTTTTTTTATAACTAAATAACTTTTCCTTGTTAAAAACAGTTGGGAAGATGTAATCTATATTATTTGAGAGAAGATCTATTTATTGATAAATTTTCAGGTGTTTGAGGATAGGTAAGGCAAATGATGGTGGGAGTAATGAGGTGTGATATACAAATAGGAAGGTCTCAAGAAGTGCTGAATTATTGTATATATTATATTAAAGATCCTTCTATTTAATAATAAGGTCATGATTAGTTTGTTAAGCATGACCTTATTTATTCACCATGTTCTTGATGCATGTTTACTGTTATTACAGTAGAAAACATCTAGGTATATTATCTTGATGATATTATGCTGGGCACTGCTCCTTTCTCGAAGCCATCTGCATGTAAACCGTGAGCTTGCAGTGAAGAAGCTTTTTTGGCGATCTTAGTAGAAGTCACAGGTTTTATAATACCAACAGTTCGCTGACTTTTTTGCAATTGATTTATCTTTTCCTGGATCAACTTCTCCTCGCTAGAACGGTCATCAGGCAAAGCGGATTCAAGTATTTCTAAATTACAGTGTTTGGAATTGAGGATAGCCATGATTATTTTATCAGTGGTTTCTAGCAACGCTTCTGTCTCGAGGTTTGGACCACAATTGAGGCTATTTTGTAAAGTAACATATTGACTCACAGCTATCATCAAGGCAGTTTGTTGATCCTGATTAGGCATTTTAAGCAGTTCTTTATCGCAGAGTTTGGAATTGAGGATAGCCTCGACTATTTCAGTATTATATTCACTCACAGCCATCATCAAGGCAGTTTGTTGATGTTTATAAGTCATTTTAAGCAGTTCTTTATCGCAGTGTTTGGAATTGAGGATAGCCTCGACTTTTTCAGTATTATATTGACTCACAGCTATCATCAAGGCAGTTTGTTCATCTGTATCATTCATTTTAAGCAGTTCTTTATCGCAGCGTTTGGAATTGAGGATAGCCTCGACTATTTCAGTCTTAGATTGCCTCCTAGCGCGGATAACCTTGCGATTCTTGACTGAGTTAGCGTTAAATTTACTACTCACAGCCAT
>CACKMC010000017.1 GCA_902601155.1 Coxiellaceae bacterium | reverse complement strand
GGTAGACATCCGGCTCGCGTATCCCTGCATAAGCGCACATATCAACGGGCCCTAGGCAAGTATCCTCTGAAAAAACATGCAGTCAATCCTGTCGTCTCACAGCAATACCTTGCTAAATGGCATAACGGATGGCATCATCTGAAAAATTGGTCCCCTCAAGATCCACTAAGGGGTTTGCTGGGAGAAGCCTAGGATCAGGGTGACACGGATGTGGTCACCGACTGTTTGCAGATGCTTATCCCACACAGCGCTGGGTGCTCGCGCATCCGGTGAGCGCCTACTGTCGCATGATTCGTGCAGTGACTATTGGGAGATGATGAACATGTGGACACTATTTTATGAACCGGTGAAACATTACGGCCCCGCCCTTCGGCACATTACAACTGGGCATATACAGGGCGCCCGCGGCTCCATCGCACGCCGCTGGGACGGGTGTATTGGCTCTGAAAAATATAAAGCACACCATGCTGACAGGTCCATGCGACAGCGGCTTGACCGGTGGGTAAGACGGGATGATGGCTATTACATCTACCATGCCAATGCAGAAGAATTAGCGATGGGCGATCAATACGATCGCAAGTATTTAGATGATTTGAGACAAAAGGATCCAGATAAGTTTTTGGCAGAGCTTACCCCTAATCCAGAGCATAATGGCCAGTGTGTGGGCCTTGACTTATCTCACCCCCCTCATCGTAAACTGCAACAAGATTATCAGGTAAAAATTGTCGCGGTGTGTCGAGAAAAAGGACTCAGGGAGCATCCCGCTTTACTTATAAAACAGCTTCCTTGGGTAAGAACCTGGGCTAGAGTGATTATGAGTGCTCGAGATATATCATCTGATTTTGATCAAGATAGTTATACTGTCCAGCGATATTTCTCGAGATTTTTTCAGGAATTTCCAGGCTTAAAAAAATGGATTGGGTCTATGGTTCTTTGTTATGCTAACCCACTCGCATCGGAAGCATTGGTGCCAACCTCTGCTTATGCTGTTCCAGGTACTGATGTTACCCATCACCGAATAGAAGCAAGTGCGGCTAAGTGCATACTATACGCAATACACTAGCCCTTATTAGTAAAATCTTCTTAGTAAACTATGAGTTGATACCGATACCTATATCGCAGCGAGCCACTTCATCAAACTTCGAATGATTTGATAGTCTTTTAAGCAATCTAATCTCATCTTCAAAAAGAAGGTTGCATCGTCCTAAATGTCTTACACTAATAACCCAACTTGCCTGGGCGACTGAGAGCTGCTAGAGTCAATTCATGATGAATCAGGAAAGGTGATGATCCCCGAATACCATGCTCATGACATTGAAAAATCTTTGCAAGCCGCTTGGCAAAGCAAACAAACCTACGCAACCTCGGATCACACAGATAAAAAACGCTTTTATTGCCTTGCCATGCTCCCCTATCCCAGTGGTGACCTACATATGGGACATGTCAGAAATTATACCTTGGGTGATGTCATCACCCGTTATCAGCATAAACATCAAGCGCATGTCTTGCATCCTATTGGTTGGGACGCATTTGGATTGCCCGCTGAAAAAGCGGCACAACAACGATCGATTGCCGCAAAAACATGGACTTATCAAAATATCGAAAGTATGCGCACCCAATTAAAAAGTCTTGGTTTGGCGTATGATTGGTCACGTGAAATCACCACCTGCTCTCCTAGCTATTACCGCTGGAATCAATGGTTGTTTCTTAAAATGTATGAGCGAGGCTTGGCCTATCAGAAAACCAGTGCAGTCAATTGGGATCCAGTCGATCAGACCGTTTTAGCCAATGAGCAAGTCATTGATGGTAAAGGCTGGCGCTCCGGTGCACCCGTGGAACAACGTCAAATTAAACAATGGTTTTTTAAGATCACAGATTATGCGAAACCCCTGCTTGATGGCCTAGATACTTTATCGGGATGGCCTGAAGAGGTCAAACGCATGCAACGTCACTGGATCGGCGAATCCATGGGAGCGAGCATCTCTTTCACACTAGAAGATAACCAAGCGCTCACGGTCTTCACCACCCGACCCGATACCCTGATGGGTGCCACTTATCTTGCCATTGCGCCGCAACATCCCTTGGCTAAAAAAGCCAGTGAACAAAACGAAGCCATGGCGGCATTTATTCAAGCCTGCGAACAAACAGGCACCGCAGAAGCTGTGATCGCCACGCAAGAGAAAAAAGGATTGGCAACAGGTTTTCACGCCATACACCCTTTAACAGGAAAACCCTTACCCATATGGGTCGCCAATTATGTGATGATGGCCTATGGTGAAGGCGCTGTCATGGCTGTACCAGCCCATGATGAACGCGACTTTGAATTTGCCACACGCTATCAATTGCCCATTCAACGCGTGATTGATAATGAAGAAACCCTACCTGCATTAGGTCATGGCACACTCATACATGCAGGCGAGTTTAATGGCTTAAACTCCGAAGCGGCGAAAGAAGCCATTGTCGATAAACTACTGGCACAAGGCCAAGGTGCTAGGCAACGACAATACCGTTTACGCGATTGGGGTGTTTCACGCCAACGCTATTGGGGCACACCCATTCCCATGATTTATTGTGATCAATGTGGCACCGTCCCTGTCCCTGAAAAAGACTTGCCCGTTTGTTTACCTGATCAAATTGATCCTGAGCAAGGCTTAAAAGCCATCGAAGACTTTTACCAGACAACCTGCCCTCAGTGCCAAGGTCCTGCGACACGTGAAACAGATACCTTAGATACCTTTGTGGATTCATCATGGTATTATTTGCGCTATACTTGTCCTGATCAACACGATGCCATGCTTGATGAGCGAGCTAAATCTTGGACTCCCGTTAATCAATACATCGGGGGTATTGAGCATGCCACCATGCATTTACTTTATGCGCGATTTATTCATCGTGTTTTAAATGATATGGACCTGGTGGATTCCTTAGAACCTTTCCAACATTTATTAACCCAAGGCATGGTATTGAAAGATGGTTTTAAGATGTCAAAATCCAAAGGCAATACCGTAGCACCTGGCCCACTACTCCAACAATATGGTGCAGATACTGTACGCCTTTTTATGATGTTTGCTGCCCCACCTGCCTACCCATTAGAATGGCAAGATGGTGGGATTCAAGGCTGTTATAAATACCTACAAAAACTCTGGCAATGCACTCATCGCTGGGCACCTTTATGGCAACAAGACTATCCAAGCGAACTGACAGATACCATGCGCCAAGACAGAGCAGATATACACCATCACCTCAAACAAGCAAACCATGATTACGAAAGACAACAATATAATACGGTTGTCTCCACGTGTATGAAAATGCTCAATACCATACAACGCTGGCCTGTGGAAGCAGCGTATACCTCACTGGCCTATGAATCACTGTCTATTTTGCTGCGACTACTTTCCCCCATCACACCACATATCACCGAGCAATTAGGAACCTTGCTCGGTCAAGACGCCTTAAGTGTCTGGCCAACCCCTGATCCAGCAGCCCTTCAGCGAGATAGTTTAAGTCTCGTGGTACAAATCAATGGCAAAAAGAAAGGAGATCTTTCTGTGTCAGCAGACGACAGTGAAGATGTGATTGAACAAAAGCTGCGTGATCATCCCTCATTCCAAAGCATACTGACAGGCGATATTCGACGTATTATTCACGTCAAAAATCGTCTTATTAATGTAGTCATCACATGATAAGAGCGGGATTACTGGTTCTTTTATTCAGTGTATTCACTGCATGCACACCGGTGTGTGATGCCCCCGTTCATCTAACAATCACCCCTTTAGATAATCCACTACGCCAGGTGCTTTCTGCAGATATCGCCACGTTACAGGGAAAAAAGACTGTGGCACTTCACAGCACTTATCAGCTTTCACGAACCTCTGCTTTATTGAGCCATGATCATGTCACCTTGTACACACAACGAGCTGATACCACCGTCCGTTGGCCGGATAAGACCATAGATCACATTCGAATACAAGCCACGATTCAGCTACCCTCGCAGCAAAGTATCATCGATGAAACACTGCAAGGCCCTGTATGGCACAACTTGGCTCAGCAAACGGCGGATCGTTTTCACATGATGCTTGCTTCCCGCTATTGCCCCCGTAAGAACAAGCGGTCTAAAGCATCCATACCCCATAAAACATAAGTGGGTCGACCATGATTACATTGGGCACTATGCGGGTATTGTTCCATATCACGCAATAATGCATTCATCTCTGTGAGGGATAAGCTACGGTTAGCGCGCACGGCCTGATGACATGCCATACTTGATAGCACGGCATAGACTTGTGCCGTCACACTGTCGTGTGTTTTAACTGCCAACAACTCTTTCAGCACATCTAAAAATAATTGTGGCGCATCTTTTGCTGCCAGCAACATGGGCATGGCCAATAACGTGACCTGCCCCGCTTCAGACTGTTCTGCTTCAAATCCAAGTTGTTTCAGCACAGGCAACAAAGGCGTGATCACCCAACTGGGATCACATGCCATGGTCTCAGGTATTAACATAGCTTGTGTTTGAATACCTTGACACTCATAACTGGCCTTTAAGCGCTCATACACAATACGCTCATGGGCAGCATGCATATCGACGACCACAAGTCCTTCCGCATTTTTTGCAATGACATAAACTCCTTGCACCTGACCCAAGGCATAACCCAAGGGTGGCATCGTCACCATGGCTTCTTGCTGAGGTGATGCGATAACAGGGGTTGGCATCACGGTCACATCAGCTGCTATATCAGCAGTCATCGCAGAGGGTGTTGACATCATATGATCGATAGACGATGCGTCAAAGCTTGGTGTACTATGCTGAGGTATGGCACTGGATGGTGAATACTCCCTAGTCATTCGATTTGGTTTGTCATCGTCCACATCGGCTAATGCCATGGGATGAGGTGCCTGCACTTGGGTGATATTTTCTGTCATCGCTTGTGTCACCACCGAAGGTCCTGGTTTGGATAGCACCTGCTTGACGGTGCGATATACCCAATCTAATACTTTGCTCTCTTCTGAAAAACGTACCTCTTGTTTGGCTGGATGTATATTGACATCCACTTGCTCTGCAGGGACGGTGATGCTGAGCACGAATGCTGGGAAACGACTGTGATGTAATAAGTCTAGATAAGCCCGCTTAATCGCTTGACTGATGCCTCGGTGTTTCACCATTCTCTGATTCACAAAAAGATACTGCGCATGAGAAGAGCGTTCAGAAAAAGCAGGTGGGCTGACCCACCCTTCGATGGTAGGGCCTTGGGGAGCGCTGGCTTCCACCACCACACCTTGCTTCCATTGTTCACCTAATAAATCACAGACACGTTGGTGCCATGAAGAGGTTGCCGGTAATGCACGTACCTTTTTCTGTTGATGACGCAGTGTCCATGTCACTTCTGGTTTGATAAGGGCAATGCTACGAAAAACATCGTGGATTTTTTGAAATTCACTGCGTGTGGAACGAAGAAACTTTCGGCGAGCAGACACATTATAAAATAGATCATGTACTGTGATCGTTGTGCCAGGTTGTCGTGTGGCCACAATCGGTGCTTGATCTCCCCGTTGCTTCCACCCTGTTTCTTCGGTGGCGAGTCGTGTGAGTAAACTGACACGCGCTACGGCAGTAATACTGGCCAATGCTTCGCCACGAAATCCAAAGGAATCGAGCGCAAAGAGATCTTGAACGGCTTCAATTTTACTGGTGGCATGACGTGCGAAAACCAACGGCAAATCATCGTAGGCGATACCTTGGCCATTATCCACAATTTCAATCAATTGTTTGCCACCTTCCTCGATATTTACCGTGATTTCACTGGCCTTAGCATCCAATGCATTTTCGATGAGTTCTTTGACCACAGAAGCGGGTCGATCCACCACTTCACCGGCTGCGATTTGACTGGCAAGTAAAGAAGAAAGTTGACGAATCGGCATAATAGATCCTTAGATTCTGGGTGGTATATGAATCAAATCACCAGGATGCAATAGCGATTTTAATCCAGGGTTAGCCTGACGAAGACGTTGATAAGATACTTGATGCTTTGAGGCAATCCGTCGAAGATAATCGCCTTTTTTAACACGGTATGCATAACCATGTAAATGACTGGCTAATAAACTATCCGGTGGTGGAAATTGTTTAAAATAACGTTGCAAACCGATCGCAAGCATGTGTGCCATGTGTTGTTGAAATGATTTTTGGCGTAGACGTGCAGCTTCTCGATGATTAGATAAAAAGCCTGTTTCTACCAAAATTGAGGGAATATCAGGTGATTTGAGTACCACAAAATTCGCATGTTCAACATGCCTACGATGAAGTGCAACGCCATGCTGCGCCAAGGTATGGAGTATGTTACGCGCCAAACGTTCACTGCGATGATGCGTGATGCTTTGCTGCATCGAAAGTAACATAGAACTCACACCCCAACCGTGTTGATGCAGTGTTGCGCCCCCAACCAAGGCACGATGATTGGCGCGATGAGCCAGCCATCGCGCAGCTTCACTGCTCTGTCCACGGGCAGATAAGACATAAACAGATGCACCATGCGCTTTGGGATTCATAAAAATATCACAATGAATGGCAATAAAACAATCCGCTTTGGCTTGACGTGCACGCCTTAGGCGTTGACGTAACGTGAGGTAACGATCATCTTGACGTGTTAAGGTCACATAATAATGTGGGTCACGACTAAGTCGTGCCTTCAGTGCTTTGGCAATATGTAATACCACATCTTTTTCACGCAATACGTGTAAGCCAATCGCACCAGGATCATGTCCTCCGTGCCCTGGATCAATCACCACATGGATACGTCGTAAATGCTTGCTATGACTTGGTGGCGCATGATATATCATTTGTTTTTTTACTTTTTTGTGTGTTTGTATGGCGCGCGTCTTTTGCCAAGATGATGCGTGACGCTTCTTCATGGGCTTTTTATGATGGGCATGGCGATGTGAATGTATGGATGTTCTCTTTTGTTGGCTGAAGCGAATATACAAACGTTTGCCGCGTTTGAACGTACGTGCATGCACCGTGTTGGGTAGGTAAAAAACAAGACGATTATAGTGTAGTCGTTGACTGACACGCATTTTATGCCAATAACGTGATTGCACTAAACGCGGGATAGTCAAACTTCGTAGACTGCGCACATCCACAACAAATCGCTTGGGTTTGCTCAAACCAATGGAACGCAAAGTACGAATGCTATGGGGATAACGAAAACGTAAACAGTAATCCTTACCACACTGATAAGCCAATGGATAGGTTGCCCAACAAAGGTTGATAAGCAAGCCGACACACAAACTTAAGCCGATTTTTTTCATTTGGTCTGATCAGCGAAAATTGCTCGAATCCTTTCTAAATCCTCTTCCGTGTCAATACCAGGGGTCACTGGCTTTTCTTCTACAACCACGTGAATACGCTGAGCATTCCATAGCACACGCAGTTGCTCCAATGATTCCATCCCGCCAATATCACTTTGCTCCCAAGCAAGGTATTGTTGTAAAAAACCAACACGATAAGAATAAATACCGACGTGACGATAATGCAGTGGGGATATGGCTGGACTATCCGGATTATTCGCAAACTCATCACGGTCCCATGGAATGGGTGCGCGACTAAAATACATGGCAAAACCACGCTTGTTTAATACTACTTTTACGACATGGGGACTCAACAGTTCTTCCGCATTTTGGATAGGACAAGCCACCGTCGCCAAACCGACATTATCATGTATGGTAAGATCTCTTGCCACCGCCTGAATGGTATGGGGGGAGATCATGGGTTCATCGCCTTGTAAGTTAACGACCACATCATCTTTATCATAACCGAGTGCTTCGACCGCTTCTGCAAGTCGATCTGTCCCAGAAGGATGATCCGAAGAGGTCATGCATACTCTGGCACCAAATGACTCAGCCACTTCTTTAATCTCTATCGAATCCGTGGCAATAATGACACTGGAAGCACAACTTTCCACGCCACGTTCATACACGTGTTGCACCAATGGTTTGCCTTCAATTTCAAGCAAAGGTTTACCGGGCAGGCGTTTTGAATCATAACGAACAGGAATAATTACATGAAAATCAACATGGCTGGCACTAGACATCCTTATCTCCTAAGATTGACGAAATTGCTTAAGTAAAGCGACTGTGCCACATTTTCCAAGTAATCCACTCACGAGCAATAATCCAGCCAGTACCATGTACCATAAGCTTGGCGCGTGAAAAAATACACCGCCTAATAAGGCACCTGCTACAATCAAACGATTTAATCTTTCGCCACAACTGATATTAGGACAAGAAGACATGTTAAGCACTCCGCAATAGTCATCTCTCAGTATACTCATCAAATGCCTGGGGTCAATGCCTCAGATCATAGAAAACATGGTCGGGCTAGCAGGAAATCCGTAGCCTATCATTATATTTTAGGCGAGATGTCATGGGATGGTTGATCATCGCCCTCGTCTTGTGTTGGTGGATGCAAAACACTTCTCACATCAAGCATGGCAGGCACGGCTTGAATCCACACGGTGGGCAATAAGGTTTTCTCGGAAGACCACATGCCCCAAATGCGCATACTTTTCATAGTAAAAGCGGGAGAAACTGTAGCAAACAAACTCAAACACATCATCACCAAATATCGCATGAATGTCGCAAAAGTTGAGGCTTGATGCTTTGCGTGAGGTCTCTGCTTGCATAAATCAAAATAACCCACTAAAAAGGCACGAAAAATTCTTAGCGTTACCACACCCACCATGATCGCAATGACATAAGGCTTAATCATCGGAACATAGCGTTGATGCATAGCAAATAGATAATATCGCTGGTAACCACAAAGATACATGCCCACAACCGGCCAAGACAAACAAAACGACGCCCCGGCCATTAAGGTGATCATGACCCAGTGAAACGGGTTTTTACCTTTGGTCCATTTCGGGCCAGATACCCAATCAGGAAAATTAAAAATCAGTGGAAACAACCAATCGGTCATCATCATCAAGCTACTTAAGGCCACCACACCTATACTCAGTCCAAGTGTCCAATTGAGCTGCCAATGCGGGAACATCGCCGTGAAAAATTGATGCATCTGCAATGCAACCGTTTGATAGCTATGAAGAGAGAAAAAAACCAGTAAACGGGCTGTGACTAACACAAGAAGCGCACCGATCATAATATGAATATAGGCTTTAGATTCTCCCTTTCTTTTATCCTGCCTATAACGCTTCGCACGTTGTTTGATGGCACGAATCCATTTCCCTGGCGTTCGACGAAAAAACAAAAAGAGGCCTGCACTGGTCATCAACCAGGTTGCCGTAAAACTCAGTGCAAACAATAAAGGCTGCGCTGTTAACAAAGCACTTGAGATCCAAAAAGAAAGGAAAGCACCCGTCACCAGTGAAAGAAGCGAAGCCACAACTGTCCACACCAGCGATAAAGCTGATCTTTTATTGGGGGAAGACTGAGTGTTTGGCTGACTTTTCATAGGAAGGCTTCTTTTTTTTCTGTCCTTGCATTAAAATTATAGTGATATTGTACTATGAAATGCCTTCAAATTCAAGAATATTTACAAAAAAACTACAAAAAGGTGGTCGGGACGGCCGGATTTGAACCGGCGACCACTTGCGCCCCATGCAAGTACGCTACCAAGCTGCGCCACGCCCCGAATGTTAAGAATCAACCACTGCAACCAACTGATCATGGACAGATGATAAACGACCAAGAATATCGTGAAGTAAGGCATCGGATTGACGCTTACTTTGGGGTGTCGCATCACCGGATTGATCATTTTTTAACTTTGTTTTTGCGCCTTCTATGGTGAAACCTTCATCATAAAGCAAGTGCTTGATATGACGAACCAGTAAAACGTGCTGACGTGTATAATAACGACGACCATTGGCACGTTTTTTTGGGTCTAAGTCTTCAAACTGTTTTTCCCAATACCGAAGAACACTGGCTTCTACTTGACATAAACGCGCTACTTCGCTGATGCCAAAAAAAAGTTTTTCTGGAATATCTTGCATCAATTTAGTCACTAAACTCCACTCGCTTCTTTAATTTCTTCCCGACACGGAAACTCACCACGCGACGGGCGATAATCATGACCTCTTCTAAAGTCTTAGGATTACGTCCAATACGTGCTGCTTTATCCAATAGGGTGAAATTACCAAACCCATATAGTTTCACAGTATTACCTGCGACCAATTGTTCACTGATAGTCTCTAAAAAAAGCTCAACACAACGTTTAGATTCAGCATAAGAAAAACCAAGTGAATCACTGACATGTTGTGCTATTTCAGATTTTGTGACTGTTTCGTTCATGTACTTCTAACCTCCGCACCTAATGTATTCATCAAACGCTGTTGTAACGCCTCCACGTCTGCGTTGACCTCTTCTTCAACCAACGTCCTATCAGCTGCTCGAAAATATAATGCCACAGTTAAGCTCATTTGGCCAGCTCGAGAATCATCTTCATAAAAATCAACCAAATCAATGCGTAAAGAATGATTCAAAGTGTAATCGTTCAAAACAGCAACCACGTCTTGATAACGCACATCTGCTTGAAACCAACAAGACAGATCCCGGCGAACCCATGGATATTTCGACAATGGCTGCATGGACCTTGTCTCAGCCGGCACAGCATGGGTCATATCCAGCATCATCAACATCACCTGCTCTGGCAAATCAAAGGCACGACAAACGGCTGGGTGCGCCCTACCAACTGCAGCAACACACCGCCCTTTCTTGTCATAACCAAGTAAGGATTGGCCAGGATGCAAGCCAGGATAAGCTTCAACTTTTAAATCAAGCTGCCAACCCAAAAGGTCTAAACATGCCTCCCACTCACCTTTCATCGCATAGAAATCAAGTGGCGCCTCTTCACCTCGCCAATGACGTTGCATTGGGCCACAAGAAGCCACGGCGATCATGTCTCGCTCAACAAAACTGTCTTGCTCCCATGAGAACACACGCCCTTTTTCAAAGACATGCACACAAGTATGCTGCCGACGAAGATTTCGCTGTAACACATCACACAACCCCGACCACAATTGACCACGCATCACTGCCATACCCTGACTGATGGGATTATTCAATTGCAAGGCAGAGGGGGAGACACCAAAGAGCGCCTGAGACTTAGCATCAATAAAACTGTAGGTCATCGCCTCTGTGAAGCCTCGCGCCACAAGATGCGCCAACAGCTTATCTTCATCTTTTGGCCCCTGCGCCCTAGGCTGACAAGACATCATAGGCCAGCGCGTTGGTAAACTATCACACCCCTGAAGACGCATAATTTCCTCATAACTATCAACAGTTTGACGCCAATCCAAACGATAACTGGGAGGGGTCACTAACCAGCCATCTCCTTCTCGTACCGCCTCACACCCTAGACGCTGCCAAAATCCACGAATACGAGACACGGGGATATCCAGGCCTAGCGTATCCGCCATCGCTTGATCTTCCACGCGATGAGATGCCAACGGAGGCACCTTGTCATGTATGACAACCCAGGTCACCTCAAATGCACCATGCGCCTGCAATAAATCAATGGCACGCTGCATGGCACGCCTTGGTAAGGCTGGATCAACACCACGCTCAAAACGATAGGCCGCATCAGACTGTATACGATGACGACGCCCCATGTAGGCGATCGCTTTCGGGCAAAAATGTGCACTTTCAAGAAGGATGGTGGTTGAATCACTTTGTGCCGCAGTGAGCTTACCCCCCATCATACCTGCTAAGGCATGGGCTTGCTCATCATCTGCAATCACCCAGTCTTCTTCATGCAAGTCTATCTGTGTATCATTCAATAAATGCAAGGATTCACCAGCTTGTGCTTTGCGCACATGCACTTGACCTTGCCAAGCACGTGCGTCAAAGGCATGCATGGGCTGCCCCAGTTCTAACATGACATATTGTGTGACATCGACGACCAGTAAATTTTGTACTGCAAACCCAGCACGACGTAAACGTTCAGCCATCCACCATGGGGTTTTCACATCAGCTGGACCATCGAGCTTGGCCATGGCATAAACAGGACACACACTGGCATCCACCTGCAGATCAAGCCCCTTCCCCATGCTATCGATGGCTTCAGGCACAGGCCACGCTGGCGTAGCCGATTGCTCTCCCGGCCCCACCAGCTCTCTTGCAATACCATAAAGACTCAAGCAATCTCCACGGTTGGGTGTCATGTCAAGCTTTAATAAACTATCGGGTAAATGGGCATAATCATGCCAAGCTTGTCCGATAGGCGCCGCTTCTTCCAAATGCACAATACCTTGTGATGAGGGTGCCAAACCCAATTCCGCAAGCGAACAAAGCATACCTTCAGAAGTCACGCCACGCAATTTCGCTGACTTAATCGTCAAGCCATTGGGCAGTTGGGTGCCTACTGTCGCTACCGCAACCTTAAGCCCTTCTTTCACCGTAGCACATCCACACACGATCGTGACTTCACGCCCTTCACCGATCAATACCTGACAAACCCGCAATCGATCCGCATTGGGATGAGGTGTCACTGCCTGTATTTGACCAATCACCACGCCTTTGACGCCGTCTAAAGACAAACAATCGTCCACTTCAAGACCAAGCTGGGTCAGTAAATCTGCCCAATGATCGGTGCCATGAGGGGTTTGGACCCAAGAAGCAAGCCAACGGGTACTGACAGTAAGTGCCATAATCGCTCTCTAAAATTGTGTTAACAAATCCAAATCATTTTCGAATAAACTTCGAAGATCTTTGATACCGTATCGTAACATCGTAAAACGATCGATACCTAACCCAAAGGCATAGCCACGATAACGTGTTGTATCAATGCCTTGCATAGCCAGTACGTTCGGGTGAACCATACCACATCCCAAGACTTCCAACCAATCATCGCCCCATGCCAAGTCCATCTCATAAGATGGCTCTGTAAAGGGAAAATAAGAAGGACGGAGTCGCACAGCACGTGAGTCACCAAAAAGATGGGCTAACATTGCTTTGAGCACTGTGATCATTTCAGCAAGGCTGGCGTCTTCAGACACCACCAAACCCTCTAACTGATGGAATTGAGGTGTATGCGTGGGATCTGAGTCACAACGGTAGACTCGCCCTGGTGTGATGATGCGCAGTGGCAATGATTGAGATGCCAAACAGCGTATTTGCACACTGGAAGTATGCGTACGTAATAAGGCCCCAGGCAAATAAAAAGTATCATGCATGGCACGAGCAGGATGATAATCAGGTATATTTAACGCCGTGAAGTTATGATAGTCATCTTCGATTTCAGGGCCTGTGACTGTGGTAAAGCCCAGTGATTCAAACACATCGCGCAAGACCTCAGTGGTTTGCCGTATGGGGTGAAAATGGCCTCGTTTTCTGGCACAAGCAGGTCGTGTGACATCCATACAAGCCTCACGCAAAGAAGCGGCTTCTTCGGCTTCTTTTAATGCATCTCGCTTGACATTGATTGCCGCCAGCAAAGCCTTCTTAGTCACATTAAGGGCTGCACCCTCTGACGTTCTGACTTCTTTAGGACGCGCGCCCAAACCTTTGAGCGCTTCCGTAATAAGGCCTTTCTTACCTAGATAATGTAAACGCACCGATTCAAGTGCATCCAAAGAATCGGCGCGATCAATGGCTTTGATTCCCTCTGCCGTATCCATACGACAAACTCCTAAGCAGTTTGGGTGTCTAACTGTTCTTTGGCAACCTGCACTAATTCAGCAAAATGCTCAGGCTGTTCCACTGCTAACAAAGCAAGCATTTTACGATCTAAATCGACTGCTGCTTTCTTTAAGCCATGCATGAATTGACTGTAACTTAGCCCATGCATGCGTGCGGCAGCACCGACACGTACAATCCAAAGCGCACGCATGACGCGTTTTTTATTGCGTCGATCACGGTAAGCATATTGGCCGGCTTTGATAACAGCTTGTTTGGCCACACGAAACGTGCGCGAACGTGCACCGCGGTAACCTTTGGCTTCCTCTAAAATTTTCTTGTGACGCTTTCTTGCACAAACCCCTCTTTTAATACGTGACATTATCGACTCCTAAACATTTTTAATTAAAGCATAAGCCAACGTTTGTTGCTGTGAGTTGGCATCTTGTGTCGCTGCGTTACGATTCTTACGTTTTGCAGTCTGTTTGGTTAGAATGTGATTATGATTGCCCCGTTTTCGCTTGACCCGGTTACCCTGAAGATGCAAACGTTTTTTTGCGCCACTGTGCGTTTTGCCACGTGTTGCCATCGTGATTCTCCTTATAAACCTACTGAGCGGTTCACACACGTGAACACTTAAACCATGCATCAGCTAAGTTTTCTTTCAACACATTGTAAGGTAATCCTTCCACTTGTCAAGCAATTCGCCCTGTACTTTTCATGATAAATAAGCTATGATGTTACTGGTTATCTCTCTTAAGGAAAGCTCGATGAACCCAAATACCCGCGTGTCGCGTGCACGCCCCTCAACCATCGCAACCCATCAGGTACTGCGAAATACTTATCTACTGCTAAGCATGACACTGTTATTCAGCGCCCTGGTCGCCTATGTCACCATGGTTAACGCTGTCCAACCACCTGGACTCATCATCAGTTTAGTGGGCATGTTTGGCCTATCTATGCTGACACAAGCACTGCGTAATAGCCCGTGGGGCATTGCATCCATCTTTGCTTTCACAGGCTTTATGGGCTACATACTCGGCCCAATGTTGCACATGGTCATTGCAAGCTACACCAACGGTCAAGCTTTGGTCTTCACGTCACTTGGCGCCACAGGTGTCATCTTTTTTGCCTTATCAAACTATGTGCTCACCACCGGCAAAGACTTTACCTTCATGGGCGGCATGCTTTCTGTGGCCATTATTGTTGCCTTCCTAGCCAGCTTGGGCGCACTGTTCTTTCAACTACCCATTCTACATCTTGTCATCTCTGGCGTATTTGCCTTAATTTCTTCTGGCATGATCCTATACCAGACAAGCGCCATTCTTGAAGGTGGTGAAAGAAACTATATCATGGCAACGATTAGCCTCTATATTTCTCTCTTCAACCTTTTCGTCAGCTTGCTTCGTATTTTCGCAGCATTTGCTGGTCAACGCGACTAGTCATCATGGCCCAGGTACTCATTGTTGGCCTGGGCTTTCTTGGCAACCCCCTAGCCAAGACTCTTCACCAGGATGGTCATCAGGTCTATGGCATCAAACGTCAACCCCCATCCTCGCCCTTTCCTTTTCCCCTTTACCCCGTTGATATTGTCCATGACTCATTGGATTCACTGAAAACCATACCGCCGCTGGATACATTGTACTACCTTGTCTCTGCCGACCAATACACACCCAGCGCATACCAAAACGCCTACCATCACGGTTTAATCCATACGCTCCAAGCTTTAAGCAGCCCACCTAAACGCCTTATCTTTGCTTCAAGCTCTCAAGTTTATCAAGAAAGTCAAGGGGAATGGGTGAATGAAGAAAGCCCCACTTCCTGCCAACATTTTAGCCAAAGCGCCTTATTAGCAGGCGAAAGCATCACACATCAATACCACGGCGTTGTGGCACGCCTAAGCGGCCTCTATGGCCCTACCCGACTGCCCATGCTATCCAGGGTTAAACAAACACCCCAACAAAGCTTTCCCCAAGACCACGACCCACTGAATCTCATTCACCAAACCGATGCCATACACGCATTGATTCATCTCGCCAAGCTAGCTAAGCCTGAATCTTGCTATAATCTATGCAACAGCCACCCCGTTCAACGCACCCAATGGCTTGAACATTTAGCCAAACAACAGGCACTAGCCTGGCACCCCGTCATCAGTGAAAGCCCACCACCAAGCAAACGCCCAAGGCAAGCTAAAAAATGCCGTAACACACGATTATTAACCAGTGGCTTTGAGATGGACTATCCTACAGCCCTCCACCCTTTCTAGTCACGCAATAATACTTCTAAACCCGCCTCATCCCAACAAGCCAAGCCCTTGGCCTTGGCTTGCGTTAATTTCTTGCCCGGCTTTTCACCGTACACCACATCCGTTGTTGCTCCTGTCACCTGTGACACCACCTTGGCACCTCGATCCGTCAACTGCTTACTCACATCAGCACGACTGTAAGCAGATAATGTCCCCGTCACCACAAAAACACGGCCTGACAACAAGCCTTCTTGCCTATCCACCGCTTCATCACACCAATGAAAGCCAATGGCTAATAAACGCTGAATAGGCGCTTCGTATTGATGACAAAAGGATTGAATCGATGCCGCTGCAATCTCACCCACTTCAGGCACAGCACACAAGGCTTCGGTATTTGCTTGCGCCAATGCTGCCCAATCAGGAAAATACTTGGCAAGCTGCTTGGCTGTGTTCTTACCAACATGACGTATGCCCAAAGCATACAAAAAACGTGAGAAAGCAATATGACGACTGCCCTCAATCGCTTTGATCGCCTGAGATGATGATCGCGCCCCCATCCGTGGCCAAGCCATCAGTTGTGATGCCGTCAGATGGTATAAATCCACCCATTCATTAAGCACCCCCTGGGCACAAGCCTCTGCAATAAATTGCTTACCAAGCCCTGCGATATTGAGCGCATCTCGACTGACAAAATGAGAAAATACCGCCTCTTTTTGGGGGGGACAATGCCAAGCATGGGGACAAAATAAACCGACATCACTGGCCAAAGGCTGCAATACCCCCTCACACCCAGGACACTGCTTAGGAATCTCTACTTTCACAGCATGTTCAGGTCGGTGATAGACACGCACCAGCTCGGGAATCACATCACCCGCTCGTCTAACGACGACCTGATCAAAACGTCGCACATCCTTGCGCTGCCACTCAGAGATATTATGCAAACTCGCGTGCTGTACACAGACCCCACCAACCTGCACAGGCTTTAATTGCGCCACTGGTGTAATCGCGCCAGTACGCCCCACCTGAAAATGAATCGCCTCCACCGTGGTCACAACCTCTGTCGCAGGGAACTTATGGGCCACAGCCCAGCGTGGCGCACGCGAAGAAGCGCCCAATGTATCATGCAAGGCACGTTCATTGAGTTTATACGTCACCCCATCTATCTCATAAGGGAGCTTGTCACGGCGATCAAGCATGGCTTGGTAAAATGTCATACATGCGGCCACACCTTGACACACTGCTGCATCATGAGGCACAGGCAAGCCCCAGCCTTTCAAAGCATGAATCAATAAACTTTGCGTGTCCCACTGTTCGCTAGTTTCCCCCACGGCATAACAAACCAAGGCCAGCGGACGCTTGGTGATCACTTTAGGGTCTAACTGACGAAGACTGCCTGCTGCAGCATTACGAGGATTAGCAAGCGGGGCTTCGCCCTGCGCAAGCTGTCGTTCACACAGGGCATGAAAATCTGCAAGTGGCATATAAATTTCGCCACGCACTTCGAGTAATTCAGGCACCTCCCCCGATAATCGTAGTGGACAGTGACGAATGGTTTTAACCGCATGCATGACATCTTCACCCTGATGACCATCTCCTCGACTGGTTGCGGCCACCAAATCACCTTTTTCATAACGCAAACTAATGGCCACACCATCATACTTAGGTTCTAACCACCATGCTAAGGCCTCAGGATCACAAGCCAGTGTGGTGGCACAACGCTGAAAATAAGCGACTAAATCATCGGGTAGAAATACATTATCTAGGGATAACATCGGTATCGTATGCTGACGCTTTCTTAGCTCACCCGTGACTGGTGCACCAACACGCTGCGTGGGTGACAATGGATCGGCGAGCGCAGGGTGCGCCTTTTCTAAAGCAAGGCATGCTTGAAAACATTGATCATATTCAGCATCAGATACACTGGGTTTAGCGAGCACATAATACTCATGATTATACTTTGCCAAACGCTGTCGTAATGCCGTTAGCGTCTCTTCCACACTCATGCATGAACCTTATCATGACTCATGAGACGCATCACGCTGAGCTGGTGATGCTTAAGACGATAGCGCGCTTGAAATATCACCGGGCGAGAAAAGGCGCGCTGTGCATGACGATAATAGTGTTGCTGCATGGGTAAAGTCACACACCACGCACTGGGATCATCGGCACAGTAACGCAACTGAATCTGACCGGCAGGTATGGCACGAACCGTATCAAATTGTTGCAACATATGTTGACGATGATGAGATCGTGTCGCGTTCATAAATGTTTGCCATACGCGAGAAGACATACAATGCGCGAGCATCTCAGGACGTGTTGACACCATAGGATCTTGATAACTGAGCGCTGCCATTGCTATGGCATAGACCATGCCTTGCTGCTGTAATGGCGTCAGACTTGAGGGCGCTTCAGGCTGACTGACTGCCACTTCAAGATGCTGTGGCACCGTTGGCGCAAACAAGGCATGGGTGACTGGCGAAGCCATGGCTATTTGCACCATCAGGCAACACAGCACACTAACCTTTCGCACCAGCATGCGGCCCTCCTGCTTTCTTCTGGTGTGCTTTTTTTAGCGATGCTTTGTAAGCATTACAAATATTTGATTTTTTTGCTTTACTCGTCAGTTTTGACTCAGATTTTGACGCTTGCTTTTGTGATTTAGCCACACTAGGCAAGGCAGATTTACCCCCTGCTTTCTTTGGCTTGTCTTTCTTGACACTTTTATCACTTTTCTTGACTGATTTGGTCAGCTTGCCGACTACTTTCTTCACTTTAGCCAACACGCCTTTCTTGGTTTTTTTAGTGTCTTTGGTTTTCGGCGATTTTTTGCCTTTGACTTTTTTGACAGATTTTAAAATCTTAGCACCACGACGGGCGCGTTTTTTTTTCGCTTCTTTGGCTTGTTGTGCTTCCAGTGCACGCTTCCGTTTAGCGATTTCTAACATCAGCGCTTCAGGGCTCATGTCACTTTGGGCAAGGACCAAGGCTTCTGCTTGGCTGATCACGCCTGTCTTACTGGCCTCACCTAAAACGGCATGACGCTTTTGCTGATCCGGCGTATTCTCATGCTTTGGCATCGTGCGCCTCACGAATCAACCAGTGATCGACTTGTTGTCGACATGCCAAACCTTGATATGACTTAAAGACATCACCTCGCATATAAGTTAATGTAAAATGACGACAAAGTTGACCATGTATGGTCTGGCGAGGGCCAGGGGTTAGCACAAAACGCCCACCCTTTTGATCACGCCAAGATTTGCTTTGATGCGCAGCATGGTGTTCAAACGTACGATGGAATGCTTGCTCATGCTGTTTATCGATGGATAAACCCCACTGACGCCCAATATAGGACCCGATAAAAGCACCTGTGATGGTTGCAAGTTGACGACCACTGCCTTTTCCAATCGCCGATCCAGCCGCTGCACCAATCAAACCACCCGTCACCTGGGTCATCACTTCTGGTGGCAAAGTGTCACAACCTAACATCATGAGACTCAGTACGATACTCAACGAAACAGAACGCATGTATTCACTCCTGACTGCTTTTTATCAGTGTAGCCTGAGTATACCAAAAAAACCAGTCCTTTCATGAAGCGTCAATAGATGGGTACTGCCTAAAAAACAAAGCGAGCCTAAAAAGACTCGCTTTATTGAGATAAAACTAAGAACTACTATGAGGTTTTTGGCTTAACTGAACCGTTATCAGCGTCGCCTTCCACACCATCATTGTCTTCTGAAGCAACAGATTTGGCATTACTATCACCTTCTTCAGAGACCACTTCAGGTTTCCCTTCAGGTTTCGCCTCTGCAAGCAATGCCTTTGCAAATTCAACCTCACTAAAGCCCCATGACTTCGCCACCGCAAAGTCAGAAGATGCTAGTTGATTGCCATCCTCACTACCTTCTAATGCAGCCACACAAATCGCATCTCTGCCGTAGAAGTTCGAATTATTGATGTATAAAACACGCAATGGTGTCATCAACCACATTAAAAGACCTGGGATAAACCAACCGACCTTTGCAAAAAAACCGGCATCTTTATCGGCAAAGTAATGGCGTGTGAAGTCACTCCACTCTACCTTCTTAGCATCAT
>CACKMC010000016.1 GCA_902601155.1 Coxiellaceae bacterium | reverse complement strand
GTTCGTTGTCCTCGTACCGGAAGACCCGCTCTTAAACGTCGTCCACGATAACAACCTTTTTCCATCAAAGCTTTCACGTACATCGCATTCAAACGTACTAACTCACCTTCCACATCATATTGTGATACTTCATGACGAAGTGATTCGATTTGAGCCTCACTTAACTGAGATACTTTTGTATCTTCGGCAATATTCGCTGCGGCACATACTGATTTAGATCGAGTAGGACCAATTCCTTTAATTGACCTCAGTGCAATCACGAGGTGCTTATTCGCTTGAAGAACGCGTCCTGAAACAACTACTGACATAAATAAATCCTATTGATGGGATAAAAGAAAAACATCATAACCAAGTAACCTTAAAAAAGCAAGACTAACCTTGACGCTGATTGTGCTTACGTGTTGTACAAATAACGCGAACAACACCCTTTCGTTTAATGATTTTGCATTTATCACAAATTCGTTTTACTGACGCCCTGACCTTCATTATTCCACTCCTATTAATTAAACAAACCTAATGGTTGTCCATTATTTTTAGGCCCTTTTTTCATCAAAGAACCATAACGCGCTGCCATAACACGTGCTTGAATTTGACTCACAAAATCCATCACAACCACAACCACAATAAGTAAAGACGTGCCACCAAAGAAAAAAGGAACATGCCATGTTGCAATCAACAACTGAGGCAACAAAGCAATGGCACTCAAATAAGTGGCCCCAACCAAAGTCAATCGACTCATCACTTTATCAATGTACAACGCAGTTTGCTTGCCCGGCCGAATACCTGGTAACAACGCGCCACTTCGCTTCAAGTTAGAGGCCGTCTCCTCCGGATTAAAAAGCATGGAGGTATAGAGAAAACTAAAGAAAAAGATCGCTGCGATGAAAAGCATCAAATGCAAAGGATGGGTTGGTGAAGAAAGCATCATGGCCACATGAGCAAATGCCTGACCAAAACTGCCCATGCCACTGAATAACTTAGATAATGTTGCAGGTAACAAAATCACAGCAGAAGCAAAAATAGGAGGGATCACACCAGCTATATTGATTTTCAAAGGTAAAAAAGAATCTTGGCCACCATATAATTTAGTGCCTTGTTGACGTTTTGCATAATGAATACGAATGCGACGCTGTGCCCTCTCCATATAAACAACACCAAGTGTCACAAACAGTACGAGCAAACATAACAACACAAAAGTAAAGCCTTGCATCTGACCTTGATGTACTTGTGTCAGCACATTACCCAGCGCTTGAGGAAAACGTGAGACAATACCTGAAAAAATAATCAGCGATATACCGTTACCAATACCACGCTCCGTCATTTGCTCACCAAGCCACATAAGAAACAAAGTGCCTGTGGTTAATGTCAATACTGTCAGGGCATAAAAAAATAAGGATGGTTCGAGCACAACCCCTTGACTCGTTAACCACTTGGCAATACCAAATGACTGTATACTGGCCACAAATACTGTACCATAACGTGTCAGTTGGTTAATTTTACGCTGACCACGTTCCCCTTCCTTCTTAAGTTGCTCAAGCTGCACCACTGTCACAGAAAGTAACTGCATGACAATCGATGCAGAAATATAGGGCATCACACCCAAGGCAAATACGCTCATTCGAGACAAGGCACCACCAGAAAATACATTGTACATACCCAATATACCTTGTTGGTGCGTATGAAACAGGTCGTGCAATGAGGATAAATTCAAGCCTGGCACAGTGATGTGTGTGCCCACCCGAAACACAATGATGCCAAACAATACAAACAAAAGACGGTTACGCAAATCAATGAGCGCCTTAGAAGTGCTCTGGGATGCTTGCATTTTAGACTTATTTCGTTTGATTTGAGACATGATCAGTTACTCACGCATTATTGATGACTTGACCACCTACTTTTTCAAGCAGTGCACGCGCACCTTTTGTGAAACGTAAACCTTTGCATGTGACAGCTTGTTCTAAATTTCCTTTCAAATAGAATTTAACAGACTTCACATGATTAGGAATAAGATGACATGCGATAAGCGTTTGAAGATTAACCTCTGTCGCTTCTTTCAATGCATCAGAGCCTAACACAAACAAAGGTAGATCAACATGATGGTCATTACAGCGTGCTGTGAAACCAAACTTAGGAATTCGTTGGATAAATGGCATGGCACCACCTTCAAAACCTATACGAACCGTGTTACGTTTGTGCTGCCCTTTCTCACCACGGCCACAAGTTTTACCACAACTGGCTAAACCTCTTCCGACTCGTTTACGTGAACGTTTGGCACCCGCTGCGGGTTTTAATTGATTTAAATTCATAGCGCTTAACTCTCAACTTCCAGTAAAAAGTGAACTTTATTGATCATACCCAAAACTTCTGGCGTCGCCAAACGTTCTACTTGATGATTAATTTTACGTAAGCCCAAACCCTTCACGCACGCGCGCTGCTTAGGATTACATCCAATGGTACTTTTTTTCAAACGAATTAAAAGTGTTTTTTGCTTTGCTTTAGCCATTGACACGCTCCTTCTTTTCAATACCTAAAACACGATGGACAGGTAAACCACGTCTTCGTGCCACTGCAAGAGGATCCTCCATACGCGTAAGCGCATCCATCGTAGCCATCACGACATTGATAGGACTACCTGATCCAATGGTCTTAGCCAACACATTCTCAACACCAAGCACCTCAAAAATGGCACGCATAGGACCGCCAGCAATTACGCCGGTACCTTCTGTCGCAGGTCGAATGTAAACAGAACAAGCGCCGTGTTTACCTTGCGTTGGGTATTGAACTGTATTACGAAACAATTTGATTTCTCGCATGTTCATTCTTGCCACATCGGTTGCCTTTTTTATGGCGGCAGGCACTTCACTGGCTTTACCAATACCAAAGCCAACTCGACCGGGTGAGCCCACAACCACGAGGACTGTGAAACTAAAAATACGACCGCCCTTCACAACTTTGGCTGTACGCATCACATGGACAAGCTTATCCTGTAGCTCAGGGGCATTGGATTGATCATCGGTCATGTGATCTTGCTGCTGTTTACTCATATCAAATCCTCATCAAATCTCAAGACCAGCATCACGAGCACCCTGTGCTAATTGTGATACACGACCTGTAAAACGAAATCCATTACGGTCAAATGCAACCGATTGAATACCTTTTGACTTAGCCAATTCGGCAAAGGCTTGGCCTACTGCATAGGCTGCCTTGCAATTACCACCGTAACTCAAAGACTTCTGCAATGCCTTACTCTTTGTAGACACGGAACCTAATACCCGTTTTTCATCCAAAGAATACAGTAAAGCATCGATGTGTTGATGACTTCTCTGAACCATTAAAACGAAACGACGAGCACTGGAACGATGTTGCCTGGCTCGTACTAATTTTTTTGCACGTAATGACATATCACTTCTTATCCACTTCTTTCAGAATAATCACTTCGTCCGCGTAACGAACCCCTTTTCCTTTATAGGGCTCTGGCGCCCTCAATGACCTGATATCAGCAGCCACCTGACCTACACGCTGCTTATTGATACCCTGCACAACTAGCTCTGTCGGAGATTGAGCAGTAATCGTCACATCTTCAGGGATAGGAAAACGGACTGGATTGGAATACCCAAGCAGTAAAACCACCGTCTTTCCTTCTAATGATGCACGATAACCAACGCCTACCAACTTCAGACGCTTTTCAAAACCTTTTGTTAATCCTTCCATAGCATTATTCATCAATGCTTTCACTGTTCCCATCATCGCAATGTTTTGGCCAGAAAAGAACAATTGGCTTTCTTCCTGCTTAACCACAACGTCACTAGGCACATCAACTGCTAATGAGTCTTTACCGTTTGAAAAAAGAAAACGACCGTCTTCGACAGTAAGCTTAATATTTTCAGACAAGGTAAGCGGTGTTTTTTCAATACGACTAACTTTCATTCCATTCTCCCTAGAAAATTTCGCAGATAATCTCACCACCCACACCAAGACGCTTCGCATTGGCACCTGTCATGATACCTTTCGGTGTTGTCATGATCACATGGCCCATACTATTCTTAACGGTTGGCACTAAGGCTGCAGAAGTATACCGGCGTAATCCTGGGCGACTCACGCGACGAAGAAATACAATCACACCTTTTCCTTCAAAATACTTTAATTCGATCAATAATGCACGTTGTACGCCTTCGCCCATGACCTGATACCCGGTCAAATACCCTTCTTCTACCAAAACCTTTAACAAAGATTCTTTTATTGTAGAATAGGGGGCATTGGTATGACGCAAACCAACTTGTTGTGCATTCCTTATGCGCGTTAATAAATCGGCAATAGGGTCACTCATACTCATAATATTTCCTCAATCAACTGTACTTATGTACGCCAGGCAACCATCCCTTAGAGGCAAATTGCACCAAGCATAAACGACATAAACCAAAATAACGAATCACACCACGAGATCTATTGCAAGCAGAGCAACGATTTCTTGATCTTGACGGACTTTCATCAATACGACGTTTCTGTAGTGCTACCATAGCATCTTGTTTATCATCTAAACTCGTTTTAGGGTCTTTGAGAATGGCAACAAGTTGCTGACGATTGGTTTGATTATCTGCATTTCTACGATGTCGTAGACGCTTTTCGCGTACAGCTACGCTGGTTCTACTCATGCTGACTCCTGTTGTGATACGGCGGCATGGCCTTTGAATGGGAAACCGAGAGCGTGTAACAAAGCAAAAGCTTGTTCGTTTGAGGTAGCAGTGGTTGCTAGTGCAATATCCATACCCCAGTGACGATCAAGTCGTTCATACACAACTTCTGGAAAAACATAATGCTCTTTGATACCGAAATTATAATTACCTCGACCATCAAAACTTTTTGCGTTTAAACCACTGAAATCTCTGACTCGTGGCAATGCAATCCATAATAAGCGTTCTAAAAAGGCATACATTTGTGGGCCACGCAACGTGACTTTGACACCCAAAGGCCAACCTGAACGAATTTTAAAGCCAGCAACTGATTTACGAGATTTGGTGATCACAGGCTGCTGACCTGATACCTCTCTCAGCGCGTCAAATGCCTGCTGTATCACCTTTTTATCCGAATCTCCTACACCAATATTCAGTGTGCAGCTTGTTAAGGAAGGAACCATCATTGGGTTCTTAATGGAAAATTGCTCCTTTAACTGAGGAACAATGGTATCTTGATAAGTTTGAAGTAAAGACATGAGAGTACCTAGTTTGTTTTGGGTTGATCAATAACATTACCTGAACGTTTATCATAACGAACGCGGCGACCGTCTTCTTCTCTAACACCCACTTTCATTCGCTTTTGAGTAGACATATCATACACACAAACGTTAGATAAATCAACAAATGTCTCGTATGTTTTGATACCACCTTTCTCATCGATCTGTGGATTCGGTTTCACATGTTTTTTTACTAAAGAAACCCCTGAAACTTTGACACGATGATCTGACAAGGCTAATACTTCACCTACTTTACCACGGTCACGTCCTTGAATTACCTGAACAGTGTCACCAACTTTAACTTTTGCAATGGCCATGAGCTACTCCTAAATCACTTCGTCAGCTAATGAGACAATACGTGAAAACTGACCTCTAAGCTCACGTGTCACAGGACCTGAAATACGTGTTCCTAACATTTGTTTCGCATTGTTCAATAATACAACAGCGTTATCATCAAATCGAAGAACAGACCCATCATCTCTTCTTACCCCTTTTTTAGTACGTACCACGACAGCATAATACACCTGCCCTTTTTTGGCTTTAGCACCAGGGATAACTTCCTTGACACTGACACGAATGATATCGCCAACACCTGCATAGCGACGATGGCTACCACCAAGTACCTTGATACACATCACACGTCTCGCACCACTGTTATCTGCTACGCCTAGAATGGTTTGCATCTGAATCATGAGAACTATCCTTCTTGCTTTACAGCTGTTATGCGCCAGCGTTTACGTTTAGAAATAGGACGGCAAGCTGTGATTTCAACTTCCATACCTTTTTCTGCTTCATTTGCCTCATCATGAACAAGTAACTCGGTATATCGATTAATGTACTTGTGGTAGCGTGGATGCTTTTCTCTTCTAACCACGCGAACTAGTACAGTTTTATCACTTGAACAACGTTCAACAATCCCTACTAATCGTTGTATTTTATTGTCTTCAGACATCTGATGTCTCCTGCTTACGCTTATGCAGTACCGTTTTAATACGTGCAATATTTCGCTTTATTTCACCCAATCGATGTGTTTGGACACCTGATCGTCCAGCACCAACACGAAGCTTTAAGGTAACATACTCTTCTGTCAATGTCGTTACTTTCGTGGCTAAATCACTGACAGACAAAGCATTTAGTTCATTCATGATATTATTAGGCATGATGATCTCCCAATGATCCCAGTTGCTTAACAAAACGTGTTTTAAACGGCAATTTACCTGCTGCCAATTTAAACGCTTCACGTGCAAGCTCTTCACTCACACCAGCCATTTCAAATAACATGGCGCCTGGTTTAACCAAATAAGCATAATATTCAACATTACCCTTACCCTTACCTTGCCTAACCTCTAATGGTTTTTGTGTCACAGGTTGATCTGGGTAACAACGTATCCATAAACGTCCGCCCCGTTTAACGGTCCGTACAATCACACGTCGTGCTGCTTCTATTTGGCGTGGTGTTAAACGACCACGTCCATGAAGCTGCATACCAAAAGTGCCATACACTAAAGTTGATCCCTTAGCAAAACCACGATGGTTACTACCCATGTTTTTTTGACGTTTACGATACTTCATTCGCTTTGGTGGCTGTTGCATCGTGATACTCCTCTACTTCGTTTTCTTATTGGAACGGGTTTTATCCCGATGAATCCATACTTTAACACCAATAATACCATACGTGGTTTTTGCAATCGCATGATAATGATCGATATCAGCCCTAAAAGTACTCAATGGTAACTGTCCTTCCGTGTATTTTTCAGCACGTGCAATCTCAGCACCCCCTAAACGACCGGAAACAATGACACGAATACCTTTTGCACCACTACGCATAGTCGATTGAATGGCTCTCTTCATCGCTTTACGATACATGACACGGCGCTCAAGCTGATTAGCGATGGATTCTGCCACTAGCTTAGCTTCTAGATCCACTTTCTTAATTTCCTTCACAGAAAGCTGCACAGGGCCTTGTTCTAACACAGAAAGGTGTCGTCTTAAATCTTCGATATCAGCACCTTTCTTACCAATGATGATACCAGGACGTGCACAAAAAATAGTGATTTGCACAGAACCCGATGTTCGGGCCAGCTCCACACGTGCGATACCGGCTTGATAAAATTCCTTCAGTAGATATTGACGCAATGTGTGATCACTTGCAACGCAACGAGCATAACTGGCATCATCGAACCACTTGGCATGGCAAGCTGATTGATTAAATGTTCGTAACAAATGTGGGTGTGTTTTTTGTCCCATACTATTTCACCTTTCCGTTTGGTAGACCAACTTTTACTGTAATATGACAGTAATGTTTAAAGATTCTGGCTGAGCGACCACGCGCTCTTGCACGAAGACGCTTCAAAGTCATGGCCTTGTCTACATAAGCTTCTAGTACTATCAGCTCATCAATGTCTAGACCATAATTATTTTCAGCATTGGCCATGGCTGATTCAAGCACCTTTTTGACCAATGCAGCATGCTTTGAAGGATGATAAGTGAGTTGCTCGAGCGCCCATTCAACAGAACGACCACGAACCATGTCCACTACCAATCTCACTTTCTGAGCAGAAGCGTGCTGAGACTTTAATACTGACCTTGCATAATTTTGTGTCATCACATCTTCTCCTACTTCGACTTACGATCGCCAGAATGTCCCTTGAATGTACGTGTCGGGGCAAACTCGCCTAACTTATGACCCACCAATTCCTCTGTGACAAAAACAGGAACGAATTGACGGCCATTATGAACCAGAATGGTAAGACCAACCATGATCGGTAAAATCATTGAATCACGGTAAGGTGTTTTAATGGGCTTTTTTGAACCGGTTTCACGTGCACGTTCGACTTTTTTCAATAAATCTTTACGGACAAATGGACCTTTTTTCAGTGAGCGTGGCATAATGACTCCTATTTCTTCTTACGACGACGCAATATAAATGCATCGGTTCGTTTATTACTTCGGGTCTTCTTACCTTTGGTAGGAATACCTGTTGGGCTAACAGGATGACGTCCACCTGATGTACGACCTTCACCACCACCATGTGGGTGATCAATGGGGTTCATGGCAACACCACGTGTATGCGGACGAATCCCTAACCAACGGCTAACACCTGCTTTACCATTTTTACGTAGATTATGGCTAGGATTTGATACTGTGCCAATGACTGCACGACATTGCATCAAAACACGACGCATCTCACCAGAACGAAGACGTAAAATAGCATAACCACCTTCTTTACCAACGTATTGAGCAAACGCACCAGCACTTCGGGCCATTTGGGCACCCTTACCTGGTCTCATCTCAATAGCATAAAGTGTTGTACCCACAGGTATACACTCTATTGGCAAACAGTTTCCATCTTTTAAAGGGGCTTTTGGACCACTTTGAATCACAGAACCAACTTTCATTTTCTGAGAAGCAAGTACATAGCTCCAAGCACCATTTGTATAAGAAATAAGTGCCAAATAACCAGAAGTACCGGGGTTATAACTGATTTCTTTGACAACGCCATCAACACCATCGTGTGTATTACGCTTCCAATCAATCTGACGCAAACGACGTTTGTGTCCACCATTACGAGACTTCGTACCCTTTAGTAAGCTTTTTTTTGGCTTTTCTGCTTGAGTTAGCGTCACAATCAAACGGTGACGAGTTCCTGCAGAAGTTGGCTTAAGCTTACGCGTAGATGTATGAGCCATGATTATGCGCCCTCCTCTTCAAATAGCCTCAATACCTGACCATCGACAAGTTGGACCATCGCTTTCTTATAATCTTGGGTTTTTCCAACCCCATAACGTGTTCGTTTGCTCTTGCCTTTGACAATCAGCGTACGAACTTTAGCGACCTTCACAGAAAGGTAACGCTCGATTGCTTCTTTGATATCTGCTTTGGTAGCTGTTTTGACTACCTTAAAGACATAAAAACCATCTGCTTCCATATGGGCAGTTTTTTCAGTGAATAAAGGTGACATCAATACACGAGAAAGATGTAGTTCCTTGGCTAGCTTACTCATGTGAGACGCTCCTCAAGTTGGGTCAATGAAGCCTGTGATAACAAAATACGATCGGCCTTAAAAAGAGAAACTGGATCAACATGAGTTGCCAAAGCGCAATGAACAAAAGGAAGATTACGTGTTGCAAGGAATAATGGATGATCAATGGACTCAAGCAGAAGTAATAAACGATGCTCACGATGCGGATTCAACCAAGCATCAGCTTCTTTCGTTTTGCTCAGTTCAGGCCAAGCTTCTAGCACCCAAAATGCTTCCTGACGATTTTGCTCAGCCAAAATAGACATCACACCACCGCGGTACATCTTTTTATTCAATCTCTTAGCCTTGAAACTGGTATCCGCAGCATGTGTTACACCACCACCAACCCATATTGGACTGCGCGATGAACCTGCACGGGCACGGCCCGTCCCTTTTTGGCGCCAAGGCTTCTTGCCGCCACCTGAAACTTCCGAACGATTCTTGTTTTTCTTGGTGAACGCACGAGCGTGGTATAGATAGTTTTCAACCACCTGCTGAACCAATGCTTCACGAAAAGGGACAGAAAAAATTCGTTCATTCAGTGAAGCTGACTTAGATGATACCTTTAAGGTTTCAGCATCGTAATAATGATAAGCAACCGACATAATTCTTCCTTACTGGTTATCAAAGCCGTGTAGATGTAATAATACATCACTATTTTTATGACCAGGCACAGCACCAATCACACGCAACTCACCTGACTCAGCATTAAAATCATGAATGCGAAGGTTTTTAATCGTCTGCTGCTTATTTCCCATACGGCCAGGCATTTTCTTACCTTTAAAAACACGGCCTGGAAATTGACACTGTCCAGTAGAACCAGGTACACGGTGAGAAACAGAAACACCGTGACTAGCGCACTGCATAGAGAAATTATGGCGTTTGATACAACCTGCAAAACCTTTACCAATGGTTTTACCTTGTGCATCCACATACTTAGCCTCAGAAAAACGTGATGGTGACAATGCTTGTCCAACTGCATAAGCACTCATATCATCTTGAAGCCCCATGCGAATTTCAAAAAGGTGACGCATCACAGGCACACCTGCTTTTTTGAAATGGCCTGTCATCGGACGATTGTGTGACTTTCGTGGTTTACATGCCACTTGAATGGCCGCATAGTCATCACGCTCAACCGTCTTCACCTGTGTGATGTGCATAGGATACACTTTTAGGACAGTTAACGATAAACGTTGGCCTTGCTCCGTAAAAGCTTGAGTACAACCTAACTTTTTAGCAACAAAATAATCAACAGAAACTGCGCTTACTTCGTTTGATTGCTCTGCAACAGCGACGTCAGACATCTATACACCCTCCGTTCTATTGACCACAATCTTCACATTAACGCCTGATGAAAGATTTAACTTCATCAATGCATCAACTGTACTTGGATCAGGATCTACCAAATCCAAAACACGCGCATGAATCGCTACTTCAAATTGCTCACGCGCATCTTTGTTTACGTGAGGAGAAATCAAAACCGTATAGCGACGACGCTTAGTTGGCAGTGGTATAGGCCCACTCATCTCAACCCCTGTACGCTTGATTGTGTTAACAATGTCGTGTGATGCTTGCTCAAGCATACGATAATCGAATGACTTGAGACGAATTCTCACAACAATACGTTGTTCTTTTTTTGCTTGTTTATTAGGCATAGTTCTTTAACCTTAGGCAATCACCTTACTAACAATACCAGCACCTACGGTATGGCCGCCTTCACGAATCGCAAAACGCAGACCTTCTTCCATCGCAATCGGTGCAATCAATTTCACAGTCATCTTGATGTTATCACCAGGCATCACCATTTCAACGCCTTCTGGTAAGATAACCTCTCCTGTTACATCCGTTGTACGGAAGTAAAACTGAGGACGATAACCCTTGAAGAATGGCGTATGACGTCCACCTTCTTCTTTGGTCAATACGTAGATCTCTGCTTCAAATTCAGTGTGTGGTGATATACTCTTGGGCTGAGCCAATACTTGTCCTCGCTCAATCTCTTCACGCTTCACACCACGAAGTAACAAGCCAACGTTATCGCCTGCTTGACCTTCATCCAACAATTTACGGAACATTTCAACCCCCGTACATGTGGTGGTCACAGTCTCTTTGATACCCACAATCTCAACTTCTTCACCGACTTTGATGATACCGCTTTCAATACGACCTGTGGCCACAGTACCACGACCTGAAATAGAGAATACATCTTCAATAGGCATCAAAAATGGCTTATCCAATGCACGCTCTGGAATCGGAATGTAATCATCTAAATGTTGCATCAAGGTCTTCATCGCCTCAGCGCCTAGCTCGCCTTCATCACCTTCCAGTGCTTTTAAGGCAGAACCACGAATGATCGGTGTATCATCACCAGGGAAATCGTATTCGCTAAGAAGCTCTCTGACTTCCATCTCAACCAATTCAACCAGCTCTTCATCGTCAACCATGTCAATTTTGTTTAAGAATACCACAATCTTTGGCACACCAACCTGCTTGGCCAACAAAATGTGCTCTCTTGTTTGAGGCATAGGACCATCGGCAGCAGATACTACCAAAATAGCACCGTCCATTTGCGCCGCACCCGTGATCATGTTCTTGACATAATCCGCGTGACCTGGGCAATCCACGTGCGCATAGTGCACTGTATCTGACTCATACTCAACGTGTGCAGTTGAAATCGTGATACCACGCTCTCTTTCTTCAGGTGCTTTATCGATATCTTCGAAGTTAACACCTTGACCGAAGTGACGTGTAATCGCTGCTGTCAATGTTGTTTTACCATGATCAACGTGACCAATTGTTCCCACATTTTTATGCGGCTTGGTGCGTTCAAACTTATCTGCCATTTCCTTCTCTCCTCTTGAAACAAAGCATTTATCATTGCTCAATTGATGTATACTACACGGTGGCTAACCGTATTACAAGTAGCTAGCCCCCTCGTTTTTCGATTATTTCAGATGCAACATGACTAGGTGCCACGGCATAATGCAAAAATTCCATCGCATAGCCAGCACGCCCTTGTGTCATGGAGCGAACATCTGTTGCATAACCAAACATTTCTGACAGAGGTACTTGCGCATTCACAATCCGACCAAGGGGTGTTTCTTCCATCCCTTGAATCACACCTCTTCGGCGATTCAAATCCCCAACCACGTCACCAATGTAATCTTCGGGTGTGGTCACCTCCACTTTCATAATAGGTTCTAACAATGCTGGGTTAGCTTTTTTAGCCCCCTCTTTCAAACACATGGAGCCAGCGATCTTAAAGGCCATTTCACTTGAGTCAACATCATGGAATGAGCCATCATATAATGTCACGCGTATATCCACCAAAGGATAACCTGCAATCACACCATTTTGCATTTGCTCTTGCACACCTTTATCCACAGCAGGAATGTATTCTTTTGGAATAACACCACCCACGATTTCGTTAACAAATTCGTAACCTTCGCCTTGCTCTCTTGGCTCAATACGCAACCATACATGTCCATATTGACCACGCCCACCTGTTTGACGTACGAACTTTGATTCATGCTCGACTTGTTGACGCAGTGTTTCTCGATAAGCCACCTGCGGACGACCGACTGCAGCATCGACTGAAAATTCACGTTTCATACGATCAATAATCACCTCAAGGTGCAATTCGCCCATACCAGAAATAATGGTCTGTCCAGATTCTTCGTCTGTCTTTACTTTAAAAGAAGGATCTTCCCTAGAGAGCTTAGACAGCGCATTGGCCATTTTCTCTTGATCTTCTTTTGTTTTAGGCTCAACTGCCACATGAATAACGGGCTCAGGAAATTCAATGTTTTCCAAAGAAATCTCTGCATCGATATCACACAAAGTATCCCCTGTGGTCACATCTTTAAGACCGACAGCGGCGGCGATATCACCAGCCCTTACTACTTTGATTTCTTCCCTGTTATTGGAGTGCATCTGAAGAATTCGACCCACACGTTCTTTGCGTCGTTTCAATGGGTTATATACCGCACTTCCCGCTGCAAGCGTACCAGAATACACACGGAAGAATGTCAATGTACCGACATAAGGATCGGTTGCAATTTTGAATGCCAATGCAGAAAACGGAGCATCATCCTTAGCCTCACGGCTTGTGTCTTCACCCTTGCTATCTAACCCTGTTACAGCAGGAATATCTAAAGGTGATGGCAAATAATCAATCACAGCATCTAACACAGATTGAACGCCTTTGTTTTTAAAAGCTGATCCACAAAACATTGGGAAAATATCATTTCGAATAGTACGCTCTCGTATCCCTTCTTTAATCTGATCTTCAGTTAAAGCATCATGCTCAAGATAATACTCCATCAACGCTTCACTGGCTTCTGCTGCACTTTCAAGCAGTTCATGCCGATACTCTTCCGCTTTGGCTTGCAAATCATCAGGAATGGCTTTGAACGTGACGTCCATTCCCATATTATCCTCACTCCAGTGCACAGCTTTCATAAGCACAAGATCAATCACACCGGCAAAAGCATCTTCACTGCCAATCGGTAATTGCATGACGACAGGCTTGGCACCTAAACGTTGCTTCACTTGATCGACCACACGATAAAAATCAGCACCAGACCGATCCATCTTATTCACAAAGCCAATACGAGGTACTCTATATTTATTTGCTTGACGCCATACTGTTTCAGATTGTGGCTCAACACCACCAACCGCACACAACACAACCACAGCACCATCTAACACACGAAGTGAACGCTCAACCTCTACGGTAAAGTCAACGTGACCGGGCGTGTCAATAATATTGATACGATGTTTATCATATTGACCTTGCATACCAGACCAGAAACAAGTTGTCGCCGCTGATTGAATCGTAATACCACGCTCTTGCTCTTGTTCCATCCAATCCATGGTGGCGGCACCATCATGCACTTCACCGATACGATGAGAAATACCAGTATAAAAGAGTACTCGCTCTGTCGTTGTTGTTTTACCTGCATCCACATGAGCAGAAATACCAATATTTCGATATAGGTGAAGGGGGGTTTCCCGTTTAGCGGTCATGTTGTTATCCTATCTTAAATGAGCAAACGCTTTGTTTGCTTCAGCCATTCTACGCATATTTAGCTTTTCAGTGACGGTGGCACCGCGCTCAGCCAATACATCCTGTAATTCTTGCGTCAAGCACTCGACCATACTCTTGCCTTTCTTTTTGCGAGAAAAACGAATAATCCAACGAAATGCCAATGCAATACGTCGTTTCACTGAGACAGGGACTGGCACCGGATAGTTTGCACCACCGATTCGCTTTGTCTTCACCTCAACGTTAGGACCTGCGATATCAATCACACGATTGATAAGCTCAAGCATTTGCTCTTCTGACGCTTGTCCACCGGTTGCATCTTTATTCTGTTGCAACCACACATTATGGAAAGCCTGCTCAACAATTTTTCGTGCTTTCTCTTTTTTACCATCTTTCATCAACATATTCACAAAAAGCACTTTCTTTTTGTTATATTCACTCAGATGATCTTTGTCTTTTCTTGGTATAACCCCTTTACGCGCCATGACGACTCCTTACATTAATCTTTTGGTTTCTTTTGACCATAACATGAACGACTACGTCGACGATTTTGAACACCTTGTGTGTCTAATTTTCCACGAATGATACGATATCGCACACCAGGCAAATCCTTGACTCGACCACCCCGTACTAATACGATGGAGTGTTCCTGCAAATTATGACCCTCACCTGGAATATAAGCCCATACTTCCGCACCGTTTGTTAAACGAACGCGTGCAACACGACGCATCGCTGAGTTTGGCTTTCTCGGTGTCTTTGTGGTCACTTGTGTGCATACACCTCGACGCTGAGGACAACGATTAAGCGCTGGGCTTTTCGTAGACACGCCTCTTTTTTGTGACCGATTTTTTCGTACTAACTGACTAGTTGTCGGCATGTTTAACTCCTTTGACAAAGGTATAACCAAAAGGAGATAGTTTATGAACCCTATAACAAGTTGTCAAGTGTTTCATGAACCTTCTCCTTGTTCTTCAATAGGCTTTGGCATATCAAGCGATGCCTCTTCCTTATGATATGTTGCAGCCTGCTGGCTAAGCTCTTGGCTCAATTCTTCTTCAAACTGAGATGTCGATAACTCACCACTGGCCTCACGTTGCTGCTGATAGTAAGCAAATCCTGTTCCTGCAGGAATCAGACGGCCTACCATCACGTTTTCTTTTAAACCACGCAAATAATCACGCTTACCAACCGTTGCACTTTCTGTCAGCACACGTGTTGTTTCCTGGAATGATGCGGCTGATATAAAGGAATCTGTGGCAAGTGATGCTCTTGTGATACCGAGCAATACAGGCTCTGCCACAGCAAGTGTTTCGCCCTTACTCTCGTCTAAAGCTTCATTGGCTTGATTAAACTCATCCCAACTCATTTGTTCACCATGTAATAATTCCGTGTCGCCTGAATTAACCACCACACATTTTTTCAACATCTGACGAACAATCAGTTCGATATGCTTATCATTAATTTTTACCCCCTGAAGACGATACACTTCTTGCACAGCATTGACCATATAATGTGCCAATGCTTCCACACCTTGCAAACGAAGAATCGCATGTGGATCTTCAGCACCATCGACGATTGGCTCGCCCTTTTGAACAGTTTGGCCTTCAAACACAAGAATATTACGCCATCTTGGTACGAGCATTTCAAAAGTCTCACCAGACTCTTGTGTAATAATCAGACGACGTTTTTCTTTGGTATCTTTACCAAAACTAATCATGCCTGCGCATTCAGCAAGTAATGCATTTTCTTTCGGCTTTCTTGCTTCAAATAGATCAGCCACACGAGGCAAGCCCCCTGTAATATCTTTGGTTTTAGAGACTTCTTTCGGGATACGAGCGACCACATCACCGCGAAGTACTGTTTGGCCATTGGATAAAGACAAGGTCGCTTTAGTCGGTAAATAGTAACTGGCTGGCGTCTTTGTCCCAGGCAATAAAATCTCTTGACCTGCTTGATCAACAATACGTAGCATTGGACGTAATTCCTTACCGGATTGCTGCTCATGTCCAAGCACAACCATACTCGTTAAACCTGTTAACTCATCGGTTTGTGTGGTAACTGTCACACCATCAATACAATTCACAAGTTCTGCACGCCCCTCTACTTCAGAAACCACAGGATGTGTATGGGGATCCCAACGAGCAATGACTTGGCCACGTTCGACCGCATCACCATCTTTCACCATCAAGACACTACCGTATTGTATACGATAACGCTCACATTCACGTCCCTGTGTGTTTCGAACAATCAACTGGCCTGATCGTGAGGTCACAACCAATAGCCCTTCTTTGTTTTCAATAAAGTTCACTTGATGGAATAAAGCATGACCATCGTTTTTAACCTGGATATCACTCTCTACCACTGCCTGAGAAGCAGCCCCCCCAATATGGAATGTACGCATGGTTAACTGCGTGCCTGGCTCACCAATGGATTGCGCTGCAATCACACCCACAGCCTCGCCCTGATTAACAAGGTGTCCACGAGCTAAATCACGACCATAGCACATCGCACACACGCCATGCTTAGTTTGACAACGGATGACGGAACGAATAATCACTTGATCAATATTGTGTTGTTCTAGCAATGTGACCTCATCTTCAGCTAGCAACGTGCCTCTTGCAAGTAATGTATGCGAACCATCCGCTGACATCACAGGTTCTGCTAAGACTCTACCTAAAATACGCTCTCTAAGCGGCACAAGCTCCTCACTGCCTTCAATGACAGCAGAGACGGTTAACCCTTGCGTCGTCCCACAATCCGCTTCTGTCACCACAACATCTTGAGAAACATCGACCAATCGACGGGTTAGATAACCTGAGTTAGCTGTTTTCAACGCCGTGTCGACCAAACCTTTTCGAGCACCATTGGTTGAAATAAAGTATTGCAAGACATTCAAACCTTCACGGAAGTTGGCTGTAATCGGTGTTTCAATGATGGTACCATCTGATTTCGCAATCAAACCTCTCATGCCTGATAACTGACGCATCTGCGTAGGCGAACCCCTTGCTCCTGAATCGGCCATCACAAAAATGGAATTAAAAGATGGCTGAGTGATTTCTTCACCTTCTTTGGTCGTCACCTTTTCTTCACACAAACAAGCCATCATAGACTGAGAGACTTCTTCTGTTGTCGCTGTCCAAATATCCACCACCTTATTGTAGCGTTCACCAGGTGTCAAAAGACCACTGTCATATTGTTTCGTGACTTCTGCCACTTCTGCTTTGGCAGTTTCAAGGATACTTTGTTTATTTTCCGGAATCACAAGATCCTGCAAACCAACAGACACCCCAGATATGGTAGAATATTTAAACCCTAGATACATTAACTTATCAGCAAATATTGCTGTCTTTTTAGTGCCTAAACGATTATAACACTCGTTGAGTAAACCACCGATAAGTTTGCTCTTCAGCACACGGTTAATGAACTCAAAAGGTATGGCATGCGGTACAATTTGCCATAAAATAATACGGCCCACGGTTGTGTCTACAATCTGACCACTGCCATCACGTCCTTGGTTATTAATTCTGACTTTAATACGCGCATGCAAGTGCACCTGATCTGTCTCATAGGCACGAAGCACTTCATCAGGGTCACTGAATATCATGCCTTCACCCTGCACATTCACACGTTCACGAGATAAATAATAAATACCAAGCACCACATCATGTGTAGGACGAATCACAGGCTCACCATTCGCTGGCGATAAAATATTGTTGGTTGACATCATCAAACAACGTGCCTCTAATTGTGCTTCCACGGTCAGCGGTACGTGAACCGCCATCTGATCGCCATCAAAGTCAGCATTGTATGCAGTACACACAAGGGGGTGGAGCTGAATAGCCTTCCCCTCAATCAGAACAGGTTCAAAAGCCTGAATACCCAATCGGTGCAATGTTGGCGCCCTGTTCAACAATACAGGGTGTTCTTGAATAACAAATTCTAAAGCATCCCATACTTCGGTCGTTTCAAGCTCAACCAATCGCTTGGCTGCTTTAATCGTAGATACCAAACCTCTTTGTTGCAGTTCAGAGTAAATAAAAGGTTTAAATAACTCAAGCGCCATTTTCTTGGGTATACCACATTGGTGTAGACGCAATGTTGGACCCACAACAATCACAGATCGACCAGAATAATCGACTCGTTTACCGAGAAGGTTCTGTCGAAAACGACCTTGTTTCCCTTTAATCATATCTGCCAAAGACTTCAGAGGCCGTTTATTGGTGCCTGTGATCACTCGACCACGACGACCATTATCTAACAGTGCATCGACCGCTTCTTGTAACATGCGTTTTTCATTACGCACAATAATTTCTGGTGCATTAAGATCCAACAAACGTTTGAGTCGATTATTACGATTGATGACACGACGGTATAAATCATTTAAATCAGAAGTTGCAAAACGTCCACCATCCAGTGGTACCAAAGGACGTAAATCTGGAGGAAGCACTGGTAACACATTCAGTATCATCCACTCTGGTTGATTACCAGACTGTGCAAATGACTCTAAGATCTTCAAGCGTTTTGACATTTTTTTGAGTTTTGTATCTGATGTGATACCAAGCATTTCATCACGAATCATCATGATTTCTTGTTTGACATCTAATTGAGCAAGCAGCGCTTGAATCGCTTCTGCCCCCATGCCTGATTCAAAATCATCCCCATATTCTTCCAGGGCATCAAGATAAGCCTCTTCTGATAACAATGTGCCTTTATCTAATGCCGTCATACCAGGATCAGTGACAATATGGCTTTCAAAGTATAAAACACTCTCAATGTCACGCAAAGACATATCTAATAACAATCCTATACGTGACGGTAAAGATTTTAAAAACCAAATATGTGCCACAGGTGCCGCAAGCGTGATATGGCCCATACGCTCACGACGCACTTTCGCCTGAATCACTTCCACACCACATTTTTCACACACAACACCACGATGCTTTAAACGCTTATATTTACCGCATAAACATTCAAAATCACGAATAGGACCAAATATTTTGGCACAAAATAGCCCTTTACGCTCAGGCTTTAGTGTACGGTAGTTGACCGTTTCAGGTAAAGTGACTTCACCATAAGAATGAGATAAAACTGTCTCAGGAGACATAAGGTGAATATCAATCGAATCAAACAAGCCTTTCTTTTGATCCTGGGTCGCTAGCTGAAAAATAGAATTAGACAAAACAATGCTCTCCTTTAACTTAAGACCTTTAGACTAGTTTAATATCCATGCCTAGGGCACGAATCTCACTCACCAACACACGGAATGCTTCAGGAATATTCGCATTCATACTATGTTGACCATCGACGATACTTCGGTACATGTGGGTTCGACCACGCACATCATCCGATTTTACAGTCAACATTTCTTGTAGCGTATAAGCTGCACCATAAGCCTGAAGCGCCCAAACCTCCATTTCACCAAAACGCTGGCCACCAAATTGTGCTTTACCCCCTAAGGGCTGCTGTGTAACCAAGCTATAGGATCCTGTGGAACGAGCGTGCATTTTTTCATCCACGAGATGGTTAAGCTTTAACATGTACATGTAACCAACGGTGACACGCTGATCAATCGCGCGGCCTGTCTTGCCATCATACAACACACTCTTACCATCTTCATCAACACCTGCTAAGGCAAGCAGCTGTTGAATCTTATCCTCTGAAGCACCATCAAACACGGGGGAAGCAAATGGAACCCCTGTGGACCAATGCTTAGCCACCTCACGTAAACGCGCTTCTTCCCATCTGCTAACCTTCACCTTCTCAAGCGAAGCAATGTCATAGATCTTTTGAACAAAAGATGCTAATGACTTAATATCATTGCTTTTAAGAAGCTCATCTATACGGTGACCTAGGTTTTTAGCAGCCCAACCCAAATGCGTTTCTAATATCTGACCGACGTTCATACGCGAAGGCACCCCAAGTGGGTTAAGCGCAATATCCACGGAACGACCGTCCGCCAGTCTTGGCATATCTTCTTCTGGCACGATTCGTGACACGACACCTTTGTTACCATGACGTCCCGCCATTTTATCACCAGGTTGAATACGACGTTTAACCGCTAAAAATACCTTCACAATTTGTATGACACCTGGCGAAAGTTCATCGGCTTTTTGAATATGAATCTTCTTCGCTTCATACGCCTTATCACGCGCTAATGTGAATTCTCTATATTGCGTCACATACGTTTGGTAGAAAGTATCTTCATCTTCGGATGCCAAAGTGATCGACAACAACTGCTTCTCATCCAAGGATTTTAATTGAGATACTTGAAGCTTTTTATATGCTTTCCCTTCAATAGAAACCCCTTTATTCAGTGTTTTATTTTCTAGGAAAGTAGTCATGACGTCACGCAACATACGCTGACTGATCGCACACTCATCCCATAACTTTTGCTTGACA
>CACKMC010000015.1 GCA_902601155.1 Coxiellaceae bacterium | reverse complement strand
GAATTTGTAGTGTCGGGGTAGGTTGTTCCCATAAGGTTTGACTGATGGTTTCCATTTGGCGAAAAGACTCAGCCATTTCACGTATCACTTGTTGATGAATTTTTTGATTGGATGCAATCAATCGCTGTAGTGCTTCGCTGTGATTGGGTTGGGTGTGGTGATATTCAATGATTTGGCTTGAGCCTGGGTGTGTTTCAGTCCAGGTTTGTGTTTGACGAATACTGCTGTGCTGGTTGAGAAAGTGTGAGAGTGTTTGGCGTTTAACCCAGCCCACTTTGTGTGATTGCGGGTCCATGACTTTGACCCATTGACTACGAATCATGGTTAGCTGACTGGGTGATTTGAGTGTGGCAAGGATGGGGCTTTGATCAGAAGGTTGTTGATACAGGGTAAGTGAGGGGGCTGCATAACTACTTGCCATAAGACTGATGCAAAGAAAAAATGATTGTTTCATAAGAGTCTCCATCCTAGTAAATGAGATAGTGTTTGCAAGCCTTAATTGTCACCAAGCATGGTCATGGCTTTAGGATCCACATGCTTGTCGAAATCAGTATCGCTGAGATAGCCCAGTGACACACAGGCATCTTTTAAAGATGTTTGGTGATGATGTGCATGGTGCGCTGCTTGGGCGGCACGGTCATAGCCAATCACAGGGCTGAGTGCCGTGACAAGCATCAACGAACGATCCACATAGTGTTGGATGCGATCTTCACGTGGTGATAGCCCCGCCACACAATATTGTCTAAAGTGTGCCATGCAGTCACTAAGCAGGTGAGCACTGTGCATAAAGTTATGAATAATCATTGGCTTATACACGTTGAGCTCAAAATGACCTTGGGATGCGCCCATGGTGATGGCTGTGTCATTGCCCATGACTTGCGCACAAACCATGGTGAGTGCTTCACATTGGGTTGGATTGACTTTACCAGGCATGATGGAAGATCCCGGTTCATTTTCTGGCAGTGATAGCTCACCAAGTCCGCAGCGTGGTCCAGATGCAAGCCATCGAATATCATTGGCAATTTTGGTGAGTGAGCACGCCAGTGATTTGAGTGCACTGTGACTGAGTACTAAGGCGTTATGACCACTGAGTGCGGCGAATTTATTGTCGGCACTGCGAAAGGGTAGTCCTGTTTTTTCCGCGATACATGCTGCCACATCGTCTGCAAATTGCGGTGGTGTATTCAGGCCTGTGCCGACAGCGCTGCCGCCTAATGCCAACTCGTATAGACCCTCCAGGCTATCAGTGATGGCTTTTTGATCTTGTCTGATTAGTGCAAGGTGTCCTGAAAATTCTTGGCCTAATGTGAGTGGTACAGCGTCTTGTAAATGCGTTCTGCCTATTTTTACCAGGTCGCGATGACGTGTCACAAGTGTTTCTAATGTGTCGCCTAATGCTTGTAAAGATGGCAGCAGGCTATGCACAAGATAGCTGGCTGCTGCAATATGCATCGCGCTGGGGAAAGTATCATTGGATGATTGCGAGGCATTCACATGGTCATTAGGGTGAATGGGGTCTTTGGATCCCATGGTGCCACCCAGGGCTTGAATCGCATAGTTGGCAATGACTTCGTTGGTGTTCATGTTCGTTTGTGTGCCACTGCCTGTTTGCCAAATTCGAAGCGGAAAGTGTTCGTGAAGATCTCCACCAATCACGGCATCTGCTGCCTCACGAATAGCTTGGCCTTGTTGGGCGGTTAAAACGCCTGCCCGTTCATTGATGGTGGCTGCTGCCCATTTGACCACACCAAAACCCTGAATGAGTTCGGGGGGCATGGTGTCTTGGCCAATACCAAAATATTTAAGCGAACGTTGGGTTTGGGCGCCCCAGTATTTACTTGTATCCACATGAATGGTGCCCATGCTGTCTTTTTCTTCTCGTGTGTGTGTGCTCATGTGTTCGTTTCCTTCTCTTGTTATCTCAGAGTGTACGCAATCAGGTGCACAAGAACAAGGGATGTTCTACTTGATCACATGAATGTCGTGATATTTATTTGGATAAATAGCCCATCTCTTGGTGTTTTTTACTATTAAATAAGAGCGATGCAAAAAAGGGTGCAGTGATGGATTCGCTAGAAAAAAATAAGTGGGAAGCAGTGTTTGCTTACGCTGATAAAGAACCCACATCAAATGATTTGTCTGGTCACAAAAAAAGGATGCGTGATTTTATGGAGAGCTACGATGTATATTTGGATGATATAGATTCAATGAAAGAGACCTTTTTAGCGGTTTTTCCTGATCGAGAGTCCCTTATCAAAGGATTGAAGACCGCAAAGGATGCTGAGTTACTTGCAGAGAAAAATTACGAATTACTCATGGATGTCTTGCCATTAGAGGATTGGTACGTGATGCCAAATGTATCGAAGTCTATGGGTCAGCAGTTTAACACTGCAGTGGTTCGTATCAAGCAAGGCTTAAAGGTTGAGCCATTTTTGGGTGAGACAGATCAGTTAGAAGCATCCTATGAAAAATGGGCCAAACAGGTCAGTGAAATCAAATATGTCCATACAGATGAGCAGTCAGGTAGGATGACGTCAGAAGTCATGCAAGCCAAAGACATCATGGCACTGAAAGGCGCTGTCATTGAAGCATTGACACAGGGTGCTGTCACAGAGGCCGTTCAATCGACACGGGGGCCTATATCAAAAGGTCGACTAGCATTGGCTATAGGTGCAGGAACGGTGTCTTTCATCGCATCCAGCCTGTTATTACTTTCTATTTTTCCACCTGTTTTTTTGCAACCCTTCATCGCAGACCTTGCCAGTGTGATGTCTATGCCTGCCATGATATTAAGTTTAACAGGATTGATGGGTTGTGCTTTGGTTATTATGTTTGGCGCAGTGTTTTGGAATGCTGGCCCTGCCCCATCAAAAGATGTCAATGTTCCTTCGCCTAGATCAAATGCTCTTTCGCGTAGACTAAATGATCCTTCGGAGGCTATGGCGTCGCTTGCCACACCTCGTACGACTGAGCGTGCTAATAACCATGGTGTATCCGAAGAAGAGTCAGCAAAACCATAAAAAATATGCCTTTTTGGTTAAATTGAGTTGACTAGGGTAGAGCGCGGTATAGGGCAAGACAAAAATATGTGATAACATAATAAAGTCACTTTATTCGGAAAGTCAGTATGGATGTCCATCGTCGCCGCAGGCAATCTGTCGGAATTCGTCAGCTTTGTTCAGAATCAGTATTAGATCCTGCTTCACTCATTTGGCCAATTTTTGTGAAAGACGGCCTATCGTCGCCTATGCCAATCACCTCATTGCCTGGACAAAGTCAGTGGCCGGTCTCTCAATTGGCCCAAGCATTGGAAGCGCCGTTATCGCACGGTTTGAATGCCGTCATGATCTTTGGGGTGCCAGCCACCAAAGATGCTAAGGGTTCTGACGCTTTATCCGATTTAGGTGTGGTGCAGCAAGCCATTCGTTTTATCAAATCCTACGCGCCTCACCTGGTGTGTATTGCTGATCTTTGTTTTTGTCAGTATACCGACCATGGTCATTGTGGCGTCTTGGCTGATACCGCTTGTGTTGACCACCCAAAAACATTGCCTCTGTTGGTTGAGCAGGCTTGTTCTTTGGCTGAGGCAGGGGCCGATGTATTGGCACCCAGTGGCATGTTAGACGGGGCGGTGGAAGCCATACGCCAAGGTTTAGATCAGGCGGCTTATGCACATACCGCGATCATGAGTTATGCGGTGAAATATGCTTCGGCATGGTATGGGCCTTTTCGTGATGCCACAGAGGGGAGTGTGCGTAGCATTGACCGTCGAACCCATCAAATGAATCCAGCGAATGGTGATGAAGCATTGTTGGCGGCAGAACGTGATATGCATGCAGGTTGTGATATGTTGCTTGTGAAGCCTGGGTTAGCTTATTTAGATTGTTTGTATCGTGTGGCAACGGCTTGGCCAGCATGGCCTGTTGGTGTGTATCATGTGAGTGGAGAGTATGCGGCAATTAAAGCCATGGCAGCCATGAATCAAGTCGATGAAAAAGCCTTGGTCATGGAGGTTCATACAGGGTTCTTTCGTGCTGGCGCACGTTTTATTGTGTCTTATTATACCCCCGAGATTTTATCATGGCTTCAAAAGTAAAAGAGCGCTACCTTTGTCAATCCTGTGGTCATATCCATCAGCAGTGGGTGGGACGTTGCGCGGGCTGCCAGGACTGGAATACTTTGGTGCTTGCTGTTGCGCAAAGCAAAGGGTATGCCGGTAGCGCAACGGAGGCTAAGCCCATTGCATTAGATGCCGTGGCTTGTGTGGCCTATACGCGTATAGCCACTGGGTTTGATGAATTAGATCGGGCCTTAGGCGGAGGACTGGTGCCTGGTGGAGTATGTCTGATAGGGGGAGACCCTGGTATTGGCAAATCCACTTTGTTGTTACAAGTCTTATCTGCATTGTCTGCCACACAATCTGTTTTGTATGTGACGGGAGAAGAATCGTTGGCGCAGGTGGCGCTTCGTGCCAAGCGATTGGGGTTACAAAAAGCATCTTTCCCGTTGTTGGCAGAAACAGATATGGCGGCCATTTTAGCTTGTTTGCATCAATATAAGCCCACAACGATTGTGATTGACTCCATTCAAACACTCCAAACCGCGACGTGCCCAGCGATTCCAGGCAGTGTTGGGCAAGTGAAGGCAAGTGCGCAGCAGCTGGTGCAATATGCTAAGCAGACTAATACGGCAGTGATTTTGGTCGGTCATGTCACCAAGGAGGGGCATTTGGCAGGGCCACGTGTTTTAGAGCATATGGTGGATACTGTACTTAATTTTGAGGGGGATAATCAAGGTAAATATCGACTCATACGTGCCAGTAAGAACCGTTTTGGTCCTGTGAATGAGTTGGGCATTTTTGCCATGCTAGCCAGTGGTCTGAAGGAAGTGAGTAATCCCTCTGCATTATTTTTATCACGCCCTAGTGCCGCAATTTCGGGGAGTGGGGTATTGGTCAATTGGGAAGGAAGTCGCCCTTTGTTGATTGAGCTTCAAGCTTTGGTGGATACTTGCTCAGGCAGTCAACCACGTCGGCTTGCAGTGGGTATGGACGGTGCGCGACTTGCGATGCTATTGGCTATATTAAATCGCCATGCTGGTGTGGAAACGCATGGTTTGGATCTTTTTGTGAATGTAGTGGGTGGATTGAAAGTACAAGAAACAGCGGCAGATCTTGCTGTGATTGCAACGATTGTGTCTAGTTTAAAGCAAAGGCCATTGCCGAGTCATATGGTCGTTTTTGGGGAATTAGGTTTAGGTGGGGAGGTTCGTCCTGTGCCGCATGGCCAAGAGCGCATTCATGCTGCCGTCAAGCAAGGGTTCACGCAGGTCATGATTCCACAAGGTAACTTGCCACCATCAGAGATGGCGGGTGTTACTTTGTCACCTGTCAGCTGTTTGCGTGAAGCCTTACAGATTTTATTTCCCTAAAGGGTTCGTAGTAGTTCATTGATGCTTGTTTTTTTTCGTGTGGCTTCATCGGCGTATTTCACAATCACCGCGCAGGCAAGATGACATTGTCCTTGTTGGCTGGGCAGGCTGCCAGGCACAACCACTGCACCAGCAGGGATGCGGCCATAGGTTACCTTGTCACGTTGTCTGTCGTATATTTTAGTGCTTTGGCTTAAATAGACGCCCATGCCAATGACGGCACCTTGTTCAACATGCACGCCTTCCGTGATTTCACTGCGTGCACCAATAAAACAGTCATTTTCAATGATCACAGGTTGTGCTTGCAGTGGTTCGAGCACGCCACCAATGCCTACGCCACCTGAAATATGCACGCGTTCACCAATTTGGGCGCATGAGCCCACAGTGGCCCAGGTATCAATCATGGTGTGAGCGCCAACATACGCGCCAATATTAACGAAAGCGGGCATCAATACACAGTTTGGGCCGATATAAGCGCCATGTCTTACAATGGCGCCAGGGACGATGCGTGACCCCAGGGCTTGGAAATCTTCCGCTGAGAAATCAGTGTATTTAAGCGGGACTTTGTCATAAGCTCGCCCTGGTTCATTATGGACATATGCGGCTTGTGTTCGTAGGTAATCCAGCACGGCTTTTTTGGCTTCTGTGTTCACAACCCATTGGCCGTCAACTGGGTACGCTACCCGGCTTCGACCGTCATTGAGTGCGTTTAACATGGTTTGTGTATCATAAGATAAGGTGTCGTATGTGGACATCATGGGATCCTTTGTCATATGTTGGTATGCTAGGTTGTTTGTGGTTTGAATGCAAGCTATGTTGCGATGATATGAGCCACAGCGAACCGTTTTTTATCATGCCGGATATTGTTTTGCTTGTGCTGACGCGTTAGAATAATATGGGCATGTTGAAGATGATTGTTTTTGATCAGGCAAGTGACCAGTATTTAGGTTGACCGGCCGGTGAAAAGACGTTATGATTCGCTTCACGGGGTATAGCGCAGTCTGGTAGCGCGCCTGCTTTGGGTGCAGGATGTCGGGGGTTCAAATCCCTCTACCCCGAGAAGTGCGACATTGGGCGCCTGTAGCTCAACCGGATAGAGCATCGGCCTTCTAAGCCGAGGGTTGCAGGTTCGAGTCCTGCCGGGCGCGCTTCATGGCTATTTGTGGTGAGCGTAGCTCAGTTGGTAGAGCCCCGGATTGTGATTCCGGTCGTCGTGGGTTCGAGTCCCATCGTTCACCCACCTTAACTTGATTGTATAAGGAGTAAGCGTATGTCAGGTGGAAAAGGTCTTGGTGCACTGGCTGATGATGTTGTATTGTTGATTCGTTCTTCGTTTAAATCTTTATTGCCTTTGCTTATCTTGTATTGGATTGCAAGTGTTGGCATGTCTCATGCTTTGTTTCAAGCGCCTACGCAAGCTAATCCATCCCTTTTATTTTCTGCATTATGTATCGCTGTGATGTTTTTAGTGTGTTCACTTTCTGTGGCAGTCTTTTCAGTGTTGTCTCAAGTCAAGCGTGCAAATCAAGTCAAGTGGTCTATGGTATGGCGCGATTATACCGGTGGTATGATGCGTTTCATATTGTTTTATGCGCTGAGCTTCTTATTATTTTCTATGATTGCTATGGGTCTGACATCTTTGCAAGCCTACGTGCCAGAGAGTGTGGTCTTTTTGGTGCTCATTGCTTATGTCCTTGCCTTTTTCGGTCGTGCTGTGTTGGCAATACCAGCCTTAGCACAAGGAGATACGCTGCGTCAGGCTATTTGTCGTAGCTGGTTGCTAAGTCGGCGTCGTATGACATATGTCTTAATGAGCTTATTGATTCTGGTGATGTTGATGGTGTTCACCACGTTCATCTGGACACTGTTGCAAACAGCGTGTCTATCTGTTGTGTATCCTCATGAGTCAGTGACAGAACTTGCTAAACGTCCAGGTGTTGCGGTGCTTGCTGGAAGTACTGTTTTTTTCTCCATTCCTCTTGTGCATGCTTATTTGATACAGTTGCTCGATGAGCTAGAAGCGCGCGCAGTGTGATCTGTGCTGTGTGTATGAACTAATTACTTGAAAAATCAGATAATAGGCGTATACTTAAATGGATGGAGAAGGAGTTTCCTATGTTTTCATACCCTCAGAAAAAATTGACACTTATGGGTTTTTTGGGTCAAGTCATTGTCTTTGTAGGCCAAGTTTTTCGACGTTACGGTTTGCATTTTGTTGTGTTAGGCTTCTGTTTTGGGTTGGCAACAGAGTCCATATTTTTAGCGTATAAAAGCTATTTGTCTGGGTCGTTTATCAAGGTCTTAATCGTGACAGTGCCGCTGCTTTTGGTGTCCTTTTATACTTATCTTGTGATACTGAACATTTTCCATGAAAGTACGAAACGTCCAACTTTGAATATCTTTGAACTAGTTTGTTGGTCTCGTTTTGGTGCGATACTGGGTTCTGTTGCGTTGTTTTCCTTGTTTGTGGTGGCTTTGTATGGTTTGCTGTGGTCGTTGACATTGATGGTGCCGCATAAGGCTTCTTTTTCTTGGTTGATGGGGGCTTTTTTGTTGGTTGTGTTTTATGTCAAATCTTTGCGTTTGGCGGTCGTTTTTCCTGAGCTTTTGTTTGTGCCACAAACGCTTGTGGGTGCGATAAAATCCAGTTGGTTGTTAACAGCTAAACACGGGTTTTTTCTTTTAGGACGATTGCTTGCAGTTTTCTTTATGGTTACCGTGGTTAAGTTTGTGTTGATGTTCTTGATTAAGGTGTTAGTTGTTTTTGCCCTGCATGATCACGCCACGTCTTTCCCTCTAGTTTATGGTACACTTCATCGTGTGGTGGATGTTTCTGTCATCTTGCCTATTGCTTCTGCAGCGGCATTAATCTATTGGCAAGAGCTTAAATCTTTTGATCGGTAAAAGAGACCGCCTGATGCCCTGGGTCATCAGTGCTTGCGGCTTGTGCGATGATGGTAGGTCTTGTAGTCTATTTCTTTTTTAGATGTTCGTACTATCAATACTCAGCTTGTTTGTGATATGATGCATAACAGAAGTGAGTGAGTGCTATCATGAAGAAGAAAAGCATTGAGGTTATCTTTCGTGGCTTGTGTTGCTTTGTTTCTATGCTGCGTTTTTCGGTCATATTACTCCGTTGCTTCGCTTTTCTCTTGAGTATATTGTTTGTGATATTATTGCCTGGACGCCAGCGTGTTGTGTGGCATAATCTTACTTTGGTTTTTCCAAAGGATGGGTTTTGCCGGCGTTTTTATCGGTGGGTGATGCATGTAGTATCGTTAGGGCAAGGGATTGTAGAGTCGATTTTAATCTGGACAGTGCCGGATGCTTGGTGTGAGCAGCGGGTAAATGTGGATGAGCTATCTCGTACCAGGCTGCAGTCGATGAAAGGTGTCTTATTATTAACACCTCATATGCATACTTTGGAAATGTTGCCGAGAATTCTAGCGCGTCATGGGTGTTTGATGCACTTTGTTTATAAAGCGAATCTAAATGATGGGTGGGTTGAGCAGATCACGGCAAAACGTGTTCAGTATGCGCAGAGTCTATCACATAAAGATGTGCGTCAAATGTATCGTTGTTTAAAAGAAGGGGGTAATTTAGGTGTATTACCTGATCAGTGTATGCGTGGCATGACGCATGTGCGTGTGCCGTTTTTAGGGGTGCCAAGTTGGACAATTACTGCGCCAGTGAGACTTCGTCATCAATTGAATGTGCCAGTCTGGGTTGTGGTATGTTATCGAGAACGTTTTGCTAAACAGTATCGTTTGCGGCTTGAGCCAATTGCTTCAGAGGCATGGTCTGGTCATATCACAGAGGATGTGGCGTCGATGAATCGATATCTTTCTGAATTCATTTTACAAGATGAGGCAAGTTATTATTGGGTGCACAAGCGTTTCAAAACAGATGATCCTTATCAGAAAAGAACCTCGGTAGAAGCTTGACTATGCTCTGGTTTTTGAACATACTAATTAGCGTTATGCATTTGCAAGGTAGATTGTGCGAGAGTGGCGGAATTGGTAGACGCGCTGGATTTAGGTTCCAGTAGGGCAACCTGTGAGAGTTCGAGTCTCTCCTCTCGTATTTTTTTTGTCATTAACTGAGTGAAATTATGAGTCAACAACAACAAGATGTCGTGCAACTCGTCGACCAAGGTGATTTAAAACGCCAGCTTAAAGCGACGATTGCCCATGATATTATTCATCAAAAATTAGAGAAAGAGGTCACTAAATTAGCGAAGCAAGGTAATCTGAAAGGTTATCGTAAAGGAAAAATTCCCTTGGCGGTGATTCGTCGTCAATATGGGCAACAATTAAGGCAGCAGGTGATTTCAGAAACCATCGAAGCATCGTTTAAAGAGGCTGTCGATACGCATAAATTGGCATTGGCTAATCAGCCTGAATTGACCATTGATCATGATAAAGCTGGTGAAGATTTGGCTTATCACATCGCATTTGAGGTCTTTCCAGCGATTGAATTGATGGACCTTGCTGAGCTTAAGTTAGTCAAGCCCGCGGTGTCTCTAGAGGCAAAAACAATTGATGAGGCAGTCGATAAATTGCGTCAAGAACATTGTGATTGGCAAGTAGTCACGCGTAAGGCAGTGTCGGGTGATCAGGTGATTGTCGATTATGTGGGCACATTAGATGGTGAGCCATTTGCAGGCGGTACTGGTGAGCAACAAGAGTTTGTGTTAGGTGGTGGTCGAATGCTTGAGGATTTCGAGAAGCCGATCATTGGTCATTCAGCTGGCGAAGAAGTGGTATTCCCGCTCACTTTTCCCGACGAATACCATGCTGATTTAGCAGGCAAGCAAGTTGAGTTTACAGTGAAGGTTCGTGAGGTTGCAGAAGCTATATTGCCTGAAATAGACGAAGCCTTTATTCGACGTGTTGGGGTTGAATCGGGTACGCGTGAAGATTTTGATCAAGAAATAGAAACCACACTCAAGACCTCTGTGGCCAAACAGCTCCATGAAGTCAATTATTTCAGAGCAGGGGAAGCTTTACGCAAAAAATGTAAATTTTTATTGCCTGAATCTCTGGTTGAACAAGAGAAAAAACGTTTGTTAGATGATCGTAATCAACGTGAGAATACGTCACATACGCTAGATGATCTTAGCCGTGGTGACCGAAAGAAAGTTGAGAAAAAAGCGGAGATGACCATTGCCTTTTCGCTTCTCTTCCAGAAAGTGGTAGAAACCTATGAAATTGCCTTGGATCCTGCTAAGTTCCAAACGCATATTCAATCGATGGCATTACCCTATGTGGATCAGCAACAATTTATGTCATGGTTTTTTTCAGATGAAAATCGTGTGAATCAGGCAAAAGCACAAGTGTTGGAGCAACAAGCTGTGGCCAAAGTGTTTGAGTTAGCAGCGACTAAAACAAAGACCGTTGCTTATGAGGATGTAGACGCATTAGTTAACAAGGAGAGAGCTGCGTATGAGTGAAACCATGAATCATTTGGTCCCGATGGTGATTGAAACAACTTCTCGTGGAGAGAGAAGTTATGATATTTATTCGCGACTTCTGAAAGAGCGTGTCATTTTTGTGGTCGGTGAAATAGAACCGCACATGGCGAATTTGATCATTGCGCAGTTGTTGTTTTTAGAGTCCGAAAACCCAACCAAAGATATATCGTTATATATTAATTCACCTGGAGGCGTGGTGTCTGCTGCGTTGGCCATTTATGATACCATGCAATTTATTCAGCCAGATATCAGCACCTTATGTTTAGGGCAAGCAGCCAGTGCTGCTGCATTATTGCTTGCGGTTGGTAAAGCAGGAAAACGTTATTGCTTGCCGCATGCGACTGTGATGATTCATCAGGTATTGGGTGGTTATCAGGGGCAGGGTAGTGATATTGCCATTCACGCCAAGGAAACAGCACGTGTGAGCCATATGCTCAACGGCGTACTTGCGAAGCATACTGGTAAAACCATTGCTAAGATCGAAGAAGATACCAATCGTGATAATTTCATGGCGGCAAAGAAAGCACAAGAATATGGTCTGGTTGATCATGTCATTGCTTCACGCTCAGAAGTCCCTTCCATGGCAACAGAGGCGGTTGATTAATGGCGACCCATTATTGTTCGTTTTGTGGTAAGAGCCAGCATGATGTTGAAAAATTGATTGCTGGCAATGATGTGCATATTTGTAATGAGTGCATTGCATTGTGTAATGACGTGCTTGCAAAATCCAAAAAAAGCTTGGCTAAGAAAAAGTTAAAAGATCTCCCAAAACCTGTTGAAATCAATGACTTTTTGTCAGAGTATGTGGTGGGGCAGTCTCAAGCTAAAAAAGTGGTGGCCACTGCGGTTTACAATCACTACAAACGCTTGTTTATGCCCCAAGGCGCACAACATGTGTTGGTAGAGAAAAGTAATATTCTTTTTCTTGGACCAACAGGCAGTGGTAAAACGCTGATTGCGCGAAGCTTGGCTCAGCGCTTATCTGTACCTTTTGCTATTGCGGATGCCACCACATTGACTGAAGCGGGTTATGTCGGTGAGGATGTTGAGAATATTATCTTAAAATTACTTCAGAACTGTGATTTTGATGTAGAGCAGGCACAAAAGGGTATTGTATACATTGATGAAATTGATAAAATCGCTCGACGAGGTGAAGGGGTGTCGATATCTCGTGACGTATCGGGTGAAGGGGTTCAGCAAGCATTACTTAAAATTATTGAGGGGTCGGTTGTTTCGGTGCCACCACAAGGAGGGCGAAAGCATCCTAGTCAAGAATATATTCAAGTAGACACCAGTAATATTTTATTCATTTGTTCCGGCGCATTTGCGGGTTTAGAGCAAGTGATTCAACAGCGTATGGCCACAGGAGGTATTGGTTTTTCTGCACAAGTGATCAACAAAGAAGCCAAAGCGTCCACATCGTTGATGAGTAAGGTTGAGCCAGATGACATCGTTCGTTTTGGTTTGATCCCTGAGTTTGTCGGTCGTCTTCCTGTCATTGCGGTATTAGATGAGTTGGATGAAAAGGCGCTGGTGAATATTTTAACGCAACCCAAAGATGCCTTGGTTAAACAATATAAAGAGTTGTTTGCCATGGAAAACATTAAGGTCACTTTTACGCCGAAGGCATTACGTGCTATCGCTAAGAAAGCGATCAAGCGAAAAACCGGTGCGCGTGGTTTACGGGGGGTGACAGAATCCATTCTTACGGAGACTATGTTCCAAATGGCCAGCATGGATGACCTTAAAGAGGTCTTGATTGACGAAGAAGTTGTCGCCAATAAAAAACCAGCAGTATGGATACGTCAGACTAAGTCTAAGGAGTCTTGATGAAGTACCCTTCGATACCGTTGAAGGATACGGTTGTTTTCCCGGGATCTATTGCGACTTTATTGGTGGGAAGAGATGCTTCTATCCAAGCGGTTGAGATGGCGAAACAGGATAAAGATAAGCACTTGGTATTGGTGTCTCAGCGAGACAGTAGTCTAGAAAGTCCCCAGTTAGACGATTTATATAATCATGCAGTGATTGTGCGTTTGGTTAAGGTGCAGCCATTACCGGATGAATCAGTCAAAATTCTTGTGGAAGGACTGTCTAAGGTCGCTTTAGTTGCCTTTGATGACGATAAAGTGTATCAAGCAACGATTCAGGCGATAGAAGAAACCGCTTTGTCATCATCCGATGAATTATTATGGTTGCGTCTTTTTCGTGAAAAACTGGACAGTTATGCATCTTTAGCTGACAGCGTCTCCGAGGAACAGAAGATGCTCTGGGCATCTTGTAAGCAGTTAGATACGCTCTTGGATCTTCTTGCGAGTCATCTACCTTTAACGTTTGAGGCAAAGCAGAACTTGCTGGACACGCAAGGCGTGGTATCTCGTGCAGAACTGTTGTTACAATCGCTTCAGCGGGAGCATGAATGGTTGGCGATGCAACAGCATGTGGATGATTTGGTCCGTAAAGACTTACAATCCGATCAATTTAAAGCATTCAAAGAAGCAAGACTACGTGCATTACGTGCGTTACTTGGTGAGGATGAAGAGCAAGAACAAGGAGATGGGCAGCATCATCTGGCCGAATTGGCTGAGCGTTTAAAGTCACTGCCATTGCCTGAAAAAAGTAAAGCGCATGTTTTTGGTGAATTTAAAAAGCTTCAACGCATGCCGCCTTTTTCAGCAGAAGCCACGTTGACCCATGATTATTTAGATTGGATTACCGCACTGCCTTGGGGAAAATATACCAAGCTTTGTCAATCCTTGCATGAGTCATCGTCGGTATTAAATGCCCGTCATGCAGGTCTTGAAAAAGTAAAAACACGTGTATTAGAGCACCTCGCCGTTTCGATGCATAAGCAAACGCAAACCGGTCCTATTTTATGTTTGGTGGGTCCACCAGGTGTCGGTAAGACTTCTTTTGCATCGGCCATTGCAGAAGCCATGGGCTGTGAGTTTGCGCGCATTGCACTGGGTGGTGTAAGAGATGAAGCGGAGATCAGAGGACATCGTAAGACCTATATCGGTGCCATGCCAGGTCGCATTATACGAGCGCTTAAACAAGTTAAGCAAGCGAATCCAGTTATCTTGCTAGATGAGATTGATAAAATGGGTATGGATCATCGTGGTGATCCAGCCTCAGCCTTGCTTGAAGTATTGGATAATCAGCAAAATGAGCACTTTGTGGATCATTTCATTGAAATTCCTTTTGATTTATCCCAAGTGACCTTTATTGTTACGGCTAATTCCCTTAATATTCCACCTGCACTGAAAGATCGTCTTGAGATTATTCATTTATCAGGCTATACCGAATTAGAAAAAATAAACATTGCCCAATCACATTTAATCCCTAAACAACTCGAAGAAGTCGGCTTGGCACCAGGTGCCTTGAAATTGTCTAGCACATTGTTGCAAACCATTATTCAGCATTATACACGTGAAGCGGGTGTGCGAGGATTGTATCGTTGTTTAGGCACCATTGCACGAAAATTAGTCACAGAGCATGTAAAGACCGGTAAAGCCATTCGTCGTACGATCACCAATCATCAGTTGGCAAATGGCCCATGTTGGTTGGGTGCACCCCTTTATCAGTCACCGCATCATCCTTTGAAGCAGCCAATAGGAAGAGTGTCGGGCTTAGCATGGACAGAGGCAGGCGGCGATGTGCTGACCATTGAAGCGAGTGTTTTTCCTGGTAAAGGCCGCTTGGAAACGACCGGTTCTTTAGGTGATGTGATGCAAGAGTCTATGCGCATGGTACGTGCCTTCCTTCGTACAAAAACGACTTATCTTGGCGTGGATGCTGATTATTTTCAAAAACATGATATGCATCTTCACGCACCAGAAGGTGCAGTGCCTAAAGACGGCCCGAGTGCAGGTATTGCCATTTGCGTCGCTTTGGTGTCAGCGATGACGCGTCAAGCAGTGCGCCAGACCATTGCCATGACAGGTGAAATGACCTTGCATGGTCAAGTGTTAGCGATAGGTGGGGTGAAAGAAAAAATATTGGCAGCCAAGCGCTATGCCATCAAAACGGTTTTCTTGCCTTTGGAAAATGAGGTGCAAGTCAAAGCATTATCGAAAGATGTGGTGGACGGTCTCACAATACAATATGTCACCAAAGTAGAAGATGTCCTGACACAGGCTTTTGAAACGCGCATGGAGTGTGCAGATGCCTCTGTTGAATGACTCGTATTTTCAGCGAAAGTGTGAACAATTTGTGGCTTGGTCGGATGAAGTGGCTGTTGCCTTTAAAACAGGTGATATGCAAGATTATACGGTCAGTGGATGTTTTGAGTACGGTGTCACTTTATCGGTAGCTGATCAAAGACTTGAGTCATGTATTATGCATGATAACTTGAGCATGACAATCACTGCGTATGATGATGGGCGTATGGCCAGTGTGTCAACGAATCAGCCGGATCAGTTAGCACAGATGAGTGATCTTGCTAAGAAGCGAACCCTTTTTTGTGAAAAAGATACGCGACGTATGCTACCTAATCATGCGGATTTGGCATGGCAAGCGATGTCATTAGATGTGTATCAGCCTTGGTTGTTCACACAGCATGAGGCATTGGATTTGGCGTGTGTCATGGAGCGTGAAGCGCTGGCAGTTTCAGGCATTCGTTGTATTGAAGAGGTCACGGTTTCTTCTGGATGTTATGGTTATTTTATTGCAAATTCGCAGGGTTTATTTTGCACCATGATGTCATCTGTGCACCGCTTGGTTGTGGTCGCTATGGCTGAGCATGATGGTATGAAGCAGCGTGATTATTGTCATGCGGCACGTGTGGCCCCAAAAGATTTGCCTTCTCCACAGTATGTTGGACAGCATGCCGCTGAGCGAACAGTGGCGCGATTGGGCGCTCGCTCCGTACCAAGTACCGTGAAACCAGTGGTTTTTTCTTGGCGTGTTGCCTCAGGGCTGATCAGTCAATTGTGTGGTGCGATGAGTGGGTATGCTATGTATCAGCATGCTACTTTTTTAGCCAAAAAGTTAAATCAACACATTGCTAACGCAGGGTTCTCATTGTGGTCGACACCGCATGATCTTCATAGTTTTGGGTCAGTGTGGTTTGACGATGAGGGGGTGAAAACAATGCATCAATGTATTATCGATCAAGGGTGCTGGCGGACTCCTTTGCTTGATACTTACAGTGCAGCACAATTGGACATGAAAACAACAGGTTTTGCGGGAGGTTATCAGCGGCTCACTGTGCATCATGCGACCACACTTGAAAGTGAGGCAGCCTTATGTCAACAGATGGGCGAAGGTTTGCTCGTCACGGAGTTGATGGGCCAAGGATTCAATCGTGTCACAGGTCAGTATTCTCGTGGCGCCAGTGGTTTTTGGATTAAGGGAGGCGTGATCCAATACCCCGTCCATAATATCACAGTAGCAAGCGATATGATGAGCATGCTCAAGGGAACTGTTGCGATGGCAAATAATGACCCTGGTGGGCGTGCGATCGTCATAGGCAGTTTGCTGATTGAAGCCATGACGATCGCGGGTGATGCCAGTTAGCTTGTTTTACTTTTCTGTAATTGCCGGTTTAACTTATCGACCAAACCATCCACTGCTTTGTAAAGATTTTCAGCTTCGTGGCTTGCGACAATATCGTTGCCGGACAAGTGTGCGGAACCTTTGGCTGTATGCACCAATTTTTCACTTTCAAATGTGATTTTCAATCGTATTAGATCAGGACTATGACGTAACAGGGCTTGTAACTTCTCTTCTGTAAAAGTACGTAAATCGGGAGTTACTTCCATGCCATTTCCAGTGATATCAATTTGCATGACTTTTCCTTGGTTAATACCTTCTTTTAGTGTATCTTATTTTAAGTGCCATGTACAGATGTATGGCGATTGTTTGGTGGGGTAATCATTGAAAAAGGAAGTATATGTTAACGCATTTAGATGCTATGAAAGTAGGTTATGATCATTTTAGAAGACAGGCTTATCCTGAGCATGAAGCTTTAATGAAGACTTTGTGTGATCAGGGACAGTCACCTAAAGTTTGTGTGTTAACCTGTGCAGATTCTCGTATTGAGCCGCATCGTTTATTTAATACAGCCCCTGGTGATTTGTTTGTGTTGCGTAATGTGGCTAATTTAGTGCCGGCACAAGATCAAGCAGATTCAACACATGCAGGTCTTATGTACGCGATTTATCATTTAGAGGTCTCTCATTTGGTGTTGCTAGGACATTCTCATTGTGGTGGGATACGTGCATTACTCGATCTCCCAGACACACCATCCGAAGACGAGTCTTGTGTTTGTGATTGGATTCGTTGTGCGAATGACACAAAAATTCGTGTTAAAAAAGAGGTCAAAGACTTGACGCTCGATCAGCAAGCTAAGCGGCTAGAAGAAGAAAGTATGAAAGATTCTATTGCGCGTCTTATGGCGCATGATTATGTGAAAAAAAGAGTAGAAAATAAATCGCTCATGATACATGCATGGCATTATACTTTAGAAGAGGGTCTCGTGACTGCTTGGGATCGTCAGCGCGATTGTTTTGTGCCTTTGTCATAAAGACCATTAAGTAACCAAGCGAGGCGATAACTGGCAAGGTATAGTTGATGGTTTACTAGCATGCGGTGATCTTCAAGATAATGGTTAGGTAAGCGACAAGGTTTTTGGCGTGTGCAATGCTTTTGTTTGGGGTAAATCAACCGATGCAGTTTTCTTGATTGTTTTAACCATGTCAGAAAATCTTGAGTGTTTGTCACGTATGATTGTTTCGATGGAGACATACGATGGTGGATCCAATCTTCTACCACAATCGTATCCCATAGTTGATGTAAACTAACTCGTTTTTTCTGCCACCTTACCCAGAAGCGCGTACCACCACGGTCTTTTATTTGACCGCAATGTAGTGGCTGGTGGGCTTCAGCAACCAGATGGATCATGTAGCGTAAAGCATCTGCTTCCGAGAGATGTGCAACAGGCTGTTTAGGGTGTTGCAAGGTTTGGTAGCACCATTGTAATGCGTCATAGAGACGGCCAGGTCCTTGAGGCACTCCTGAGGGTTTGATCATGGTGGTATAATGCCATTTGGCATGACTGGGTCGAATACGGTCTGCCCACGTACTGGCGTCATCAAAGGATTGGTCTTTTAAAATACGATGCATAGATTGCTGTGTAGATGGCGTTAATTGAGGCCATGTTAACTGCGCAATGACACGATGACCTAAATAACCCCAAGCCCAGGCTGACGAAGAAAGACATAGGCTGATACAGATGAGGCTGAAGCGATAACGCATGGCAAATATTCCTTGTATAGGTATGGCTACTTTGTGTGATTTTAATCGGGAGCCAATGGGACGTAAAGTACCGTATTTAAGATTAAGAGGGTTGGCCAAAATAATGTTGTTTGGCCAGCGGATGATCACGTACGTCTTGGGCGCTTCCCTGACATAGTATGGCACCTTGGTAAAGCAATAATGCTTTGGTGCATAATGCCAATGTATCAGGAATGTTATGATCGGTCATGATTAAGGTAATGTTCTTTTCTTCTACAAGTTTCAGCAGTAGTTCAGAAATATTACGCACTGCGATAGGGTCAATGCCGGCAAATGGTTCATCCAGTAAAATCACGCGAGGCTTTAAAAGCATACAGCGTGCGATTTCAAGGCGACGACGTTGTCCACCAGAAAGCACAGCAGCAGGTTGGCTGGCATGCTTGGCTAAACCAAACAGGCTTAGTTGGGTATCCACATCTTTTTGGCTGACGTTTGGCATGGCCAATAAATTATCATTCACACTGAGTTTTCGTAAAACAGACGCTTGTTGTGGAAGGTAAATTAATCCCTTTTGTGCGCGTGAACTGATTGTGTCATCAGAAAGTGAGGTGCCATCAAGTTTGATGCCACCTTCTTGACTGGGAAGCAATCCAGATAACAATGAAAAGAGTGTTGTCTTTCCTGCGCCATTGGGCCCAAGAATGCCGAGAATATCACCAGGGGTTGCTTGAAACGTGATGGGATGTAAGATGGGTTGATTGGGACGATAACTGAATGATAAGGCATCGACTTCTAACATGTTAAATCCCTAAGACAATAAGCTATACCTTAAAAACATTGGGAGATCATGTCAATGTACTGTAGCAGGGAGTCTCAGTATTTGACCGGCATATATTTTGCGTTTTTTCAAATAGTTCATACGTTCGATACGGCGGGCATCTGTATGAAAGCGTCGTGCAATACGATACAGTGAATCGCCAGATTTGACATGATATTGTCGTGAATCATGGTGTGAAGATGGTTTCCAAAAGTGTAAGATTTGTCCGGGTTGGAGTGACTGTCGGGATGATAGATGATTCCAAAAACGAATTTGTTGCACATGAAGATGCGTTTTTTTAGCAATGTTTACAAGCGTATCTCCTTTTTTAACTTGATAGGTTTTATGTCGAGGGCCTGGTAAATGATCAGATCGAATCAATCGATGAAAGTGTCTTTTTACCAGTGATAAAGTGGGCCATGTGCTTGGTGGATGTGGTAAATAAAGTAATTGTTGGCGGTGTATAGTAGTATTTTTTAGATGATTAAGCGATTGAATAACATGGCCTGTTGTGTGATAGCGTTTCGCAAGTGTGCTGATCGTATCATGGTTTTTCACCACATAGGTGACATAAGGTTTATGTTGGGTTAGTAAGTGAAAATTGCTTTTGAGTGTGGCGACCTTTTGGATAGGAATGAGTAGGGTGTAAGTTTTCTCAGGCCCTGTTTCCCAGCGACGAAATCCAGGATTAAACTGTCTCAGTGTATTCAAAGGAACACCGCTGAATTGGGCTACTTTTTTCAGCGATGTGCTATTTGGAAGCTGAATGATTTCGAATTGGGCTTGTGTGAGGATATTGGGTAAGTCCCAGTCTGCTTCGATCGCATGGTCTATACTTGCTGCAAGGCTCAAGAGTCGCGGAAGATAGTTTTGTGTTTCTCTGGGAAGATTAAGGTGCCAAACATCGGTTGGCTTATGGGCTTTTTTATTGGCAATCATCGCTTTTTAACGCGTCCTTCTCCCGCATCATACGCGGCAATGGCTAAGAGCCAATCGCCATGAAATTGTTGATGTAAGTGTTGTAGATAGGTTAATGCTGCCTGCGTGGAGGTGATGATGTCACGCCTTCCATCATACCACCAGTTGATGGTTAAACCCATGCCTGCACCTGTGCCGGGCATCATTTGCCAAAGCCCTGTGGCACCAGCCAAGGAGTAGGCAAAAGGGTTATAGTTACTTTCTATAAAGGGCAGCAATGCTAGCTCAGCAGGCATTTGTTTTTTGAGTACTTCACTCAGTATATAGTAATAATAGGGGGTGGATGGTTTGAGCGTTTGATATAAGGCATTGGGTGTGGCATACAGTTTAGGATTTAAGTGCTGAGGGTCTCGTGCTATAGCAAAATGACGTTGTGTTAACCGCCAAACAGAGGTATGGGGTGATTGTTGTGTCGGTGACCAAGTATGTTGACAGCCTGTGAAGTGAAGCAAGCACAGTATCATGATGAAGATGAGATGGTTCCGCTTATTGCAGTGGTGATTAAAAAACATCTTTCCAGCCTCGTAATGTCGTAAATATTTTGCAGGGATCCGTGTGTTCATGTTGACCATATTGTTGTGCAGCTTGTATCACATCGTTCTCACGACACCGAAGAAAAGGATTCACGCGCCGCTCGTGGGCTAATGTTGTGGGCAGTGTGATAGGATTGGGCTGTTGTAAACAATGGTTGATGGCTTGTAAGATCGCTTGGTTATTTGGTTCAACAGTTTGGGCAAAGCGAAGGTTAGCTAAAGTATATTCATGGCCACAACAAATGAGCGTATCATCGGGTAATTGGTTGAGCTGTTCGAGGGCGTGAAATAAATCCTCTTTGGTACCCTCAAAGGCGCGCCCACACCCTGCAGAAAAGAGGGTGTCACCACAGAAAAGGTAGGGGGGTGCATAAAAAGCACAATGACAAAGGGTGTGACCGGGCACATACAAAATAGCGGTGGCAGGGGTAGGAAGTGGTGCTGTGGGGTGAAGAAGGTGGCTAGCCTCGGTACAGG
>CACKMC010000014.1 GCA_902601155.1 Coxiellaceae bacterium | reverse complement strand
CACATCGCAACGCCAGACTCTCCTCGTGCCAGATCGGAGCCATCATAAGGTTTCACTGAATCAACGACAGACTGTCCATGTGCTGTCATGGTAGGATGATAGAGGGCGCAAGTCACACGACAGCTCCCTGATGTAGACATGGTTTTTGCTAAGTATGCAGCGTTTCACGCCATTGTGTGACGGCTTTCCTATGCGAGTTTGCAAAAGGGGCGAGCACATGTTCAGCCATGGGCATATAACCTGCTTTGACATACAAACAAGCCAAAGCCCGAGCAAGACCAAAATGATTGGGATGATGGCGCCGCCATTGCATCACATGGTTGATTCGTGTGGCAATATCAGGCTGAGAGAGTGCTAAAAAATCAGCCAGTAGTTTCGCATGGGCATGTTGACACATGCAGTCATCGAGGGCTTTGAGTAGACAACTGGCATCGAGATGATGTTGGCGGCAGTTGGCCAGGGCAGGTTTAAGTAAACGGGTTTGGCGTTGCCACGCACGGGGTAATGTACGCCAAATATCTTCTAAACGCGATTGATCTCGACAATAACGACAACTTTGTTCTGCCAGTACCCAGGCCAAACGACTGCGTGGGCCAACTGTTTTACACTGTTTCACACGAAGATAGTTTGCAACACGATGCCGGCGTGGATGGTATGGCGTGAGCCAACTGAGTAAGGTGAGCTGTGCTCGGTGAGATAACGTGTGTGATTCTAACTGAATCATTGCCTTGGCGACATGACCTTGCATCCAGTAGGTGAGTGTTTGCATCAGTGGGTAAGCACTGGGTTGAGACCATGCTTTTTTTTCTAACAAGCTTGCACTCCATTGTCCCCCTTGATGGTTAAGTTGACTTAATAGGGGATCAAGGCGTGTGTGGGTTGCGCGTGAGAAGAGACGGTGTGCTTGCTGCCATTGTCCGCGGAACAAGGCATCATAGCCGCCTAATACCAAGCGTTGACCATAATGACTCCAGCGACGACCCCATATCACGAGACGTATCAAGCGAAAGCAAAGGTGACCCAGTTGAACCATGATCACACTGCCTACAATCCAAGCGAGTAATGGCATACGGATCACCCAAGGGGATAAGGTGAAACTGACAGGCATCCACCAAGGAATAGGTGCTTGGTACACAGCCCATCCTAAAGGAAGAAGTAAGCTGAGACGAAGCCACCTAAGCGTTGTCATCAGTCATCATCTGTTGCCATAATGTATCAGATAGCGTGAATCGAGGGCGGGGATGATCGCATAATTTTTGTAGCGGGCCTTGTAATGCCAGGGGTAATGTTTTTAGCAAAGGCCTTAGGGCAATGAGTTGTTGGTTATAGGGCTCAGGTTGCGACATGGCCAGTGCTAAAGCGAGCTGATTGAGTAAGGGGCGTAAAGCCTGCGTGTGGTGGTTTGTGCTTTGTTTTTCAATATGAAGCCATGATGTCCATGGTGATGTAAAACGCGTCGTCATAGCTTGAGCGTTCGAATGATCGGGAGATAGGCTGGCTAAGATCGCTTTTCGATCCATCGCGGATGACGCTTGAAAAGAGGTTAGCTGCTGTTCGGCCTGTTCACAAGCGTCTCTGGCTGTGCTTGAAAGGCTGGGGCAGCGCCATGCCAAAAGTGCTGCGACTGTGTCTAAATGCTGTTGTTTGAGTGCATTTTTCATTAAAACAGACCAGAGCCTAGGGTCTTGTCTTGGCGTAGATTGATGCGGTATGGGATGATGTTTGGTTTGTTGCCAGGTCCAAGCTTGCCAACTCAAACTAGTGAGGCTTAATACCAGCGCCAAGCAAGTCAGTGAAAGGATTGTTTTTTGCTTCCATGCCATAGATCATGCTTCCTTGTCTTCGCTTTAAGCATAGCCTAGCGGGCACTTGATCACAAGTTTTGGAGAATAGCAGACGGTGTCATCTGATGAAAGACTCGTCTATCTTCAAAACCAACTGTTTTGGCAAAATCAGCAATGCGTTGGCTCAGGCACAATAAGGGCTTGGTTTGTAGTAAAGTCAAATATGTTTCCTCTTGCGTAAGTGCACGTACACTGGTGCAGCATGTGACCAGGCAGTGTGTGGCATGTGGTGCATGTTGTTGCAGTTGATGGCAAAGGTCCGTGGGTATCAAGCGCCGATAGCGGCAGCACTCACGTATCGTGGTCTGGGTCTGTAGATGATGGTAAAGTGTGCGATGACCTTGATGGCCACATAAGATGATGCCTTTTTCTGTGGGCATGATTTGTTGTGATAGCAGTGCAATCAGTCCTTGGCTATTGGCATGGGTAGGGATTGTACTAGGGTAGCCTTTGTCTTGCAACGCTTGTTGTGTACGTGCGCCAATGGCGTAAAATCGTGCGCGGAGTGTGGTCGGTAGATCATGTAAGGCATGGGCACTCATGACAATGATAAAATCAGCGCCGTGTAGTGCGGACAGCAAGTCTTGGTCCATGACATCATACGCGATAGTATAACAGGGGCAAGGCAGTAACGTCAGTTGTTTGGCCAGACGATCATAACAATCACCCCCCTGGGTTTCGCGGGTCCAAAGTAATTGTGTCATGTTTTTATCTCGCAGAATAATTGACGGCTTACCAGGGGTCTTGGCAGTAAATGATCAAGACTGTGGCGAAACACTTGTTTCGCTAATTGACAGGTTGTGGGGCAAGTAAAACGACGCGATAGGATATTGTCTACATCTGTTTGGGTAAAGTGTCCTTCCCGATGAGGATAAAAACCATCGGTCAGACGATAATGATAGCGCTCACTTTGTTGTTGGGGTGGACTGAGTCCATAGCCTAATGTTTGCAGCAGTTGTGCTTCGAAATGACGTAGGGGCACTTCGATGCCCGGTTTTTTAAGGGCATGCAGGGTGGAGACATAGGACGAAAACAAGTCATCTAAGGCCTCGCCAGGTGGGCATAATTGTTGTAATAGCTCATTCATATACAAACCACAAAATAGCGCACGACCCGTGAGATGAATCCCAGGGCCTTGCGGTTCGCAGTGACTTAATGTGACCAAGCCGCCATCACCACGCCACCGTACCCACAATGGGGTGAAGGCTATCAGAGGGGATGGTCTTTTCTTTCGTTGACGCGCAACGACAGCGACTTTACCACAGGTGTTGGTAAATATTTCACCCAGCACTTTGGTATCTCGATAGGGACGTCGATGAAGTACATAGGCTATGCTTGCGTCGTTCAGCTCAAATCTCCTGGAAAATGCTTGGGTTGATCTAGCCACCCTTCATTCACTTGAACCCAGAGTTTGAGCATGACTTTGCATTGAAAATGTTGCTCAAGTTGACGCCTTGCGGCCATGCCAATGGCTTTGAGGCGTTGCCCACCTTTACCAATCACAATTTTTTTCTGACTGGCGCGTTCTACCCAGAGATTGGCATGCAGCGTCACCAGGCGTGGTGTTTTTTCCAAGCGTTCGATAATCACTTGGGTGGTGTAAGGCAGTTCTTGTTTTAATTGAATCATCATAGGTTGTCGAATCAGTTCAGCCAGGTGAAGTTGTTCTTCACTGGGGCTTTGGCGATAACGATGACGGCCTTCGGGTAAATGTTGTAGAAGTTTCTCACGAAAATCAGGCACATTTTCTGCGGTTTTTGCGGATAAGGCATGAATAGCATGAAAAGGATAATGCGTTTTAACATGGGAGACGAAAGGGTATAAATCATCCCGTGATTTGAGTGTGTCGATCTTATTGACAACCAGGTACACCGGGCGATCATTAAGATAATCCAATAACCAGTTTTCTGGGGTGGCCCATTGGCCGCAGGTAACCAACCATAAGACTAAATCAGCATCACGAATCGTTCGGCTGATGGCACGGTTCATGGCGCGGTTGAGCTGTCGTGTGGGGTTTTCATTTAAACCGGGGGTGTCGATGAAAACAGCTTGATGATCCCCTTGTGTTAAAACCCCACGAATAGTCGCCCGTGTGGTGTGTGGTTTAGCGGTCACAATGCTTGTGGTTTCGCCGAGTAGTTGGTTGAGTAAGGTTGACTTGCCGACATTGGGTCGTCCAACCAGGGCAATATTGCCGTAATAGCTTGTCATGATGATTCTATCCAGTTGAGCATCTTTTGCGCGGCCATTTGTTCGGCCTGTTGTTTGTTGTGATGACTTGCTTCGGTGGTATGTTTAGGTTGTTGTAATTGGCAGTGCACGTGAAAATGAGGTTGATGTGCTGGACCATCTTGTGCGTTCAGATGGTAATGTGGGCAAGGGTAGTGATGACGTTGGCACCATTCTTGTAGCTTGGATTTGGGATTGGTGCGAAAAGTATCCGGCGTATGTTGTGCTAATTCAGATGCCCACAAAGTCAGGATATGCGTTTGACAAGTCTGCCAATCACTGTCTAGGTAGATAGCACCAAGCAGTGCTTCAAGGGTGTCAGCCAGTGGCTTGGCCTGCAGTGGCAAGCGCACAGATGGCGCGTATTGAATGCATTGATCCACTTGCCAATGGCGTGCCAATTGTGCCAAGGTTTGTTTGTTGACCAATTGAGCGCGTAAGGATGAGAGAATGCCTTCATCGTGATTGGGATACGTGGTATAGAGGTGTGCTGCGATGACTGCGCCCAGTATACTATCGCCCAAAAATTCGAGGCGCTGGTGATGGGGTAGCCCCAGGCTTGCATGGCGGCAAGCTAGATCAAAAAGTGCTTTGTTTTTAAAACGATAGGGGAATGATGTCATGTGATATGATTGCCCAATCGGTGCCATCGAATAAGCTGGTGATAGCGTTTTTCAAGCCAAGCAGCAGGGTTCCAGCTCATAAAAATCCATTGAGGCTGACCAATCAAGGCATTGTCAGACACAAAGCCCCAGTAGCGACTGTCACCACTGTTATCACGATTATCACCCATCATAAAATAGTGTCCAGCCGGCACGTGCCAGTGTTGGTAGGGCGCATGGGGTATGGCGGGATTAATATACATCGCATGTTTGACATGCCCTAAGGTTTCGGTCACTTGGATGAAGGTTTGATGTTGACCTGTTTCATCGACATGTTGGATCGTTTTAGGATGATGTTGCGGCACTATTTTGCCATTGATATAGAGCGTTTTATGGTGATAGGTGATGTCGTCACCCGGTAGGCCAATCACGCGTTTGATGAAAATAATCGAGGGATTGACAGGCCAATAAAACAAGGCAATGTCGCCGCGCTTAGGATGCCATGTTTTGCCATAAAAGGGACGATGAATCACAGGCCAGCGTAAGCCATAGGCCCATTGTTTGACCAGTAAAAACTCACCAGGACGAATGGTGGGTTCGAGTGAACCTGTAGGCACACGAAAAGGTTGCATGACAAAGCTTCGAATGAGCCAGACTAAGAGTAAAACGCCCCACATATCACGGCACTCATACAACACGGTTTTTTTCATGGGTGAGAGACGTGAGTAAAAGGGTAACCAAGTGAAAAGACTGAGTATGCTGACCAGCAAGACAGATAAGGTGAGTCCTGCTTCAATGCCGCATATAAAGATCAGCCCTAAAATGATCGCAAGGTAGGCAAAAGAACGGGAGGATTCTGTGTTGGGAATGGCGTAAATCATGGTATGACCTCAGTGGGAATCATTGACTTGTAAGACGGCTAAAAACGCTTCTTGAGGGATACTGACTTTCCCCACTTGCTTCATGCGTTTTTTTCCCGCCTTTTGTTTGGCTAACAGTTTTTTCTTACGAGACACATCACCACCATAACATTTGGCGATGACATTTTTTCGCAGTGCTTTGACCGTTTCACGTGCGATGATTTGATTACCAATGGCCGCTTGGATGGCAATGGCAAACATTTGTCGGGGGATGAGTTCCTTTAACTTCGCGGTCATGGCGCGGCCTTGGGCATAGGCATTGTCTTTGTGGACAATCAAAGCCAGGGCGTCGACTGTTTCACCATTGATCAGTATATCTAATTTTACCATTGGGCTGGCAGAAAAATGATGGAATTGATAATCCAAGGATGCATAGCCACGACTGATGGATTTGAGCGTATCAAAAAAATCGAGCACGATTTCACTCATGGGTAATGCATAAGTCATTGCCACTTGTTGGCCATGATAATCCACAGATTGTTGTACACCACGCTTACGGTTACATAGCTGCATGATGGGGCCAATGTAGGTTTCAGGGGTTAATATGTGTGCTAAAGCAATGGGTTCTTTGAAAGTTTTGATTTGATGAGGAGGGGGGAGGTCGGCGGGATTATCCACAACCACCGTATCGCCGAGCTGATTTTCAATGTGATAAACGACCGTCGGTGCGGTGGTGATGAGATTCAGTTCATATTCTTGTTCCAGTCGTTCTTGCACGATTTCCATATGCAATAAACCAAGAAAGCCACAACGAAAGCCATGGCCTAAAGCACCTGAGGTCTCATGTTCATAAAATAAAGAGGCATCATTAAGGCTAAGTTTGGCCAGGGCTTCACGAAAATCTTGGTAATCGTCTGCTTGGATTGGGAATAAGCCAGCATAGACTTGTGGTTTGACCTGTTTGAATCCATCCAGCGGTGCCGAAGCAGGGTTTTTATCTAAAGTGATGGTGTCGCCAACGGGAGCACCATGGATGGCTTTGATGCCTGCCACCAGGTAGCCAACACTGCCACAGCCCAGCTGATCTTGTGGTGTACGTTTGGGGGTAAAGATGCCCACTTGATCTGCTTGGTAAGTTTGCTGTGTGGACATGATGCGAAGTTGATCGCCTTTGCGTAATATCCCTGATTTAATACGAACCAGTGAAACAACCCCAAGGTAATTATCAAACCATGAATCGATGATCAGTGCTTGCAGGGGGGCATCAGGATCGCCGACAGGCGGGGGGATTTGTGCAATCAGTGTTTTAAATAAGGCATCAATGCCTTCTTGGGTTTTGGCACTGACTGCGCAGGCATGGGTTGTTTCAAGGCCAATCACTTCTTCGATATCATGGAGAACACGCTCGGGCTCTGCTTGAGGCAAATCAATTTTATTGAGCACAGGCAGAACGTTTAGGTCTTGTGCAATGGCTTCATAACAAACGGCGACGGTTTGTGCTTCCACACTTTGTGCGGCGTCCACCACCAGTAAAGCTCCTTCGCAGGCGGATAAAGAGCGAGAGACCTCGTAGGAGAAATCCACGTGACCCGGTGTGTCGATAAAATTAAGTTGATAAGTCACGCCTTGATCATCGGTATAAAATAAGGTGACACTTTGGGCTTTGATGGTGATGCCTCGCTCACGCTCAATGGGCATGGAGTCAAGCACTTGTGCTTGCATTTCTCGTTGGCTTAAGCCATCACAATGACGAATCAAACAATCAGACAAAGTGGATTTGCCGTGATCAATATGCGCGATAATCGAGAAGTTACGAATAGTATCCATAGCTTTATATCCTAGGGCCGATCGCTGATCTTTGTCAAGTTTTATGGCGTCATTTGTTTTGATAGGCCTGGGCTTAATGCCGTATCGTCAGCAATCACGTGGTAGCGTGACAAATAAGGCTTCAGTATCGCGCTGGCTTGCTTCTTATAGAGAATCAAGATCACATCGCTACCCATGGCCCCACAGCCTTTTTTGGCTAAGATCTCAGGATGATCCAGTTGGTTGAGCAGTGTTTGCGTATGCGGTGCACTGCGTTTGAGCTGGTGCAACGTGTCTTGATAGGCATTGATGCATGCGAGGAAAGCACTTTCGTCTTGCTGTTGGTAGGCATCCACCCCTTCTTTGGCCAAGTGATACAATGCGTCATGTGCGCCTAAATCCTCCGACAAATGATGATGGGTTGCCAAGGATTGTTGGGTGTGTATCAAGGCGAAGCCAAGGGATGGCAAAGTCCAAGGTAATGCGGCGGCATGCCAGGGTTTGGTTTGAAATAAAGTGACTTGCCCGAGGCATTGGCACACCATGTCAGCGCCACTGCCTTGTCCTTTAGGAAAGCGTTCCCATAGTGTTTTGACATCGGATGGGTTGAGAGGGCGGTGGTGTGCTTCTGCCAGACTGGCCAGCCATTGGGCGCTCGAGCCACCCAGGCCGCTATGTGGCGCATGCGGATCAAACCAATCCCCTGTTTTTGGGCATGTTGCTAATTGCTTGCCAGCCGGTGATTCAGGGTGAAACGGGAGAGGCGATAAACTGGTGGTGTAGCGAAAGTGTGGAGAAGTCGCTAGGATCAGCGCGGGTGCGCCGTCGAGCACAGCGTATTCGCCCAGTAAAAAGGTCTTACTCGGTATCGTGAGTGTGTAGGCTGTCATGCTGCTTCCATAATGTGCGAACGATTGCTTCCGTGATGGGTTGTTTGGCCATCAGGCGTTCATGTAGGATGGGACGAAGTGTGGCTTGCATCGATTTGGGCATGTGTAAGCGGCCAAAAAGATTGCTTAGGTGTTGTGTCATGTGTCCTTGTATTAAGCCTTCTTGCGTCAGCACACGAAGGGCGGCGAGATTTTGTAATAGTCCTGCACCCGCCATGACGTTGGCGCATTCTCGACGGGTATGGGCTTTCATCCATGTCAGCGCTTGTTGTGCCAGCGGATGTAATTGCGTCACGCCACCGACTACGCCGATTTGTAAGGGCAGTGTCAGTGTGCCATGTAAGGTGCCTGCTTGGTAGCGCCATGTGGATAAGCTCGGTGTTTTGGCCACGCGTGTGCTATAGGTGTATACGCCGGCACTTAGGGCGCGCCAGTCATTGCCTGTGGCAATGGCGATGGCATCGATGGCATTCATGATGCCTTTGTTGCTTGTGGTGGCGCGATGTAGGTCAACTTCTGCAAATCGACTAGCTGATTCAATGGCTTCCCCGATGCTGGGGGTAATATGAGGCAATGTCAGTTTGGCGGTGGTTAAGCCATCTGTCATGTGGTTACTTAAGATGGCAAGGGAAGCTTCCATGACATCAGCGAGTTGGTGTTTGATGGCTTCGCATACTTGGGTGATGCGATTGGCGCCCATGGCATCGACTGGATTGATGGTTAGCATGATGGTGAGTCGATGGGGTTCGTTGGGGTAACGTTGGCACGTGATGTGTGTTAATCCGCCACCTCGATGATGCATGTTGGCGAGTAGGCCTTGATTCATTTCATTGATGAGAGAGGGGGTGCGCGCTTGAATGATGCGTGCAAGTTGTTCAGGATTGTCGTGGTATGGGCAATGAATTTGACCGATTTGTGCCGGATGATCGGTGTGCGCTGACAGTGTACCCTGCTGGTCGTGAAGCCAGCGATTACTTCGGTTAAGGGCAGCAATCACAGAGCTTTCTTCGATTGCTAAGGGTAACACGCGAGGGATGTCATTGATGATACAGTCTTTGACGATACCCAGTGGCAGTGGGAAACAGCCCAGGCTATTTTCAATCCACTGATCGGCGAGCTTTTGAAAGTCCTCATGGGTACCTTGCCGAAGGTAGTGGTGGGTCTTTGCATCCAGTAAGCCTTCATCACACAGTGTTTGGCAACGTTCATCGGGACTGAGGTGATAAAAGCGTTTTGTCATATTGCTAGAGCGTCATGTCGTGGTTTGGCTTGGTGGTTACAGGGTTAGGCTTTGTGTGCTTGAATGCATACTTGTTGTGTTGAGCTTGTTGTATAAATGTTCGGGGTGGTTTGAGTATTTCAAGGCACTTGGGGAGATCATGAGGGACGTTTGTAAGCAGCTCACTGCTGATGAAAAGTGTGCCTATGGTGATGGTGGTGACGACCACTTGTGACAGTAAGGCGATGGCAGTCACGGGGATAAAGTGTAGACCCCATAAAATTGCCCAGGTTGCAAGCAGTAAACCTAGACCGGCGATCAATGGTTTGATGTAGCGTGCTTGGATGGGGCGTGATGCGGTGTGTGCATGGGGTGTATTACGGTACCAAGGCAAACGGGTTTCCATCGCGACTTCACGATGTCGATAGGTTCGATACACGTGGGTTAAGGCAAAAGCGGTGGCGATGAGTGTCATCCAGCCCAGTAAAAAGGCTAGGGTGTTGGTATGCAGTCGTTTGGCAAGATGAGTGAGTATATCAAGGCGTTTACATGCTTGGCGCCATGCGATAGGCGCCCAGCGGGCATGCTGTATGACAAAAGGTGTGCTGACGATAAGCAGTATGGGTGTGATGAATCGGCCTGCTTGATCAGGATTCGTGCGTAGATAGTGTATAGGGAAGAAAATCAATGCATTCAAGCATAAACGCACGCCTTTGATCAGCAGTTGGAAGGGCGGGAGTATGATGGCCCGGATGATGTCCGTGACCACAAGTGCGGCGGCATCGAGTAAGCTGGCTTTTTTGTATTGTGCCTCGTGTGTTGCCAGTCGTGAGTAGATGGGAGAAAGCACGGGAAACCAAGCGACGAGTTTACCTTTCTTGGTAAGCGGTTTGTCTGTATTAGTGGCCGCCTTGCCATGGGTAAAGAGAATGATAATACGGCACCACTGTGCTTGAAAGTTCTGCCATCGTGTTGCGAATGATGCGGTATTTTTTCGTAAGCTGCGACAGGCTTCGATCAATGCAGCAATGCCAAAAATAAAAGGGGCAAGTAGTGTGAGTAGTAGTCGAATACAAAAAAGGCCCAGTACTTTGATGTATTGTGCGAGTGTGTGAATGAATGCCTTGCCTGTGTTTTGAATAGATAAAGCGAGGCGATCACTGGGGTCAATGACCCTCTCTTCAAGGGGTTTCTCATAGTCTGGGTGTATGGTGTCAAGAAAAATAGTTCCTTGAGGTGGTGTATCCTCATTAGGTATCAATAATTTTTTTTCAAGGTGGTAGGTAGACCATGTGACAGGCATGTCGGTCCATATGTATTTGGCATGTTTGGCTTGTGATGGCTTTGCTTTCATGATGTTTTGATTCTTTATGAAACAAGCCTATTCTATGTTTTTTTGTCAAATTTGTCAAGCAATTGCTTGCTTTGTTTGGCACTAAGCCATAGTGTGGTATGCACACGACCATAGGCTTTTCTAGGCTGTGCATGTACGCAGATCCAGTGGGCATACAGCGGGGTGATGATTGGATAGCGTCCAAGGCTTTGGCCATGTGGCCAATGATAGAGGCAAAGTGTTTGACTGATCGGGGTGATGCCAAGCCACGCGCGAGGATGATCTCGCAAGCCATCTTGGCGGATGACCCACAGGCCATGGTATAGCATGGTGCCAATACCTAAGCCTTGACCTATCCAGTGAAGGTCAGTGCGTAGCCAGATCAGTGTGGTGATCATCATCATGACAATCATCAATAAACATAACCTGAGATTGGGTGAGAAAACATAAGGGCTCATGGATAGATTATGGGTGATTTTTTTGGGCTTGGCGACTAAGTATAAAGCAAAGTGGCTGCATGTTCTGCTTGTTTAAAATAAAGCCATAAGCGATCTTGGGGCAAGAGTGTTGGCCACGGTGCTTGGGTGTGCAGGTGTCCGTGCTGAGAGACGGCCACTAGTTGGTAGGGCGCACTCATCAGAGGCTGGTGCAGTGGGTGGTGTGCCCAGTGGGACCAAGGGCCATCTACTCTGACTTCAATCAGAACGCCAGGCTGGTGGTGAAGGTGGTGGATGCTATGGATGGCCGGTGATGTGCACAGTGGTAGCATGGCATTTCGTAGCAGTGGTGGCGGGGCTAGTACGCTGTCAAGGGAGGTGTGTTGTAATAAACTTTGGTACTGAGGGTGACGAATCAATGCCAGGGTTTGCTGGCATCCTAAATGCTTGGCTTGCATCGCGGAAAGGATGTTGTCTTCGTCATCGCCAGATAGGCTGCAAAAAAGGTGGCAGTGGTCGATGCCTTCTTGTTTGAGTAAGTGGGTGTGTGTGATATCACCATGAAGTACCGGCGTATTGGGAAGTAAGTTGGCGAGTTGCTTCGCCCGTTCTGGATTGCTTTCGATGAGCTTAACACGGTGATCATGCTGTAAATGATGGGCTAAGGTGAGGCCAATTTGCCCGCCGCCGCCCAGCATGATGTGTTGAATGCGCGTAGAGAGTGGTTGGCATTGTTTAAGCCATGTCTGTGCGTTTTGATTGGTTGCGACAAAAGTAATCAGGTCATCTTCTTGGATCAGATCGTTGTCTTTGAGGCTTTGGTAAGCGCGTGTGATATCCAGTAGCTGTGGCGTATCATCGTCTGCCCAGAGATTTTGTTTGGCTATGCCACAAAGTGGGCTATTGCTTGCAATGCTGCAAGTTAAGCATTGGCTGTGTTGTGCAATGTCTAGTGCTTCAATGGCGCCGGTGAAGCGAATCATGCGTCCAATATAATCAGCCACCAGTTGTTCAAGGTTGACAAAGGTGTCGATAGGTAAGTTTTGGTCGCCAAAAAGTTCATGACGAATCAAGTAGTGAGATGAGCTTATTTTAGCGATTTTTTTAGGCACTTGGAACAAGGAGTAGGCGACTTGGCAGGCGACCATGTTCATTTCATCGTTATTGGTGATGGCGAGTAGCATGTCTGCTTCATGGGCGTGTGCGAGACGCAACACGTCGGGATGGGAAGGGCGGCCGTGTATCAGTTTAAGGTCAAGCGCCTCGAGCGTTTGCGTGGTCTGGGTTTCTTCGGTAATGACGACGACGTCATGGCCAAGGTTGACAAAAGTATTTGCCAAGTAGACGCTATTTGCGTTGTAACCAAGAATTAAGATCAGCACTCACACGTATCCATACGGGCCTTTTGACAGTATAAGGTGCTGGGCCTGCCTAGGCAAGGCTGATATTTTCGTTGTCTCGCAAGGTGAGGACTTCACAACCATCTGGCGTGACGAGTAATGTGTGTTCCCATTGTGCCGATAAGCTGCGATCTTTGGTGATAACAGTCCACTCATCAGGTAATAAACGCACCTGTCGTTTACCCGTGTTGATCATGGGTTCAATGGTGAATGTCATGCCAGGTAACAGTACTTCACCACTGCCTTCTTTGCCGACATGCAGAACTTGAGGGTCTTCATGAAAGGATTCGCCAATGCCGTGGCCACAATATTCATGCACCACACTGAAACGATCGGCATGTGCCATGCGTTCAATGCACGCGCCAATGTCGCCAAGGTGTGCGCCAGGTTGGACCAATGCGATGGCATGGTAGAGGTATTGCTGTGTGCGTTCCACGAGGCGTTTGGCTAAAATAGAGGGCTCGCCCACAAAAAACATTTGGCTGGTATCGCCATGATAGCCATCTTTGATGACGGTGACATCAATGTTGATGATATCTCCTTTTTTTAAAGGTTTGTCATGGGGGATGCCATGGCATACCACATGATTGATTGAAGTGCAGATGGATTTAGGAAAACCTTTATAATTCAGTGGTGCAGGGATGGCTTCCAGTGTATCAACGATATAATCATGGCAAAGTGTATTGAGGTGATCGGTTGTGACGCCGATTTGTACATGCGGTTCGATCATGCGAAGGACTGAGGCGGCTAAGCGACCTGCTGTGCGCATTTTCTCGATGGCTTCTTCCGTTTTGATGATGATACTCATGTGCTTTCCTCTTCTAATGTTTGGTGGATACAGGCGCGCCAGTGTTGGTAAACTGTTTCCAAAGCTGTGGGTGGATTGTTCGACAGGGCTTGTTTAAGTTGTTGCGTGGGTTCAATCAAGTCATTATCCACATAATATAAGCCACCTAATAATTTATGGAGTATCTCATGCATGGTTTGCCAATCTTGTGCTTGCCATGCTTGTTCTGATTGATTGTTTGCTTCATGCAGTGAAGCAATGAAAAGTTGTTGCAGGTGATCAGTGCTTGACATATCCCTATGATGCTTGGTAAATGACTGACCCTACGTTAGCATACCGCTGTCTTTTTGCCAATATGAGGTTTGCCAGTGTTTATACGATGACAAAATATGGTTTTATTGTGCGTGTTATGAGGGAAGTGTTGGGTTGAAGGGGGGTGTGAAAAGTGGGCTTAAAGGTGTTCTTATATGTGTCTAAGTGTGACGTCATGTGATCAGTGTTCCCCTGTTTTACATATCATAAGATCGCAGACTCAGGTATATGAAATACTTAGGTGTAAAGTCTTCGTTTTGAGCGCGCTATATGAGTGTAGGTTATCATAGCGCTTTATATTGTGTGTCGATACCCTCTATCATCGTGTGAATGTTTTTTAGACATGTTTGATGCTTAATTTAGTGTGTGTTTTGTGAAAAGATGTGTGCGCTGTGAAAGGGGCGTATTAGGATAGCGTTGAATATTGTTGACATGATAAGCTACCTTGATGTGTGTAGGAGGTTAGCGATGCTATTTTTCATCGGTCTTATGCATCATAGCTTAGATGTTTGATTGCATAAGCGTTTGTTAAAGGAGAAAGGATATGTGGAAATTTTTTTACGCTGTATTCAAGAGTGAGCCAGCTTATGCCTTTTGCTGGGGGCAAAAATTTCAGCCGGACCGCGAGTGGTGTGTTGATTCAATGAAAGAGCGATGGGGCGGTATTGCCGATGGTTCAGAGCCATTGACGACATTATATGATGGTGATCGTTGGGTAAAAGAAGAAAATGGTTTAGAAGTGGCTGATGAATGTTTTGCGGAAGAAGAAATGACCTACAAATTTACCTATGGGCCTTCATCGGCTGAAGTGATATTCGGTGCAGAATATGATCAGAAATATTTAGATCACCTTTACAAGAAAAACCCCGATAAATTTTTGAAAGAACTCACGCCTAACCAGCAGCATGATGGCCAGTGTGTGGGCTTGGATTTAAATTATGCCCCGCATCGTGTATTGCAGCAGGTATACCAGCATGACATCATGACTCTTTGCCATAAGATGGGTTTGTCATCACACCCTGCTTGGTTAGAAAAGAGTATGCCTGATTTGGCTAAGAAGTCTGCAAGCTCACTGTCTCCGACTAAACGTAAACGAGACGTGACGCCAGCGCAAACGCAGCAGGCATCAAGTAGGCAAGCTGGCACAACAAAATCAGGGAAAGAGGCGGCTCACGCATTCACGTCAGCTTATATTGAAGCATTGTCGTCTATGTTTGTGAAAAATAAAAGATGGGCGTCTGAAAACGCTTTGCTTCGTCGCCAACTGAAGGCGATATGCCCGCCTCGTTCGCCTTGGTTGTGTATTTGGGAAGGAAAGTATCAATGGGGTGGTCTGGCTCATTACGACATTTACGCGCAATGTGGCCATGAAGATGATGGGTTATTTTGGACGAGAACGCCATCTAATAAAGTATACAAGGCAAAGTTGGGTGTGCCTAGCGAAAAAGATCTTTCACCGGATGCTTTGTATGTAAAAACTAATCATTTGCAGCCATCTGTCACTGCGCTGATTGCAGAGAAGTTGGCGTTGGATTTGTATGCTTCTCTTGGGTACGGTGCTTATTACGTGCCTAAAAATAGACTGGCTTATCTGCCGTTCATGAATCAATTCACAAAGTCGAATAAAGGTGTGATAAGATCAATCGCAGCGCTTAAGTTGGGTGACACGCCTTCTGCGGGCATTCATTTGGTGTCTCGTAGCATGCCGAAGCAGCGAGATGCATCCGAGGCAGGATTTTTTCGAGATTTAAAACCATTCGAGATAAAAAACATGGCCAGATTCCGTCGAGGTAAACGTCGCCGATATCCTAAAGGTGACTTTTTCAGACTATTGACAGACGGTTATGTGGCCAGTTGTGTCGAGATAGACAACCGTATTGTGCCACTGCTTGGTTTAATGGAGCTTATGGCTGTGTCTCGCTTACTGGGTGATACGAATGTGCTAGGAAATAAAGCGGAGGATTTTAAATTTGTTGTAGAGTATGGACAGAAAACAACAAGTGTGAAAGCTTCAGCTGGTGAAGGAGAGGTGGGTGATACAAGTTCCAAGAGGGGCGGTGACTATGAAGATAAAGAGAGGCCTTTGGCTGTTCGTTTCGTGAAACGCCATGCAGAGCATGCCTTTAATTTCTTAGGAAAAACAAATCAGTTTGCTCAGTATTTTATTCCTTTTTCAGATGCATTGAGATTGGCAGATGCAAAAGACCTTCAGGTGGGTGGTCAAGAGCCGATCACCATTCCATGGAAGCATTTATTGCCAGCGCAGCGACGTCGTTTTTTGACGACGTTAAAACGAGGTTATGAAGCACTTAAAGATCCTGCTTTGGTCGATTTTATCATTCGACGTCATGGTGCATTTGATCGTCAGATACAAGAAGTGTCGGTAGGCGAGACAAGTCAACGTTTGTCGGATACCATGGTGGAGTCATTTAAATCAGCGTGGAAGCGATACCGTGATGCGCAGTTAACGCCTCAAGTGTATGGTAAGGTTTTACAGGATTTAAAGCCTGTGGAGGGGGATGACTTTTCGTTTTGTCCTAAGCGAGTAGGTGCCATGGATTGTCAGATAGTTGATGCGATCAAGTTGTGTGTAAAAACGGAGGCCAGTGGTGCCTGTGCAGTGCCAAGTATATGAACCATGGTTTTTTTCAGTGCATGATCGTTTTAAGCCAGTCGTCTATTTTGTTGTTTCACAGCCCTAGGTAGCTAACGGACAAGCAGTGCCTGCTCAATGTTTTCATGACATAGGATTGTATGCTATCTTAAGGGCTGAAAGCAGGCAGCAGTTTGTCAGTTTTTCATGGCCCCATGCTTGTATTGTATGAGGTTATATGTTAATAAGGTTGAAGTCGCTTGGTAGCAAGCGTGAGAAGCACACATGTTTTAAATGATGTTGTAGGGTGCCTTTGGTAGCAACACATGGCATGTGGGTGTCACTAACCCTGAGGAAATTATATGACTCTTTCATTATCTGACATGTTTCAATGTGGTCTGCATTTTGGGCATCAGACACGTTATTGGAACCCTAAAATGGCGCCGTATATTTACGGTAAAGCTGGTAAAATACATTTGCATGATTTGACCCAAACATTGACGCAGTATGACAAAGCGTTGACCTTGATGAAAAACATCGCCAGTCACCGTGGTACCATTATTTTTGTGGGTACCAAAGCGGTTGCACGTGATTTAGTGCAGCACCATGCCAGTGCATGTGGCATGCCTTATGTAGACCAACGTTGGTTAGGTGGGACGTTAACTAATTACAAAACGATTCGTTTACGTATGCGTTACTTGCAGGAGTTGGAAAAACAGTCTGAGAAAAATCAATTCGACGACCTGACCAAAAAAGAGCGTCTGATGTTAGCGCGTAAACAAACCAAACTACAAGCCAGTATTGGTGGTATTCGCCATATGCGCAGTTTGCCAGAAGCTTTGTTTGTATTAGATGTGAAGCAAGATGCCATTGCTGTGCGCGAAGCCAACTGTCTCGGTATTCCTGTGATTGGTTTGGTGGATACCAATGCATCCCCTGAAGGGATTGATCATGTGATCCCAGGTAATGATGATTCTTATAAAGGATTGGCGTACTTATTGAAGCATGCTTCGGATGTGATTAACGCAGAGCGTAAAAAGCATGAAGCCAGTGATACCAAAAAACACGTCAGTAGTAAAAAAGTGGTGGTAACCCGTAAATCATCCAGTCGTAAACCATCTAGTAAGGAGTCAGCATCATGAGTGTGAGTGCAGCACAAGTTAAAGATCTTCGTGAACGAACCGGTGCCGGTTTCATGGATTGTAAACGTGCTTTGGCAGAGACCAGTGGCGATGTTGATAAAGCCATTGAGTATCTACGTGCCAAAGGCGCAGCAAAAGCTGAGAAACGTGGCGGGCGTGCAGCATCACAAGGTGTTGTGATCGCCAAAGTTGCTGAGCAAGGTGGGTATGCCATGTTACTAGAGGTCAACTGCGAAACTGATTTTGTAGCACGAGGCGACGAATTCTCTCAATTTGCTCAACAGGTGAGTGATTTGGCCATGACACATCAGTGCACTAGCACAGAAGCCTTGTTGGCATTGTCCTATCCAGGAGACAGTGTGTCTGTGGCTGAAAAGACACAAGCATTGATTGCAACCATCGGTGAAAATATTCAAGTACGACGTTTAGCCGCTTACGTGGGTGAAGGCAGCATCAGTACCTACACACACGGTGATCGTTTGGCTTCATGGGTTGTCTTGAGTGAAGATCAGGGGGGGGGGTGGGACGTGATTTGGCTATGCATGTGGCGGCCAGTCAGCCTTTGGCAATTAATGAAGAAGGTATTGACCCTGCTATTTTGGATAAAGAGCGTCGTGTTTACGATGCGCAAGCCGCAGAGAGTAATAAACCTGAAGCGATTCGTGAGAAAATGGTGGCCGGTAAATTAAGTAAATTTATGAAAGCCAATGCGCTGATTAATCAGCCTTTTGTGAAAGATCCCGATCAAAGTGTACAAGCTTGGTTAGCCAGTCATGGTTCCCCTCAAGTGCTTTCTTTTTCACGTTTTGAGCTGGGTGAAGGCATTGAGGTTGTCCAAGAGAATTTGGCGGACGCTGTCTCATCTATGTTATCTGGTGAATAAAGATGAACCCCGTGTATCGGCGTGTCATTCTTAAAGTCAGTGGCGAAGCATTGGCGGGTGAAAGTCCTTTTGGGATTGATCCCAGCGTGCTTCGTCGCCTGGCGACGGATATTATGGCAGTTAGAAAATTAGGTGTTCAATTTGGTGTGGTGATCGGCGGGGGTAATTTTTTCCGCGGTAAAGCGCTGTCTGAAGGTGGTATTGATCGTGTGACAGCAGATCACATGGGTATGTTGGCTACGGTCATGAATGCTTTGGCGATGCGTGAGGTTTTTGAACGACAAGGCTTAAGTACACGTATTATGTCGGCGATTCCAATGAGTGGTATTGTGGATCATTATGATCGCCGTAAAGCCATTCACCATTTAGAATCAGGCCGTATCGTTTTATTTTCTGCAGGGACTGGGACGCCACTGGTGACCACAGATTCTGCCGCCAGTCTTCGTGGTATTGAGATAGAAGCGGATGTGTTATTAAAAGCCACGCAAGTGGACGGTATTTACAGTGAGGACCCACAAATTAATCCCCATGCCACACGTTTTACTAAAATCAGTTATCAAGATGTGCTGAAGAAAGAGTTGGCGATTATGGATTTGGCGGCTTTTTGTCAATGTCGTGATCATCAACTTAAAATGCAAGTATTCAACATTCAAAAGCCAGGTGCTTTACTTCGCGTGGTCTGTGGTGAAGATGAAGGTACCGTTGTTCATTAATGAGGAGATGCATCATGGAACAAGATACCCAACAACTGTTAGGCGATATGGAATCACGCATGTCACAAGCAGTGCATGCATTACAAGGTGAGTTGGCCAAATTAAGAACAGGTCGAGCCCATCCAGATTTATTGGCACACATTAAAATAGAAAGCTATGGTAGTCAGATGCCTCTTGAGCAAGTCGCCAGTGTCAGTGTGGAAGGTGGTCAAACTTTACTCATTGCGCCTTGGGATCGTCAAAATGTGGCGGCCATTGAGAAAGCCATACAAACCAGCGATCTGAATTTAAATCCGGTCAGTCATGGGGATAAAGTGAGGGTGACTTTGCCAGCGCTTACAGCAGAACGTCGTGGTGAGTTAATGAAGCTGGTGGGGGCATCTGCCGAGAAAGCCAAAGTATCGATACGTAATGTACGTCGAGATGGCCTTCAGCAATTAAAAGACCAAGTCAAAGCAAAAACACTTACAGAAGATCAAGAACGATCCGCAGGGCAAGCTATTCAGAAAGCAACGGATCGGGTCATTGCTTCGGTGAATGAAGTTAAAGAAGCAAAAGAGACCGAGCTACAAACGATTTAAGGAAAGTATGGTGGCATTGTTACCTCAGCATGTTGCTATCATTATGGATGGCAATGGTCGCTGGGCAGCACAGCAAGGTCGTCCCCGTTTAGCAGGGCATCAAGCTGGGGTTGTGGCTGTCGAGCGCGTGATTCAGCGTGCGATACATCATCAACTTAAGCAGCTGACCTTGTTTGCCTTAAGTCATGATAATTTAAGTCGACCACCCCAAGAGGTTTCCTGGTTATTTCGCTTATTTTCAGAAAAAATCGAAGCTTACCTTCAACCACTGGTTGACGCCAATATTCAATTAAAAGTAATAGGCGATACCAGTGTATTACCCAAGAGCTTGCAAGCACTGTTAGTCAAAGCTGCGCATTTAACAGAACATGGGCAGGCACTACAATTATGTTTGGCGATTAATTACAGTGGCCGACAGCACCTTTTAGATGGCATGAAAACAATGCATCAGGCACTATTGCGTGGTGAGCTCACTGAAGCAGAGATCACACCTTCGCGGTGCGATACGTTTTTCCAAGTGGGTGGTTCAGCCCCTGATTTATTGATCAGAACCAGTGGCGAGCAGCGCCTTAGTGATTTCATGCTATGGCCACTTGCTTACACTGAGCTTTATTTTTCCCCCGTGCTTTGGCCAGATTTTCAGGATGAAGATTTTGATGCCGCACTCGATTGGTTCGTTGCACGAGATCGACGATATGGGCAGGTGAAGGAATCATCTCATGCTTAGTCAGCGTATTCAAACAGCCGTCATATTACTATGTGTTGTGGCATTGCTCTTATTCTTTGGGGGGATGAGGGCGATGATGGGGTTGGTATGGTTTATTACGGCGATGTGTTTGTATGAATGGTATCGTCATTTGACCCAAGCGCGTGCAGGTATGATGGTGATCGGTCTTGCGTTTTTTCTGCTTATGGGTGGGGCATTGGTTGTGTTTCCCGTATTGGCGTACTTGCTTGCATTTGTATGGTGTTATCTTATTTGGGCCATGTTTCAACCGCCAATACCTATGACAAATCACCAACGTTATATCGATGCCATCCAAGGTGCTTGGGTATTGGCGGCTTGGTTAGTCAGTGCGCTCATCTTGTGTCAAAAGCAGCCCATACTACTTGGTTTGGTCATGGGGGTGCCGATTATCGTCGATAGCACGGCGTATTTTGCGGGAAAAGCATGGGGTAAGCGTTGCATTGTCCCGCGTATTAGTCCCAATAAAACTGAGTATGGATTTTTAACGGGTTATGTATGTGGTGCCATGCTAACGGCTGCTTTTGCTGTGGCATTGGCCTGGCCATGGAAGATGAGTCTATGGCTTATCTTTATCTTGCCTGCTTTGGCTTTGTGTGGTGATTTATGGATGAGTGCGATGAAGCGTCGTTATCAATGCAAAGACAGTGGCCAATGTCTGCCAGGTCATGGTGGCATATTGGATCGTTTGGATAGTTGGTTAATCGTCACCCCTTGTGTGGCTTATAGTGTGTTAGGAGTGGGAATATGAAGCAAAGAGCGTTTTTAACAGCATGGTTAATCCTTTGTTTGAGTTGTCATGCGTGGGCTTGGCGTGTTTCTGCGATTCAAGTGCGTGGTCAGCAACATGTTTCGCGACAGCATATTCTTCATCACTTTCCGATTAAGGTCGGTCAATCAGTGGATCATGATGTGATAGAAAAAGCCATCCAATCTTTGTATACCACCGGTTATTTCTCTCATGTGGCGGTTTATCGAGATGGTCATATGTTGCGTGTGCAGGTCAACGAGCGTGTCCGATTGATTCATATTGAAATCGAGGGCAATCGCCATGTCAAAGAAGAAATTATCCAAAAAATACTGGCATTTCATGATGTGAAAAAAGCATCTTTTCTAGATCCCTATGCACTCAAGAAAGCGGAAAACGACATCGTTACGCATTATAATATGCAGGGTTATCAGGCAGTTGATGTTAAAATGATACGTGAAGATCAAGGTGATCATCGTGTCACTTTGCAAGTGTTGATTAAAGAGGGGCACCCTCTGACTGTTCGCAATATTCGTTTAAAAGGCAATCATGCCTTATCATCACGTCAATTGCGACATGTGATCGAATTATCCCCCAAGTTATGGTCGTTCATCACCCATAACAACCATTATGCGAAGGAGAAGTGGTATCGGGATCAGCAACGTGTGCTCCAACTTTATTACCGCCATGGTTATCTGGATGCAAAAATTGTGGCAGTACATACGCAACATCATCCAAACAAAACGGATGTAGATCTTAGCTTGGTGCTTTCCGAGGGAAAACCCTACGTCATTGATCATGTGCAATTGCATGGTGGCAAAAAAGGCGTGGATGTCAGTGACTTATGGGGTAAAGTAAAAAAAGGTCGGTCTTTTCAGAATGATGAAGTCATGCGTGCGAAATCACGTATTTTAGCCCGATATGCAGATCATGGTTATGCCCATGGTTCTTTGGCAATAAAGACACGTTTGAAGAAAAATCAAAAGGTTGATTTGATTTTTAATCTGACCACGCATCAACCTGTTTTGGTAAGACGCATCACTTTTGAGGGTAACCGCGTCACCACAGATCGTGTGTTACGTCGCGAAATGCAGCAAATGGAATATGCCATTTACCATCAAGGAAAGATCGATGAATCTATTCGCCGTTTAAACAACCTAGGTTATCTTAAGCATGTCAACTGTCATCTTAAACCAGTGGATGGCCGTGAAGATATGAGCGATTTGGCCTGTCAGGTTGAAGAGGTCTCCTCTTTGGTAGCCAGTGCTTCGGTTGGTTTTTCATCGCAAGAGGGTCTTTTGTATCAGTTGGCTTTCAATCAATCCAATCTACTGGGTACCGGCAAAACTTTGGCCTTGAATTTGCAGCATACGCGACTCACACAAAGCGCTAAAATTAATTATGTGAATCCTTATTATCGCTCGTCAGGTGTCAGTCGTGGTATGACTTTGTTTTTCCAACGGACAACGCCAGAGCATGTAAACATCACGAATTATAAAAGTAATCAATGGGGTGGGCGGTTATTTTATTCATTCCCCATCACCCATTATGATCGTATTCAATTGGGCCTAGGATTTAGTCATATTCGTTTATTATCCTTTGAGTCGGCCGGTGATTTGGTCAAAGATTTTATTAGCAAACATGGTGCGAATATCAATGACATTAAATGGTCAATGGGGTGGCAGCATCATCACCTTGATCGTGCCATTTTCCCACGTCGTGGTTTGAGTCATGGGGTTTCTATTGATATTGGGTTGCCGGCCAATAACAGCTTGCGTTATATGATTGCAACGTATCAATTGCGAGCGTATCATCCACTGGCGCACACGGGGTGGATTGCTTATCTTCACGCAGGGGCTGGTTATGGTAGAGGCTATGGTAAACATGATGAGGGGCTTCCTTTCTTCAAGCATTTTTATGCGGGTGGTATTGGGTCAGTGCGTGGGTTTAAGGCCAATGGTTTAGGCCCTAAAGATGCAGAGGGCCATGCACTGGGTGGTCATATTCTTGCGCATGCCAGTTTGAACTTGATTCTTCCCCCATTCAGTGATCATCAAGTACGCAGTATGTTCTTTGTGGATGCGGGCTCGGTGTATGATCAGGCCATCACTTGGGACCAAACAGCAGCCAGTGTGGGATTGGCGGTCCAATGGCGTACCATGATTGCGCCTTTAGTGCTTGTATTGGGTGTGCCTGTCCATTCACAAGCACACGATGCGCGTGAACGCTTTGCTTTTACTTTGGCAACTTCTATGTAATATGTGCGTAATTAGCTAATATTTGACTTATTAATACTTTTTGTTTATCATAATAGAAACAATAAGGATTAATAATTATGCGTCAAAGTGATACTTTATCTAATATATCTCAAGTTCAGTTGCAAGAAGTTTGTTATCAGAGCAATCTAGTTTCTTTAGATCATGATCGTTTTCAGCGAATCATGGTGATGATTAACGCGTCGGCAGATCCCAGAGAGGGTGCTTGGATACAACATTTTCCTTGCTTGGATAATCCAAACAGTGTATCGATTGCTTTTTATGGGCTATTTTCATCCGACACAGCGGATAGGATGGTCACACAAAAAAATGCGGGTCGTCCTTTTCGTATGTTACAGCGTATGGTACAGCTTGCTGAAAAAGCACAATCACTCGATTGCCTAGAGGCAAGTGTACTTTTTTTATCTGGCAGACAAGCGGATGGGCAAGTGCCACAAAGATCACCTGCACAAGTGAAAAGTACTTGTGATTTTTGGTCTTTCATTATGAACTACTGGCACCCAGATCGTATGCCTTCACTGTGGTTAGACGATCGATTTTTAGCTCAAATGAAAGGATTGCTCGCTCAGTCCAAAACGGATGTTCAAATCGCACTACAAAGTGCGCAGTTCTTGTTATCTAAGCATCAACATGGTCGACATGCTTATGATGTATCGTATGAGTTGCAAGGTTTGAATCAGCTTTGTGCTGAAATAGAAAGAAACGTTGCGATGATGAGTTTTAAAAGATCGATGATGCCACAGCGTGACGCCATGGCGGTCGAGTCCTCTGTGGTACCCCATGGTGCAGAGGCTTCTGTTGCAGAGGACGTGGCGGGACTAAGTACACCTATGCCACCGATGACGCCACCACCACCCAGTGAGGAGCTGCCATGCTTGGTATCAGACATATCTATGCTTTCAGACTTATCCTTACCACCTGCTATGGCAGTGCAAGCACCTACCGCACGCGTGTTGTCTTTCAGAGAAGCACGTGATGATGCGCCTACGTTTGACCAAAGTATTCTGCATGCCAAGTGTATGTAAGTATGATGAACCCCTTAGCGCTCCCACTGTATCACCATGATGATACAGTGGGAGCTGCCATGCGTGTCGTGACAGGTGTCATTATTTACTGATTTGATCAGACTATTCTCAAATGATATCGCCCAATATGAGACAAGGCTGTTATCACGATGATTGCTTATTAGACCGTGAAAGTTGCTGATCATATGAACTTATGAGTATGCACAAAGTACGTTGATTGTGATGGATTATGACCGGATGATATTCAGTGTTATCTAGTCGTTGTTTCTCATCTTTCATGTGGTGAGGTATATGGGGAGTTTTTGTGGCGCACCAAGCGTGTCTTGTTTAGGAATAAGATTCATGCTGCCCCTATCTTGTCTATTTTGAACTATATATAAGTTATCTATGTGATAGGAGGCAACGATGAAGCCTGAACAACAAAATACTTGGGATGATACAACAAACGCAAAGATTGCAGGTCTGGTGGAGAAGCGCCATGGTGATGCACCTGAGCGCGGTGATTTACTGCGTATGATCAGACAAAATAAGCATAATTGGCAGCACCGTTTTCCACCGAAAGCCAATCCAGTGCGCTTGGGTATTTTCGCTGCGGGTCTTTTGAGTAAAGTAGTGGGTAAAGATTTGGCCACACCATTGGAAACCGAAAAAGCAGCAGGGCAACCTTATCGTATGGTGGAACGTATTTTAAAAATGCCTTCTGCGACCGCGAAAGCAGCATTAGGTTATGTGAGCTGTGATCAGCTTCAATTGGTAGGCCGTCAGCGGGGAGATGCTCAGAGGCAAGATAGAGTGGCAGAAAAACGTTTTGATGTCTTTATGCAATACCTAAGGATGCGTCATCCAGATAGGCAGGACTGGGACCCAACATATCTCGAAACCATACAACGAGATTTTGAGTGTTTTGAACGCATGAGTAAAGATAAAAAAGTACCTAGTTTTGAAAAAGATGAAAACTATGTGTCATTTGGAATGTATAAAATGCCGCAGTATCTTCGTGACTACCCTAAGCCACAGCCTGAAGCGGCGTCAGCCGCAAAGGCGAAAACAGGGTTCTTTCATAAGTTAGGTAGTGTCATTGCGAAGGGAGCCGATACAGTATTGCATTCAAAATCTTTGCGGCAAAAGAAAAGACAAAAACAGGCGCAACGTGCGATGCATGAGACAGGTGACAAGTTGAGAGCGAAATACGGGCTTGCTGCACGTGGTGATCGTACTGAGTCAGGCAAAGATAAGCCAAATGATGGTCGTCCGTCTAATCACCGGATGTGATCAGTGTATTTAGGTCATAGGGATAAGGTGCATGCTAGCTATGCTTCATTGGTAGCATGGGAATCTGCCTAGCGGCGATAGTAATCACAGTCTGATCGGTGCGGGGATGATATGTTGATGAATGATTTTCTGATTGTGTTGCTATCCAAGTCATGCATGTGTATCCTTCTTAGTTTTGTTGTGACGGTGCATCATCAATCAAGCCCCTTTTTTCCTTTTATGTTCTATAAAGTAATAGAGATTAAACCATTGAGGAAATAATCATGAAAGAGAAATATAAAGAGCAATTAAAGAAACAGGTAAACAAGACAGGGATGGCTGAGAGTGACAAGGCACAGATTTGTGGTGTCTTAGATGCTAACAGCGGTAATTGGCAGGCGCATTTTCCTTATTTATGGCATGTGCCTACTGCCGCCGTCAGTTTTTTAGGTGTGATCCAACCAAAGAAGCATAGTGACGCAATGGCATATAAGAAGGAAGGTAGGCCTTTTCGTATGTTGCAACACATATTACAGATGGATGATGGCCCATGTGTGCGCAGTATGGTTGATTATATCGCACAAGGCAAGCCAGGTAGTGCGAAAGCCTTTGCGGATTATTTGTCTATTGCCCACCCGGTGAAACAACAGGCCATGTGGAAAGATCCAGCATTTAGGGAAACAGTGAAAGGGCATTTTGAAAATCTTCAACAATTGGATGAAGCGCCTTGTTTTGAAAGTTGTCACACTGTGCAAGAATTAACAGGCGCTATGGGGGTTGCAGAAACAGTTGCCACATTTCAAAAACATGGGGCAGATGCAGATTGGGCCCATGCGTTGGCGACAGGTAAGCCAGGCGAGTATCGTTCGTTGGGCAATCCTGAGGTAGATGCACAACTAGATGGACTTCTTGCACAAACAGACCAGATGATGATTCAGGCTTGTAAGATGGCTGAGGCACTGGATAGTAAAAATCCTCAGGATGCGATGGATGATTTGAGTCGGTGGGCACAAACAGCAGAAGCAGCCGAAGAAGCTGAGCCTGCTGGTGAATCTACGCCAACGAATCAATGATAATAGGATGGCCGCACATATTGCTATGCATGATCGCTTAGGCATGTGTGCGACTTCCATCGGTCGTATATTGCACGTGATGGGTCATGCTGATGGACAACAGTTTGGGTTGTGTTTCAGTTGCCACATAGGCAGGGTTAAGTGACCCCTCATTGGCATGGTTTGCTATATTTTTATTCTCTATGTTAGGATACGCATAGTCATGTTGACTGTATTCTTTCATAGGAGAACGCCATGAATAAATCTTGTTTGGGACTCATTGCTTGTTTGTTAATCAGTAGCCCCTATGCTTTTGCATCGCATCATTATCAGGTCGGTGTGGTTGATCTTGAAAATATTCTACATCATTC
>CACKMC010000013.1 GCA_902601155.1 Coxiellaceae bacterium | reverse complement strand
GAACATAAGTGGTGTCGCACACCTTTATTTTTCTGATCTTTTTATACACGATAAGTTATTTACGCAAGGTAATATGTTGTTGCATACTTGGTCTTTGAGTCAAGAATTTTGGTTTTATGCACTGATTCCTTGTTTCATGATTGCTTTGCAGAAAACAATGCCAGAAAACAAGCATGCATTGGGGTTTACGGTGGTGGCAAGCATCAGTTTGTTAGGGTGTCAGGTGATCAGTGATAAGTATCAAGGGCTCTATGGTTTTTATTTTTTTAGTGCGCGTTTATGGGAATTTATGATGGGAGGTCTTTGTGCTTACCTGCAAGCAGATGACCGACTTACTTGGCCATCTGGCTTAAGTTTATTTTGTTGGGTGGGCTTACTTACTTGCTTTGTCTTATTTAATCAGAAACAGATGCCGTGGCCAAGTTTTTATACGATCATACCTTGTGTGTTGACGATGGGGATTATCCTTTCATCTCACGAGGAAAGTCTATGGGTTGGGTGTTCAAAGCGTTTAGGGTTCATACCATTAGGTGAGGCTAGCTATACCATATATTTATGGCACTATCCTTTGCTTTATTACAGTCGTGCCTTAGGCTATTCCCAACATGTGTTTTTTTACCCTATGGTGTGGTCTGTGATTTTAATGGTGAGTATGATCTTATATCATGTCATTGAAAAACCCTGTCAACAGCAGGCTGTGGTGCAACAGGTGCCATGGATGATTATACTCAGTATGTTGGCATTATTCGTATTAGCTTTACTGATACTTAGTCTGTCTTCTGGAGTGTCTAGTGCGTACCCGTGATTGTTGTGGTCAAACTATTTGGCATGCTTAGATTCTATGCGTGTATGAGGCCTTTGTTGACGATGGTATGGCAGTTTAGTATATTTTGGAAAAAGGTGTGATCATGGATTATCAAAACATTCGAAGAAGCCGAGGATTTGTGGCAACCATTGATTATCTGTTTATTTTTCCTGTGTTTATGTTTTTTTTGATACTGATGGTCAATGTCGGTACGTTTTTTTATACACGCATGACGCTAGTCAATGCCGCGCATGTTGTGATGCGACAGGTTGCCATAGCTTCCAGTACTTTTTCCGTCGATACCTACACGGATCAGGTATTGAGTCAATTAGCGCTCAATCCAAGTGAAGTGACAGAAACATGGTATGCCAATGGCGTTGAGATAGATGATACATCCGTGATCAATCAGCCGGTGGGAACGATGTTAAGTTTGCATATGTACTATGTGAATCCTAACCCATGGAATGTCACACAAATTGCAAGCCAAACGGTCAGAGTCATCGGGCTTAAGGAAGGTGGATGCGCCGCTTAAAATCCATGAAAGGTATGGTGATGCTGGTATGGGGGCTTTTAATGATTATGCCCGTGCTTGCTTTTTTTTATGTGATATGGAATGCCACAACCAGTACGACACTGGTGACGCACCTTCGTAGTTATGCAGACCATATGGCTTTGGCTGTAGCCGCACATTTGCCTAATCCGGCTTCATCGGTTGTGCAAGCCATGCAGGATGAGGCGCCACTTTCTCCTTATGTAGTTGATGCTTCGTCAGTGTTATACGGGCATTGGGACGGCACGCATTTTCAATCGACATCGATCGCAACAGCGGACAGTGTCAAAGTAAGCTTGCGTATTCATCATGTGTCTTTTTTTAGTGTAGGGACTTGGTCCGATACCGTAAGTTTTGAGCAGGTGGCCATTGCCAAGCATCATGGCCAATCGTCTGCTTATCTGGTGGCTTAGGAGGATAGTATGCGTCGACGAATGAAAATACGAATAGCAGTCATTTTACTGGCATTAACTGCAGTGTTTTATTGGAATTACCAGCGTCGTCTTTCACTTGCTCGCAAAGAGTCTACAGTGTCTGCGGTGCTTGCGGTTTCACGCCATCATTTGCGCTTGGGTGCCGTGTTGAAAGAAGAGGATGTGTCTTGGGATACCTTTCAAGTGAAGCAAAAATGGTTGGCTTATTATGTGATAAAAGATGGAGCTTGGCGTCAGCAGTTAGTGGGGCGAAAATTACGGCGAGCCATTCAAAAAGGTAAGCGTTTTACCAAAGCGATGATAGGGGATATGGTCGATGAATCTAAGCTAAGTCATACGCCCCTATCAGGGATTCTTGCCAAAGATCAGCGCGCAGTTTCTGTGCCCTTGTTGGATTTGCAATATAGCTCAGGACGGAATGTGACCATAGGGGACCAAGTCATGATTTTATGGCAACATAAGCCGCATTTGAAAGAAAAGGTTCGACGTACCAGTTATTTATTGATTCAAGATGCACGGGTATTACGAAGAGATGATAAAACGATCGTGTTAAGTATTCCAAAAAAACGTCTTATTTTGTTTAAAGAAGCTTTACATAGTGGCGTATTAACCATTGTGATTCGTGGACATCGAGGGGATGCCCTGGCGGTCAATACGCTATTAACGCAAAAAACATTGCATACTATTTTACAGGCAGATGAACCACGAGAGCCACGAAAAATCGATTTGATTGGCCCACAAGGTGTGAGTCAACAGATCTTAGATACACATATTGATTGACTTTACTGGTGCTATCAGATGAATCCGGCTATACTAAGGTCATGTATTTTGCCAGGAGGCCGTGTTGTGAGATACCTAGCGCTACTATTTTTGGTATTGCCTTTGACCTTATGGGCTACACCACAAGTAGTGGTCAATGTGCCATTTCAAAGTGGTCGCGTACTTAAATTGCCTAAATCCTTCAAAACACTCTATTTGCCTACCCCAGATGTGGCAACGTATACCTTACGTTCTCCAGGAGTGCTTTATATCCAAGGAAAGAAGTTGGGGCAAGCACCTTTGCATGTATTAGATAAACAAGGGCATATTTTAAAAACTTTTCAGCTAAAAGTGATTTACCCTGTGGCCAGGCTTCAAAAGCTGGCAAAAAAAGTATTGGGTGCGCGATCACCCTCGCTTCGTATCGAGCAACTGGGTGATCAATTGGTGATTCGAGGTGAAGTCCCCACGTCTAATAAGCATCAAAAGTTAGTGAATGCGATGAAAACATTGTTAGGAAGCCATGCCCAAATGATTGATTTGTTACATGTCAGTTCACAAGCCAAGCAAATTAATTTACGCGTTAAATTAATTGAGGTGTCTCGAGAGCTCAACCGAGCAACCGGTTTAGATCTTAGCACAGTGTTTTCATCCAAGGGGCTCGGTTTTTCAGTGGATACTACGAATTTAGTGTCCAATGTTGCATCCGTGGAAACGATTTCAGCGGTATCCCAATCTTCTTTAAGTAATGCAACCAATCAAGTGAATTTTGGTTCGTATGAATCCGGAAATTTTTCAATTTCATCGATTCTTCGTATTCTTAATCAAGAGAAATTAGCAACCATCTTAGCAGAGCCGAGTATTACGACAGTGTCAGGTCATACGGCATCCATTAAAGTGGGGGGCGAAGTACCGATTACTTCGGTTAACTCTGGTTTAATTCAAAGTACTCAAGTTGTTTATAAACCTTATGGTATCGAGCTTTTATTTACGCCTACAGTATTGGATGATGGGCGTATTCGCGTCAAAGTTGCCCCTAAGATGTCACGACCTGAAAGTGTACAAGCCAACCCACGTTTTCTGCGTCGTTCAGTTTCTACGACGGTTGAGCTAGTGAATGGCCAGAGTTTTGCCATTGCGGGATTATTAGAAAATCATATGAGCCAACATCAGCAACAAGTGCCAGGTGTGAAGCAAGTGCCTGTGCTTAGCTCTTTGCTCACGCAAGCCCATGGTAATCAAATTGAACGTGAATTTGTGATTATTATTATTCCCTACCTTGTGAAGCCAACTCATCAAGGCATGAGCGTTGATATGCATCATGCTCACCCATCCAATAAAATGGTTGGTCCAGGCTTTATTACTAATTGAGGAGACCAGGGTGAGTACGTCATCGGAGGCGATAACCCAAGTATGGAAAGCCTACAGTCAGCATGATGACGTGCTTGCTATTTTAAGGGATTTAGTTCAAGAAGATGGTTTGAGTCAGCCATGTGTTTTTCGAGGGGGCTGTGGTGATGCATTGGGTGAGTTGGATGCAACTTGTCCTTGTTTGCTTGTGAGTGTGACAGACGATCAAGTCAGTTATGATTTAGCACCTTTGGCGACACAGTGTAAGACGATGGGGATCCATTTATTGGTACTGGGTTCGCCCAGCAGTACCATTCGTCTGATGGATTTATCCAAGCTGGGTGTGGCTGATTATTTGGCTTGGCCTTATGATCTTGAAGCCATTCGTGTCATGATTCAAGCTTCTTTACAGCAAGAAGAAGAGAAGGAGGATACACGTGTGAGTACGCAAGTGCTTACAGTGATTGGCATGTATCCTGGTATTGGGGTATCTACCTTGTGTAGCCATGCCGCGACGTTGCTGGCAACACAAAAAGAAACGGTGTTACTTGACTGTGATCCACTGGGAGGCGGTGCATGGCGCCACTTTGGTTGTCCGTCCCCCAAAGGTATGTTGGCTATGTTTGAAGATTCTGCACGTTTAGATGATACCCTTTATCGTGCCACAGCCATCCAATTAAGAAAACGTCTTTGGGGTTTGGGTGATCATTTGGCATTTGATGATGTACAGTCTTTAACAGATGCACATGTCAAGCATGGACTAGGCTTTCTTTACGGGCATGTTGAAAATCTTGTGATTGATGTCCCTTACCATTTAATGCATTTGTTGGGAGCGATTCTTCCTTTTACGACTTCTTTGGTGTTGGTGTTGGATGAAAGTGAAGAAAGTATGCTGCAATGGCAGCGATTAATGCCGATTTTGCAAGATAAATTGCCATCATCGCAGTGGCAGCTATGGATACAGCGTATGAATGATATCAATGATATTGATATTGCTCCGATTTTATCACGCCTAAAAGGGGCTAGCACTCATTACTTTCCAGATTGTAGGCAACGTATTGAGCAAGCATTGCTTGATGTACCATGTCCATTTGTTGAAGAAGAGTCACAGCATGCTTGGACAAAAACATTGAAACAGGCATTGCAAATGGATGAGGGAGAGCTTGGTCAGTGGGAGAAATGGTGGGCTTGGCTCGTAAAATGAGGAGGATGATATGCAAAAGCAAGTGATGGAACAAGTGCGTCGTTGTTTGCAGTGGATGCCATTGCCTGATGATCCTATACAGTACGAACACCTTGTGACCCATGTATTAGAAGAGGCAGCGGAGTCAATGCAAGCCAATATTGATGTACCAGCTTGTTTAGCCCAGTTGGATATCACAAGTTTTCAGCAAGCGGATGATCAGAAAGAAGAGTCTATGTATAGTCCTTTGGCTGTGCCTAATCGTCGTTATCCTTCAGTGCCTCAGGCTACAGAGCAGCGTGTGTGGGAAATCATTCGTTGCATCCATCATGATGTACTTACAATGATGGATTATCGCGTCGTATCTTCCTTGACAGAGGAGGAAATGGCGGATGCATTGCAACTGGGGCTGCAAGATATTTTAGCCTTGCATGACCTTTGTTTGAATCAGCAAGAACTGACGCTTGTGATTCAATTTTTATTGGATGATCTTTTCCATTTTGGTCCGCTTGAACCACTGCTACATGATGAAAGCGTCAGTGATATATTGGTGAACGGTCCTTATGAAGTCTTTGTTGAACGACATGGTGTATTGCAATTATGCACCATACAGTTTCGTGACGATGCGCATTTGACTCACTTGATTAAGAAAATAGCCAGTGAGACTGGTAGGCGTATTGATTTTTCTTCACCCTATGTGGATGCACGTTTGCCCGATGGCAGTCGTGTGAATGCCGTATTGCCACCGATCTCTATTGATAAACCTTTATTGTCCATTCGTCGTTTCTCGGGAGCGCGCGATCGTCTTGATAGTTTGGTCGCCAATGCATCGCTTACGCCCACGATGGCCGCAGTTTTATCTATCTTGGTTAAGCATCGTCTTAATGTGATTATATCGGGAGGGACAGGATCGGGTAAAACAACATTATTGAATGCACTTTCTTGGGCGATTAATCAGGATGAGCGTTTGGTCACCATTGAAGATGCTGCTGAGTTACAGTTGAATCAGCCCCATGTACTTCGCCTTGAAACAAGGCAGATGGGTGCGCAAGGCGAAGGCTTGGTAACGCAAAAGCATTTGGTCGTGAACGCATTAAGAATGCGCCCAGATCGCATCTTGCTCGGAGAGGTTCGTGGTGGAGAAGCCTTCGATATGTTACAAGCTATGAATGTCGGTCATGATGGTTCGATGACAACATTGCATGCCAATTCCCCAGAAGAAGCGATTCGACGCCTGATTAGTATGGTGATGATGAGTGAAACAACACTCACAGAGTCCTTTATCCAAAATCAAGTGTTGTCCGTGATTGATTTGATTATTCAAGTAGGCAGAGTAGGTCGGGGGCAGCGTCGTGTGTTGCGTATTACTTCAGTGGGCAAGCAAGAAGATGGGCAGGCGGTGTTGCAGGATTTATTTCATTTTGAGTATCATGACGATGCGACGCTTGGCCGTCATATTGGACAAGCCGTTGTTAGTCCTGCATGGCTACAGAAAATTCATGATCATCAAGCACGATCGGTATTAGCATCTTTTGGTGTGCTTAAAAAAGCGGATGTGACATGAGTGAGCTATGGATTGCCCTAAGTCTTTGTTTGTCCGCATGGTGGTTTTTATGTAGTTTAGGGTATTTCCGTCAGCAGCAAGCGGTAGATAATTTATTGTTACATCTGCCTGAGGCCCGTTTAACACAGGCTATTTTTGCTAAACCTTCGCGCTGGCAGCAGTTTTGTTTATTATGGCAGGACGCTCCTCAGTCTATCAAAATTCGTTTTTTTGTGGTGTATGGTATCATTCAATGGACATTGTATAGTCATCTTGGTTTCTCGACAGCCATGATTTTGTTGAGTGGGTTGGTCACTGGTGTGATGGTTTATTTGTTTGCAAAGGGTCAAGCAAACTTGGCGCGCCAAGTCAATGAAGAGAAAATTAATACGCATTTAGCAAGCTTATTGCAGCATTTAATGTGTCAGGTGCAAGTGACTACGCAAATTGAATTTCTGATTCAATCAGCTTATGAGCATACAGAGGAGCCCTTAAAGTATTGTTTTTTAACCATTATACGTCGACTAAAGCAAGGTATTGGGGTGGAAGATGCCTTGCGCATGAGTTTGGCGCAAGCTTATGTGCTTGGCTTTAGTGACTTGTGCATGATTTTTTTAGCGTATCTTGAATTTGGTGGGGATTTAAAGCAATCTTTGGGCATTCTGCGTCAATATCTTGTCACCCATATCAAAAGTCGTTCGTTGACCAATGAGAAAGCTACTGGGGTGATTATCACAGGTGTCATAACACAGACGATGAACTTATTATTGTTAACTCGGTCATTGATGACAGATCATGCGGGTATTATGCAATATTTTCAGCAAAAGCCATGGGCGATGTATGCTGCTATTTTCCTTGTTGTACTGTATTGGGTGGTTGCTTTCTATGTCTTTAGATGGATTAGGCGTTTATGAGTCAATATGCTAACAGGCGTTATGCGCTTAAAGATAGTTTGGTGCCTTTTATGAAGGGGCAAGTATGGTGGCGTTCATTTTGTCAGTTTAAGCCAATTCCGGCTTTGACGTTGCAAGAATTGTTTCTGCAAGCTGATATAAAATTTAAGCATCGTTTTGTCTTTTTCTATTGTTGTGAAACCGCATTGCCTTCTTTGGCCATTCTCTTGACATGGCGCATGCCTATATGGGTGCAATTAATTGCTGGTGTTGTCGGTTATTTTATCCCACGTATGGTTTTGGCTATGCGGGCTGTGTCTCATCGTAAAGCATTGATACATCGTATGTGGTATACCATGAATATGCTGCTAGCTTTCTTGGCATTAAGTGATCAATTGCCTGTGGCTTTAAATCGTTTAGCTACGATGGTTGAATCTCATTTTCCAGAAGTAACCACTGAATTAATGCAGCTTGATCGTAGATTGAATACACGTGCAGATCGCGAAGCGGTATGGACTGAATTTTCACAGCAGTTTGGCTCACAAGATTTCAATGCCATTGTGCGTACATTGTATTTAAATCAGCATTATGGTTTAGGGTCTTTACAATCCATGGAGAAGCAATTATCTGTTTTGCATGATCAGCGTCTCACGCGTATTGCAACGTCACTAGACAAGGCTGACTCTGTTGCAAGAGTTTTGGGTATTATCTGCTTTTTTCCAGTTTTTTTCTTGATTATTCTTGGACCAGTGATCTATCGTGTTGTCGGTACTTTACAGGGTTTGGCGCAGCAGTTTTAGGGGTATGAGTATGCATTATCGAGTGGGTCTTTGTTTGTTATGTTTGGGCTTGACGGCATGTCAGTTGGATGATAAAGGGCACAGTGTGCCGATGCAAAAAATGAGCCATGCTTTACAGGCTTTGGGGGCTCAGGCTTCTCAGTCTCATCGTTATCATTACGCGGCTGAGATGTATAAGCGTGCTTTACGATTAACGCCTGATGATATCGCATTGAAAATGCGTTTGGCAAAAGCTTATAGTGCTTCTGGGCAGTATCAAAAAAGTATTCAGTTGTACCATGGCCTTGAAAAATCTGAGAGAGATACGCCTCGTGTACGTGTTCGCTTAGCTGAAAATTATATGGCGATACAGCACTACAGTCAGGCAGGCCATTTGTATGAGCGTGTTTTAACGACTTCGGATGGTCAGCATATCGGGGCTTTGAATGGTTTGGGTATTTTATTGGTGCGGATAGGTGAGCCAGAGGCGGCGTTAGGCTGTCTTAAAAAGGCGGTGGACCGAAGTCAAAATAAATCGACTTATATGAGTAATTATTTGGTGGCACTGGCATTGTCAGGGCGTTTAAAAGATGCGGTGACACAAATGGAGCATTTAACAGTAGAGGCTTCAAATCCGCGTATTCAAGCCAATTATCATTTGCTTAAAGAAGTATCAGGTTTGGCCTATGAGAAAAAGTTATCAACGAAAGCATGGAAGCGTTATATGCAAGAGCGTTTGTTTCATGATGAAAAAGCGCTTAGGCCGTGGTTATATCATCGTTTGAAAGATCAAGTTGGTCTGCTTGGCCAAGCCTGGTGTGTGCCTAAGGCATAATGCATACGATACTTGTTTTGGCGTAAGATGGTTGCGGCAAATAAAAAAGCCAGGAAACAAATGTTTCACTGGCTTTTTTGATTAGGCCGGGTGTTATTTTGCCTGGCGTGTTTGTTGGATAATGCTTTTAAGTTGTTCAAGTGGTATCGCGCCCGAGACGACTTTCATGGACTTGCCATAGGTTGAAGCAATCACAAAAGCAGGGGTGCCATTGATATGAAGCTTCTTGGCCAAGGCAAAGTTTTGAGAGATTTGTTTTGAGAGGGCAGGACTTTTTAGGTCTTGTTTAAATTGAGCCATGTTCAGGCCAACAGATTGTGCAATTTTGGTGATATTCGCTTGGGTAAGTGGTTGTTGGCTACTTAAAAGTGCTTGATGCATAGGCTGGAATTTACGCTGATGGCTTGCAGCGATAGCCGCTTTGGCTGCTAAAGTTGATTGTCCTTGAAAGATAGGCAGTTCTTTAACAACTAAACGCAATGATGGGTCTTGGCTCATGGCTTGTTTTAGCGTCTTGCCCATATGGCGACAATGTCCGCAGCGGTAATCAATGAACTCGACGATGGATACCGAGGCGGTGGGTGAGCCAATGTTAGGATCTTTTGGGTTAAATAATAATTGATTTTTAACTTGCTTGGCGGTGGTTTGCGTTGTGCTTGCGCGTTGAGCAGTTTGTTGTTTTTGGTAAGCTGTCAACGACTGAATGATCGTTTGTGGTTTTTTCATGATTTGCTGCTGAATCAGCGCTTGAATTCTTGCTTCTTGCTTAGGAGTGAAGGCAGAAGAAGGGGCTGCGTGGGCGATAAGACATGCTGCGCCGAGAAGTGAGATGATCATTGAACGGGTGTTCATAACATGAGGTTCCTTTCAGTTTGACAGGGTAAACAATAATGAGGTCACCAGGACCTCAATGCTACTTGATCATATCATAGCGATGCATGAAGTTCTACTTGATTGTCCTTCAAGTGTTTTTGCATACTTGCAAAGCCTTGACGTTCGATTTGGCGCACACGCTCTAATGAAATGCCGAGTTCGTCAGCAATCACCTTGAGTGATGGTTTCTTTTCTTCGTCATGAAACCAGCGTTTCTCAATAACGATTCGACTGCGCGGGTCTAATAGATCAAGGCCTTGGCGTATCATGATGGCAGCACGCTGTTGCGATTCATCGGTATGTGCGGCTTGTTCAGGGCTGATGTTTGTGCTTTCTAAGTAGTGGGAAGGTGACCATGTGCTGTGATTATCATGGTCGGGTTCATCAAATGCAATGTCATGATGTTGGTTAAGCTTGGTGATCATCGCATGGACGTCACGTTCTTTGACGGACAAGGTTTGGGCAACAAGGCTCACATCTTCTTCAGTCATGATCGTAAAGCGATGAAGATTGGTGAATAATTTTCGTTCAGCTTTAGTAGTGGCTATTTTAACAATGCGCCAGTTTTTGACGACAAAATCATAGATCTCAGATTTGATCCATTGCATCGCAAAGCTTGCGAGGCGAACGCCCTTTTGTGGTTTAAATCGCTTGACTGCTTTCATGAGGCCAACAGTGCCTTCTTGGACAAGGTCGCTCATCGCTAAGCCAAAGTGTTGGTAGCGATAGGCCAGGTGGGCAACTAAGCGAAGATGGGATAAGATCAATTGTTTCGCAGCGTCTAAATCATTATCTTGTTGCACACGTGTTGCAAGCTGGTGCTCTTCTTCTGCGCTCAGCATGGGGGCTTGAAAAACCCGTCTCATATAAGCGTCAAAAGTTTCAGCAGGCGCTTGTGATAAATGTGTCATTAATGCAGTTGTCGTACTCATGGCAATATTATACGTATTTTACTTTGTTTTGTCAAATTTTTTTGCTTTGTGTCCATGGTTTCAGGGAGGGGGAATGGCCTAAGCGAGGCGTGATAGTCAGGGAGAGATCTTAGAAGATAAAGAGGGGGGCGCTTTTATCGTATGAAAGAGAGAGTCATGATGTGCCTATGTTCATACTTTGATAGGTTTTTTTTGATGTTATCCATGCGTTTCGCTTTGTTAAATAATGGGGCGCTCACCTGGGATCTGCCAAACTTTTGGGGGCGCCGTGAATGATCTCGTCGTCAGTGTTGCTTTCCAGAGGGAATTCAAGTAATATAATTTTTTTATGTTGTATGGAGTAAAGAACGTGTATGCAACAATCGCATCAGGTGGTAAGCAACTGACTGTCAAAGAAGGGCAGTACTATTATATTGAGTCTTTGTCAAAAGACGCCGGAGAAAAAGTCGTGTTTGACGAAGTATTGTGTATGCATGATGGCCAATCTTTTCATGTCGGTCGACCATTTGTTGAAGGCGGTCGTGTGCACGGTGAGGTGCTTCGCGAAGAGGCCGGAGAAAAGGTTCGCATCATTAAGTTTCGTCGTCGTCAACACAGTATGACGCGTACTGGTCATCGTCAACGGTACACTGTTGTTCAGATCAACAAAATCGAGAAAACTGCAAAAAAGGCTACAAAAAAAGCAGCTAAGACAGTTTCAGCAGAAAAAGCGACTGAGGAGTAATCCATGGCACATAAGAAAGCAGGCGGTAGTTCAAAGAACGGTCGCGATTCAAATCCTAAGTATCTTGGCCAAAAAGCATCTGATGGTCAGCACGTGACCGGTGGTTCTATTTTAGTTCGCCAGCGTGGCACAAAGTGTAAAGCGGGTGATGGTGTTGGTGTTGGAAGAGACCATACATTGTATGCATTGCACACAGGTATCGTTCGTTATATTCGCCGTAACAATAGGTTGCTAGCCACTGTTGCTTCTAGCGCAGCTTAAGAAGTTTAAGCATGGCCTTTGTTGACGAAATCGTCATTGAGTTGACAGCAGGCCGAGGCGGTAGAGGTTGTGCCAGTTTTCATCGTGCGCGTCATGTCCCTTTGGGTGGTCCCAATGGTGGTGACGGTGGCGATGGCGGTAGTTTTTTTGTGGTGGCAGATAAGCAGTGTGCTACCTTAGGTCATCTCAGGCGTCGTCGACGTTATCAGGCTGATTCAGGAAAGTCTGGTCAGAGTACGCAAAAGAATGGAAGAAATGGTGCCTCATCTACGTTAACTGTCCCTGTTGGCACTAAGATTTATGACAATGCAAGCAATACTTTGGTTGCGGATCTTGTTAAAGATCAGCAGCGTTTTTGCGTAGCTAAAGGTGGTCAAGGTGGGCTTGGTAATATACATTTTAAAAGCTCGACAAACCGTGCGCCTCGACAATTTACAGAGGGCGAAGAAGGTGAATGTCGACTCATTCGTCTAGAGCTGCAAGTGTTGGCAGACGTGGGCTTGCTGGGCTTTCCTAATGCGGGGAAGTCAACTTTGTTGCGTACTTTGTCTAGCGCAAGACCCAAGGTGGCAGACTACCCTTTTACTACGCTGCAGCCTCATCTTGGTGTGGTTGATGTCGGTTGGGATGGCGGCTTTGTCGTGGCAGATATTCCTGGTTTGATTGAGGGTGCCTCACAAGGCATAGGCTTAGGTTTGCAGTTCTTGCGTCACGTGAGTCGTTGTCAGTATTTATTGCATATGATCGCTGTCAGTGATGTGGAGACTGAAGTGAAACAGTGGAAGAGTATGAATCATGAGCTTGCATGTTACCATGCTTCGTTGGTAGAAAAGCCTCAAATTCTCGTCCTCTCCAAAACGGATTTGCTGACAGAAGACGTACAGTCTCATGTCCTAGCCTTTAAAGAATCTAGTGGCTTTGATGGTGAGGTGCTCACATTATCATCGTTCACCAAAGACGGTGTGGATGTGCTTGTGAAATATTTAGCAAAACAATTGGCTGTCGTTTAAGCCATAGCCTTTAGCTTTTGATTAAAGCGTTTGGTTAATCGAGCGACTGTATTTTTATGCAGCAATTTCTTGCTACGAAGACGCCCTAGTAGGCCTTGAAACTGTTTAAATAGTTCAGTGGCTTTGGCTTTGTCATTGTCTGCGATTGCGCGTAATACGGTACGCATGTGCGTACGTGTGCGATTTTTCATTTGAATATTGATTGCATTAAAACGATCATTACGACGAACACGTTTACGTGCTTGAGGACTATTAGCCACGAACAAACTCCATAAAAATAACCAGTGATTAGAACAAAGACTATGAACGCTTTTTAAGCGCTTGTCAAGGAATCACCATGTGTTTTGCGTTTTATGCTTAAAATAGGTAAGGTAAAGGCCTCTATATTCGAAAGATTTTGAGATGACTCAACCAATTCGCCATACCTTATGGCAAAGTTTTATGCGGTTTTCTTCTACCACGCTCATTTCTCGTGTGTTCGGTTTTGTGCGTGATTTATCTTGTGCGCACATCTTGGGTAGCTCGCCCTGGTTTGCTGCATTTCTTGTGGCCTTTCAGTTGCCTAACTTTTTTCGACGTCTTTTTGCAGAAGGGGCTTTTTCACAAGCCTTTATTCCCATTTTGTCAGACAGTCATGCCAAGTCATCGCAATCGGTGACGGTATTAATGTCTACTGTGTCTGCGATGATGGCTTTCGTCAGCAGTGTCGTTGTTTTGCTTTTAATGGGTATTGCACCTTGGGTCTTGCGTATTTATGCACCGGGTTTTTTGGTGGATAGTCTGCGTTTTCAGGCTGCACTTCATTATATGTATTGGACCATGCCTTATTTGATTTGCATTGCGATCTCTTCGGTAGGTTATGCGTGGCTTCATTGTCATAAACGCTTTGTGTTAGCTGCCGCCTCTCCTATTTGGATGAATATGGCATGGTTACTTGCTTTGTTATGGAGTAGTTTCTACCCGACAAGAGCCACCGATGCATTAGCGTATGCCGTGTTGATTGCTGGCATCGTTCAATGTCTGATTGTTGTGATTTATTGTCTTTTTTTAGATGCTTCATTATTGAATTGGCGTGCGATACAATGGCGCCATCCTGCGATGAAACGTTTGGGTAAAAAGATGAGTCAGACCTTGCTTGGCAACTCCGTCAGCCAATGTGGTGTGATGTTAGATACCATGTTTGCTTCATTGTTGCCCATGGGGAGTATTGCCTGGCTTTATTACACTTCACGCTTAATTTATCTTCCGCTCGGTTTAATTGGTGTGGCAGTTTCAACCATTTTATTGCCGCGCTTGTCTGCTGTGGTAAAAAAACCACAGCAATTTCAGCATGTATTACGATGGGGTGTGCGTTTGTTGTTAGGACTAGGCTTGCCGGCAGCCATGGGCTTAACGGTTTTATCTTATCCCATTGTCGTGACATTATTTCAGTATCAAGCTTTTACCGCGCACGATGCGTGGATGACGCATTTGAGTGTCAGTGGTTTGGCACTGGGGTTACCTTTTTTTATGTTAGCGAAAGCTTGTGTGACGGCATGTTATGCACAAAAAAACACCAAAAAGCCTATGCAAGTTGCCATGATCTGTTTAGTGCTCAATGGTATGTTAAGTTTTATATTGATGCATTTTTTTGCCCATACAGGCCTTGTGGTGGCGACGAGCCTTGTTTCTTTGTTGCAGGTGCTCTATCTCAGTGCTTTTCTAAAACGACATTACCTAACGCAGTCGATATGGCAAGACAGTGGTTGGCTCGTATTTAGTTTGGCGACCCTCGTCATGGGAGGTGTGTTGTATATGTTATCACCACAGGCGTCACAATGGGATGCATGGACAGCATCGGCACGTATCATGCATTTGATGCTATACATCAGCTTTGCGATCACGTTATATACTTTACTTGTGTGGCCTCAGTTGAAACGCTGGCGAGATATAAAGAGCTGGTCTATATTATCTGAGTCTGTATGATTTATCATGGTGATAAAAAAGGGGTAAGAAGTAAGCCGCGTGTGGTGGCGATGGGTAATTTTGATGGTGTGCATTTAGGCCATCAAGCCCTGTTTCAGGCAGTACGTACATTGGCAGATCAAGTGCAAATACAGTCTAGTATTTTGACGTTTTCACCGCATCCTATGGCTTTTTTTAATCGGCCACATCAACGTTTAACACGGTGGTCCTATCAGTTGCGATTGATAAGGCAGTACGGTATTGAAGAGATCATTATCTGCCCTTTCACAGATCATATGGCGAAGATGTCACCTCATACATTTATTCAGCAGATATTGCAAGACAAGTGGCAAGTGCAAGGTATTGTGATTGGGGAGGGTTTTCGTTTTGGTGCGAAATGTCAAGGCACGGTCGAGGATTTGGTGCATGCGTTTAGTCAACACCAAGTCATCCGTGCGCTCAGGTGTGCTGAGGGGGATCGCATTAGTTCAACACGTTGTCGGGAGGCCGTGCGTTTGGCGGATTGGGATAAGTTAATGGCCTATACGGGGCGACCGTTTGCGTTTCGTGCTTACTTATCGCCATCACAACAAGTTCATGTAACTTTGGATCAGATCTTGCCGCCACAAGGCTGTTATCAGGTGGCAGTGCAAGGCTATCCTACTACCCTGGAAGTGCAGGCAAATAGACAGCTTTTTTTGGCAATGTATACAGGTTTTTCACCAGGATTTGTTGATATTGTTTATGTCGCTTGATGCTTCGGTCATCACAACATAGGTAGGATGAGACGATCTTTATGGACTGGTGCACATTGGCATGTTTTTTTCATGACAACTTGCTGCGATGATTGAATATTTTAGCCTGCTAGGCTTGTCTATTTTGACAAAATAACTCTTATTCGTTACATTGATAGTGAAATGATAAGGGGAATGGTATGAAAGATTCAAAAACAAGAAGGCACGATTCCTTGACTAAAGCATGGGCCATTTTCACATTTTTATTACAAATGATATCCGGCATTTTTGTTATCGGCTTGACATCGGGTGGTTCAGTACTTTCTGTGTTTATGAAATATCTGCATATTCATCATTTAGGATGGGCTGCAGCGATTTTATTAGCCTTAGCGGTCATGACGGCGGTACGTTGGACAATGGTGTATGCTTCATCGTGGTTAGATGACTTTATGGCGGTTAACCAAGGTTTAGGAAAAAGTGACGAAGAAAAACAGGTCATGCAAAAAACACAAACACGTGATCGTTTAGTTCGTCAATTAAAAGCCGTTGGGCTTGAAACCTCTGTAAGCAATGTAGACAGTACGAGTATTTACATACAAAAAAAATCATGGGATGCATTGGCTTGTCGGGTTGGGAACACGACAGGGTCTAAGATCACTGTGGTCTTACAAGAACGTGTGATGTGGCTGATTAGCAAAGTGGCTGCAAAGCATACGTATCAATGGCAGCCATCACAAGATGAAGCGGGTTCATCTTCATCACGCAACATGATATTAGTGCCTATGTCAAAGAAGACAGAAGGTTCCCAGATGTTTTGGCAGCGCTTGGGCTTGAATATACTTGGGACATGCAACGCCCTAGGTAATGCCTTGATGTCCATGAGCTATTTCGTTATCACGATAGGTCATCTTGTGCAGTTATTTTCAGGCAACAGTCGACATTTTTTTCAAAATCGTCGTTTGGTCATAGCACTATTGATGTTAGCATTTTTTGTGGGTTTTACGAGCTCCATGGGCACAACACGAAAACGGGCGGTCAGTGTATACCTTGCGATGTTTAGCGCGTTGTCAAAGAAAAGCCAAGGCTCTTCCCAAGTGAACAGCAAAAAAACAAGGTCTATTTGGGAATATTTGTTGAAAAATCGATGGATGATTGTCTGTGCAGGCGTTGCCTTAGCGGCATTGACCACAGCAAGTTCTGTGATTTTCTTTATATATGGTGCCTTACATATGCGTATGGGCATAGGTGATGGTGCGATGAGCTTATATCAAATGTTGAAAAAACCCCATTGGATGCTGGCTATATCCCATCGGTTTGATATTATGTTGGCTGTGATTACAGGTAGCTTTGCAGCCATCACAGTCATTCCTTTATATTATAAGAGTATCGTCAATAACCTTGAGGGTATTGTACTTGCTCGTGCATTGAAAAACCCAGTATCTTACCTTGGACTCATTAATCTATTTGTTATATTGCCTGCGGGTGCTGCGGCACTGATGATTGCTTTTCAAACCCATCATTTATTTCGACCTGTCATGGGCATGACTGCCTTGCCTTTGGTTGTGATGATTTCGCTGGCTGCTTTCTGGGCACGCTATACCTTGTTTCAAGACACAGGAGCGCAAATGGCTTGTGCCGTATCGTCATTTTGTGGTGAACCTGTTACATGTGAAAAATTGGAGTCAGAAAAATATAGCAGAAGTCACAGCGATTCCACGAAACCCAGCACAGGGAAATTTAAATTTTCAGTTTAATAAAAGTATAATTTTTGATACTCAAATACCCCACTTATCGCAATCATCATCTATAAAAGAGCCCTGTCTATCAAAAAAGGTGGGGTATGCCAGACTTATCAGCAGTGATTCAACATAAAGAAGAAGTGAAAAAACTGCTACAAGATACCATTGTTTGTTTTGAAAAGGCAGTGAAAGAAGAAGTGATGCGTCGGAATGGGGAAGCAGGTAATGTCCAAGCACTGGCTGACAAGCAATGGCAACAATTTGTACGTGCTGACCGATTCAAACGTCTAAGTGCGATAGTGTTTTTGAGTACCTTAGGGATATTGGGGCTTATCCCTAAAATAGGAGCGCAGTTACTCGTATGGCTTGGGTTATCAACATACCCTAAGACTGTTTCGGATTTTATTGCATTTATGCAAGCCAAAATGATGCCAGAAAGAATATGGATAATCATATTGACAAGTATCACTTTTTTAACGTTTGCATTGATGATAATACGTCTTAGATTGAGTCAAGATGCACCTTCTTCGCAGTTGTTTAAATTATCCAAAGTAAAATTTAAGAAAAGACGACGTGCTCGTCAGTCAGAGATGGCGGTGGCTTCAATCGCAAAAGAAGCTGAAGCATCTTGGACAAAAGAGGAAAAAAAAGCATACCGAAAAATTGAGAAAGTAATTTCCTCAGCGGTGGCTGGTATTTATCGTATTGCGAAGAAAATTGGGGTACAGCAAGATGAGTCCCTTTTTAAAATTGAGATAAATTATCAAGTGAATCGTGTGATCCAAGCCATTGAAAAATCCGATGACAAGATAAAAAATGATCCATTGTTGCAGGAGGTTTCGAACAATTGGAAAGGGTTTAAGACACAATCATTATCTGTATTAGACGAAGAGAATGTAAACGCGCTTGCCTTTGGTAAAAAATTTAGTGTGGTTGGTAAAATATTAGGTTTTTTTGTTTCGTTGTTTGGTGCTTCACATATTTTATGGAGTCGCCCTGACTTGAGAACACCTTTTGAATCGATGATGTCTTTTGGATATCGTGTAGCCAAGCAAAAAATAAAAGATGAAAATAAATTTTTGGTTGTGATTTTTTCAATTATTTTGTCCCTATTAATGGGCGCTATGATTGGACTGTTTAGCTATTTTGGTATGCAAGCGTTGTTTGTATCATTGCCATTTTCCCTGCCTGCCATCGTCACAGTTGGGCAGGTGCTTTCTTATGTTTTTTTAATTGGCACAATGTTGGCAAGTATTATTTTTTTAACGCCAATGATTGCCAAAAGTTTGGTGAGATTCCTAAATAACATGGCTAATCCTATGAAGAGGCGCCAACAAATTGCGAGCTTCATTGCTTTGCTAGGTTCCATGGTGTTAGTGGCGATAGCCTATGTAGTCATTCCTTTGGTTTTGCCGAATATAGTACCCTTACATCTTGCATTTTTATGTTTTTCAGTAGGCTTATTGGCTCTGGTTCTTTTTTCTACTATTCGTATTCTCACTGATTCATCTCATCAAAAAAAGCAAATAGTTAAGACATCTTTTTTCATGATGATGATTTTAACCACGTCTTTCTCGCTTTCTTTTTTACTCATGCATGGCGTGTCTCAAATACTTCCTTTGTCTGTAGAGGTTAGCGTTGTATTGGGTGTTTTTTCTTTTGTAATATTGAGTTTGTTTTTGAAAAGTATGTTTTTCCAAGAAGGCTCTAATATGGGCGCGGGCGTATCTCTTCGTTATATCATGAAGAAATCACAGAAGGCGGGTGAGGTGTACGTTTCTCCTGACTTGCCCCCTGTATCTCCTGTGCATGATAATTCATCTGAAGAGGAGAGCAATCCAGCACCCCAAAAAAAATAATGTGTGCTATATAAGAAGTGGATAAATAGGATACTATGATGAGAGAATATAATAGAAAAGACGCTAATATTCAAAGCGAAAACGATAAGATTCAAAAGGATATGAAAACATATATTGGTGCGATTATTGAATTGATTTTAAGTCAGGATAAGGAGAAGCGTCGCAAACGTCTTCAAGCCAATACGCGAGCACAGATTCGTGGACGATTATTGAAAATATCCATTGGTATTGGTGTGGCGGTGTACAACATGGCTACTAATTCATTGGGTGTTGGTTTAATTGGTAAAATAGGCGGATCTCATGCGACACTGTTTAGTCAGTTAACACGTTACGAGCGTATTCTCTTCTTAATAGGGCTCAGTGTCATTGGCGTTGCTTTTCTATGTATGGTATTGCGCAGTGCCCAGGGAGCCAATATTTATCATCCTGCCATTTTTCATGGTTGGGTAGCAAATAAAGAGCAGAAGCGATGCTTGGTCGATGTGCTGAATCAAATCAATCGTATCAAGGCCTTATGTGATTCATTGGATGAAGAGTCCTCTGATAATGAATTGCGCGATGCAGAAATCATGTATTTAGGTTTGCAGGGAAAGATTAAAAAACTTGTGGCGCAGCATTCTAATCATTCATTAATCCAAGAGATTCATGATAAGATGAGTAAAGTGAAAAAACCAGGCGAGGAGGCTATACCCGCTTTAACAGAAGAGGAGGAGGCGTTCGAGAAATCACGTCAAAAAGTAGGGAATGTGGCTGGGTCTATCGGCGCTTTTTTAGGCAACCTTAATGCATGGGGTGTGAATTCAGTGATTGGTGCCTCGGCTTTTATGGTTTGGGCCAGTCACATCGGTGCAACCACATTATTAAATACAGTCACAGGTGCGGGCATGATGTTGCTTTTTATGGGATTGGCAGGGTTTTCTTCTTATCTTTGGACGAGACCAGCTATTCGCGACAATATGAAAGATTTGGCTACTTTTTTTTACACGCTTTTTCGAGGTAAGTTAGGTTGGAAAAAAAATAAACCCTTACGTGAAAAGGTTATCGCCAACCTTGTGTCGTTTATCATTGCGATGACAGCGGGTATTGCGGTGTCTATTTTATCCTTTCAGTTTGTGTCGCAGATTTTTAGCAATGCAGCCATCATGCCTGCCGTATGGTTGCAAAATATCACGTTTGCTTCGATTGCCAATACCGTCTCGCAGGTGCTGCCTTACGTTGTATTTGCCTTTAGCTTATTTTCGGCAGTTTTATTGTGGGTTCGTGTGCTTTCACCGTTTATGTTAGGGGTGGTTGAGGCCTTTCGTAAAGGTGGGGCAAGGCGTACACAGGTGATGATCACTTTCATGAGTACATTATTTGCTGGTTTAAGTTTTGCACTGGGCTATGGTGTGGCCAGCCTTGTTTTGTTTACAACACCCGTGGTATCTATCATGGTAGGTATGGCATCTTTTGTGTTGGGTTTTTTGACAATTTATACAACATCCACGCTGATACAGCGGGCATCAGAAATGAAGGCGTCTCAGAGAAAGCATCTGGGTTCTCGGCATTGGTTACGGATGTTTACCAAATTGATGATTGTGGTGGCGTCTTCATCGGTTGGTTTGGTGATCACAACGGCAGTGGCGCCTTTAGGTCTCCCGATGACTGCTGATATAGCCATTGGTGTGGTCACTGGCGTGATGTTTATTGCGATTTTTTGGACTTTTGGTTTTAAACACATTGATAAGGCAATCACTTCTGTATTTAAAACGACAGATGTATTTAAAACGACAGAACAACAAATGGACGCATTGCATGTAGATAGGGATGATAAGAACCATGACTATGTGCTTGATTCAGAGAAAGGTTTTCCACCCCATGCCCCTCTTCGCAAAGTCAGTAGCTCTGTGGAGAAAGGCAATGGTACATCTACACCGAATCCAGTGCGAGAGACAAAGACTTAGGCATGGTTTAAGTGATACTTGTATGATAAACTGACAAGAGAGTGCGTAAGGAGAGCGTATGAGTGGGCCCCCCAAAGGGGTAGATTTTGGTTTTGATACCGTCAGTCCCCATGAAAAAACAAAGCGCGTGAAAGAAGTCTTTGATAAAGTCAGTACACGATACGACCGTATGAATGATGTCATGTCGCTAGGCATTCATCGTGTGTGGAAACGATTGGCACTGAGTTATGCGCAATTGCGTCCAGGGCAGTCTGTCTTAGATTGTGCAGCGGGTACCGGTGATTTAACCACACTTTTATGCCAAAAAGTTGGTCCAAGTGGTATGGTGGTGATGAGTGATATCAATGAAGCCATGCTACGATGTGGTCGAGATCGTCTCATCGATGAAGGCTATGTCTCCCCATTACGTATTTGTTGCGTGAACACGGAGCACCTTGCCTTTGCATCAGGCACCTTTGATGTGATCACGCTTGCATTTGGACTGCGTAATATGACGGACAAGTCTCAAGCACTTCGTGAGTGTGCCAGGGTTTTAAAGCCAGGTGGTCGTTTATTAATACTAGAGTTTTCAAAGCCTTACAGTGCATGGTTACAAAAAGTATACGATGCATACTCTTTTCATGTGATACCCCGCCTGGGTGAATGGGTGGCAGATGATCGAGCTAGTTATCAATATTTGGTGGAGTCGATACGTAAACACCCTGCACAGAATGTCTTGGCGCAAATGATGAAAGATGTTGGTTTTGAGCGTGTGAAATACCACCACATGGCCGGTGGTATCGTCGCACTTCACTTGGGGACAGTATTAACATGAAAGAACAGTTAATTATTCGATTAAATCAAGCGATTCAATCCGTTTTGGCATCACAGCCAGCATGCAAAACCCAGTTAGAAACGATGCCTGATACCGTGGTGGTCATTGCATTAACCGATCTTGCCATACGTTTATACGGGCAAATTGCTGAGGGCAAACTGATATTGCTTGCAAACTATGATGGGCCAGTGTCTGTGACACTATCCGGTACAACGGTGGCACTTTTTTTCACCGGATTGCATGCTGTTTCTCAAGATGCGCCCCATCCCATGTCATCCGTCACGATCACAGGTGATATCCATCAAGCGGTTGTGATTCAAAAGTTGCTGAAGTCTTTGTCTATTGATTGGGGGGCTTTATGTGCGGATTGTGTGGGTGAGAAACCAGCCAGTGCCCTACACTTTGTAGGCAGTATCTTCCATCGAGCTCGTCAAACTTGTCAAGATAAAAGTCAACACACGATGCGGGATTTGTTAAACCGTTATGCCATCACACGTGAAGAGCAGGCGGTTTTTTGCCAGCAAGTCGATGCGTTGATGACAAGATTGGATCGTCTTGAGGCACAACATCATGTTTAATATGTATCGGAGCATTGGTGTATGCTTTCATGCACTGTATTATGGATTAGATGCTTTAGTATGGCCAAGCCGGCCTGTGTCTCGTCTGCTCCTGTTTTTTTGGGTGACACCCAGACGGCGACAGATTTTAAATCAGCCCGTTTCTGATCGTCTTGCCCTAGCGCTAGAGGCAAAAGGGCCGATTTTCATTAAGTTAGGTCAGCTTTTGTCAACCCGTTATGACTTTCTGTCTGATGATATGATTGCCAGTCTTTCTCGTTTGCAGGATCGTGTCAAACCAGTGCCTTTTCATCGTATTCAACCCATCATTGAGCGTGCATGGGGTAAACCATTATCAAGCCATTGTTCTTTTGTGGGGGAGGAAGCCATCGCTGCTGCCTCCATTGCCCAGGTACATCGTGCACGTTTGCACAGTGGTGAAGATGTGGTCATCAAATGCTTAAGGCCACATATTTTATCGATTATTTCACGAGACATGGCCCTCATGCGAGGCGTTTGTCAGTGGCTCTCACGCTGGTTTGAGCCACAACAGCATAAACGCCTTATGTTATTGATTGATGAATTAGCGCACACCTTCACCCATGAGGTGAATCTTAAGCGTGAAGCAGCGAATGCCGTCAGTTTGCAGCGTAATTTTGAATCATGTGATGCTTGGCATATCCCGATGATACACTGGCCATTGTCGACTGAAACTGTGTTAGTGATGGAGTATGTAGAAGGTGTGCGTATTGATGATGTGGAGACTTTGCGTCAAGCCGGCGTGGATTTATCCCAGCTGGCATCCATGGGAATTGACTGGCTATTTACTCAGATATTTGAACATGCTTTTTTCCATGCCGATATTCACCCAGGAAATTTATGGGTAGATATCGAAGACCCAGCCAATCCTCGTTTTATTGCACTTGATTTTGGTATGGTAGGCAGCTTAAGTCCGCAGGATCAGTATTATATTGCGGCGAATATGTTAGCCTTTTTCCATCGAGAGTATCGTCGTGTGGCTTTGTTGCATATTGAGTCAGGATGGGTTGGCCCTCATGTGCGGGTCGATCAATTTGAAGCAGATATTCGCGCCGTGTGTGAGCCTGTATTTGCCCGGCCATTGGCGACGTTGTCGCTTGGTCAGTTGTTGCTCCAGTTATTACATATTGCCAGAGATTATGATGTGGAAGTGCAACCCCAACTTCTTTTGTTACAAAAGACTCTACTGTCTGTTGAATCGCTAGGGCGGTACCTTGATCCTAGCTTAAACCTCTGGGAAACCGCCCAGCCGTTCTTAGAGCAGTGGATGAAGACCCATTTAGGTTGGAAGGCGATGCGTCAATCATGGAAACAGCAATGGCCTTTTTTAACGCACAAATTGCCTGGTATGTTACCCAAACTGTATCATTACCTTGAACAAGATTATCACCAAAAAGGCCGTCACGTTGTGGTGGTGAAACAACAAGGCGCATTGTGTTTGGGGGTGTTGCTAGGATTATCATCTAGTGCATTGTTTTATTTGTTTTTTTTCATGGGCGGTATGGGGCGTCTCACCGCTGTGTTTCCATGGCTCGTATAAGCATCGTGTTGTGGCTAAGTGCCACTTGTCTGGCAAGCATGGCCTCACCATTGCATTTGACCATGCAGCAAGCAGTTCGCATGGGTTTAAAGCATAATTTGTCACTCAAACAAGCACGGTCTCAATGGTCTGTTCAGCAAGATGCGTATCGTGTCACAAAAAATCGTTATGCACCACAAGTTCAACTGGATGGATCAGGTGTCAGTGAATCTCACGCATCGCCATCTGGAACCATCACACCTCGTGTACAATGGCGATGGCCTATTGGCACAGATATGTCTGTGACGACGGATACGAAAACCCATGTGAGTGGATGGCATATGAATCAGCCTTTGTGGCGAGGCTTTGGCTTAAAAGCACACCCTGATTGGTTAAGTGCAGCAGACCAGCTGCAAGTCTCCGATCTAGCACTGCGCAGTCAAAAGAACCAGATTATTCGTCAGATTTTATCTTCATTTTGGACCTTGATGCAGGCCAAACAGAGTTTAAAGGTAGAAAAGAAAGCGGTGGATCAGGCTAAAAAAGTCTATGATAACTATCAGTTACAATTCAAATTGGGACGTATACCTTATGCGAATGTCACACAACAGCGCACCCAATGGTTGCAGACAAAGCTCCAGGTATTAGCCCAGAAAAATACGCTTATCCAAGCGCAGCAAGCTTTATTGCTACGTTTGAACTTGCCTGTGACCACAAGTTTATATCTTTCAGAAGATCTGAGTCTATTTGCACATATTCATCCCCCTGCATTACATGAAGCGATTACAAAGGCATTGCGATATAATCTTGGGTTTCGTCAACAAAATATTCGCCAGCGTATCACAACACGTCAAGAAGACCAGGCCGACAATGCCCAGCGTTGGCAACTTGATTGGTCTGCAGACATCAACGACCATGGTGAAAAAAAGAGTCAACTTACTTTTTCGATCCCGTTCAATGATGAATCAAGGCGACAGCAATGGCGTACTGCGCATGCGAATGTCAGGCAAGGTGCATGGGCTTTGGCATCAGCCAAGCAAGACCTGGTCTCACAGGTCACGCAAACATGGCATCAATGTCGCATGCAATCACAGCGTATTGATTTGATGAGACAAAAGCAGCGCCTTAGTCGAAAAAACGTAGCCAACACGATTCGTCGACAAGCTTTGGGTAGAAGTTCTGCCTATGAGGTGACGCAACAGCAGCAAATACTCACGCAGGATGCTTTGTCTTTGATTCAACTTAATGTAAGCTATCTACAGTCAATCATTGATTTATATATTTTGATGGGGAGTTTAAGCGATGTATTTCCAACTTAAATCCTATCGTTTGTTGGTGCCGGTGGCGATCGTTTTAGTTGCGCTCATATGGGGGTTCTCATCCAAGTCCTCCACTGTTGTGGCGGCACCGACAGCTACAGTGAAACGAGAAACTTTGGTACAAAGTGTGCAGGTGCGAGGTCGTCTTGCTTTGCAGCATACTCAAGGTGTGTTCACGCCATGGGAAGGGTCTATTCAACACCTTCATGTGGCTTGGGGCCAGTATGTGAAAGAAGGAACGATCTTAGTTTCCTTGTCGTCAGCATCTTTTCGTGATCATTTTTATACGATTGTGAGTGACTATCTGACAAGTCATGCCCTCTTGAGTTACAAGCAAGATAAGATGAAAGGTGATCAGTTATTATGGAAAGAAGGGGTGATATCAAAAAATGATTTACAAGCATCACAGCGTGATTACCAGCGGGAATATTTAAGCTATTTTAAGAAAAAGCTTTTATTGAGAGCAGTGCTTCAATTGACAGGGCAAAAGGCGCCGCATATCTCATCCTTAAAGAAAATAGAAGACATGCAGGCTTTTCTTAATAGTCGTCATACCATTCATTTGCGGGCATCTCGGGCAGGTATTTGGTTGCCACCGCCATGGCAAGCTGAAAAAAACAAAGACATATTGGATGGTCAACGTGTTCAAAAAAATCAATTGTTGGGCCAAATTGGCGATGATCATGCATGGCATATTCGATGTGATGTATCAGAAAAACAGCGTATGGCACTGCATCAAGGACAAGCAGTTTCTGTGTCAACCTTAGGGCATCTTAAACCTGTGAACGCGGTGATCAGTCGTCTGCTACCACCGCGTCAGAAAGGTGGGCGTATTCAATTTCCAATAGATGTTGATTTTACATTGACGCCCTCTCTCAAAAAGCAAGGTGGGTGGTATATCGGCGGCCATGGTTTTGTCACGATGGTCTTGGGTAAAAAAGAAGGGCTTACTGTGCCTGTGACAGCCGTGTTAAAAAAGGCTGGGCAATATATTGTGGTCGTTAAAACCCCTTATGGCTCGCATGATGTACAAATCATGACAGGATTAACTGCGCATGGTCGAGTGATCGTCATGGGTGATATACAAGAAGGAGACCAGGTTGTCCTTCATTGAATGTCATGCCTTAAAGCGACATTACGACAGTTCTGAAGGGCTTATCGAGGCCCTGAACCTTCCTTCTCTTTATGTGGAGAAAGGAGAGACGGTGGCCATTTTAGGTCCCTCTGGATGTGGGAAATCAAGTTTACTTCATATTTTAGGTTTGTTGGATGAGCCATCAGAAGGACGCTATATTTTTGCGGGGAAAGATACAGCCTGTTTGGATAGGAAGGCACGCGCAAGATTGCGAAATGAATCCATTGGTTTTGTGTTTCAGCATCATGGTTTGTTGCCTCGGTTGTCTGTCTTTGATAATGTGGCTTTGCCTTTGCAATATCGTGGTGAAAAGTCTGAGATGATCAAAGAAAAAGTGATGACATTACTCGATGGATTAGGCTTAACGGCGCTTGATAAACAGTGGCCCCACCAATTATCAGGTGGTCAGTCGCAGCGTGTGGCCATTGCGCGCGCTTTGGTGGGTTCGCCGCCATTACTGTTAGCAGATGAGCCGACAGGTGCTTTAGATGTATCGACTTGTCAGGAAGTGCTGGCTGTCATTTTTCAACACGTTGAGAAAATAAAAGCCACATGTGTTTTGGTGACCCATGATCCTGCCGTGGCGGCCACTTGTTCACGACGTATTGTCATGTCT
>CACKMC010000012.1 GCA_902601155.1 Coxiellaceae bacterium | reverse complement strand
TGTGCTGTAGGATGTGAGTGCTTTAGTGCTGTTTTATTTTTAACATGATCATCTTGTCGTGTCGCATCATATTTTTTTATACTTATTGGTATATGAAAGTGAATCATAGATTTAGAGGTGCTAGCAAGTTGTGTAAGCTCACCAGAAGATAAAAAAGAACTCATGCGAGCAAGTTGTGTAAGCTCACCAGAAGATAAAAAAGAATTCATGCTAGCTCGAGCATCTTTACAAACCTGGTGGGTATTACTTTTTTGAATAATAGCTTGACGTATACGCCAATTCTTTTGTGTCATGGCCTGAAGTTTACTGATATGACGAGTTTTCCATATCTCTTTTTGTCGTAAGCGTGTTTCAACGAAAGAATGATTTGAAAATTTGATCGCTTGATCGAATATGGCTATTTTTTGTTGAGATGTTAATTTTGTCTTGCCCATCTCGAGTAATTGGATGAGGTGAGGAGTAAACTGTTGATAGGGTGCGAGTGTAAGGGCTAGCTTATAAGTATCCTTTGTGCGTTTCATCCATACTTCAAGTGCTTTTTCTGTACGAAGTGATTTTGCTTCACATAGACGCTGTAAGTGACTGTCTCCTATGTCTTGAGCATATTTTAAGCTATCCTTTCTATCTTCGTTAGTGCGATTGTCAGAAAGTGCGCATAGGTAATGCCTTAAACAATCCAAAATATCCTTATGGCCTTCAGCTTCAGCAATCTCTAAAGCATTTTGTCGATTTTGACAGTGCTGTGTTAACACTACTTCACTGCAATATGGTGATTGAAGGATGGCCTTGACGATATGAGTATATCCTTTTTTTGCAGCCCAGCCCAAAGCAGTGTGCCCAGTTTTATTTTGCGTTGTTAACACTGTTTCACAGCAGTGTGCAGATTGAATGATGGTGATAGCTATGCTTTCACGAGCACAAGGGTTGTGGTTAATGTATGTTTCGTTTGTTGTCATTACAGCGTACATCAAAGCAGTGTTACCCTTAGACTTCTCTTGCTGCATGAGCACTTTGCTGCTGCAATGGGGTGATTGAAGAATGATCTGCATGTTTTCAATATGTTTCAGGAGTGTTGCAGCGATCAGCGCGTTACCGTGTTCCGTATGCTGCTCAAGCAATATTCTACCCCAGTGTGGTAATTCAAGGGTAGTCTTGACGAACTGAGTATTTCCAGTTGCTGCAGCACACATCAAAGCAGTCATCCCATCCATTTGTTGCAGGAGAACCTCGGCATTGCAGTGTTTAGACTGTAGGATAGACAAGGCGAACTGAGTAGGGTTCTCTGAAGAATCTTTAAGTAAAGCAAGTATGAGAATGGGTCTTCCCTCGTTATCAGCTTGCAGGAGAACCTGGGGATCGCAGTATTTGGACCGTAGAATAGTGTCTACGATCTGAGTATCATTCATGGCTATGGCACACATCAAAGCAGATTTCCCATCTTTATTTTTTTGCTTCAGTGGATTCATGGCGTGAAAAGGTATATCAAGTATTTCTTTAACTTTTCCCTTATTGCAACTGGTTATTGAATGAAATAAAGCATTACAACGCCTTTTTTCATCATGTGTTTGTTGATCGTAATACTTAGTTTTTGTTGACATCTCGACAATGTTTTTTTGCTTGCTTTGAATGGCAATGCGTGGTGCTGTCAACCCGTTTTCTGTAGGCATTGTCACCACTGATTGATTACAATAGGGGAGTGCTAAAATATCCTTCACTTTTTCCACATTGTTATCACGAATAGTTTGTATTAAACCTTTCTTGGTTCGTTTAAGAACGATTGCCATACATTGGTTGAATACGCTTTGAGGTAGATGCTTTTGGTAGATCATATGCGCTAAAAGGTCGGTAGTTATGCTGATTAAGAAGAAAAATAAAGGTATTTTTATGTTTAAAGTGTGTGACAGTAGCATCGGTTTAAGAAACATCGATCCTTGTGAGATGAATAGTATGAGAAGAGGCAAACAAACTATCAGTGCTTTTGTGATGAGGATGTCAAAAAGGATATAAGCAAAGGTTTGATATTGTGATGCACTTTTCTTTTTAGCGTATAGATATGTATAATATGACATGAGGCCGTGCTTTGTGAGCTGGTTACGCCATCGTTTCGGTAATTGATCAGCTTGTTTCATCATTTACTTCTCTATCTTGTGTTATTATACCTTCAGTTGATATGTTGTCAGTTTAATACCAATGAAACATCATATATTTAAGCCATATTATATTGTATAATTAGGATTTATTCAAGACATGTTGTTAAAAGAATAATGATATGCGTAAAATAGGTTAATAATGGCGATGCTTTGCTTTTGACTTAGGATCCAACTCTCTACATACAGAGTCATCATGAATAGCTTATATTAATGGTGTCATGGCATTTTTATTGATTCGTTTAATAACGATTGCCATACATTGGTTGAATGCGCTTTGAGGTAGATGCTTTAGGTAGATCATATGCGCTAAAAGGTCAGTAGTCGTGCTAATTAATAATAAAAATCAAGGTGTTTTTATGTTTAAAGTGTGTGCCAGTGGCATCGGTTTAAGAAGCATCGATCCTTGTGAGATGAATAGTATGAGAAGAGGCAAACAAACCATCAGTGCTCTTGTGATGATGTTAAAAAGGATATAAGCAAAGGTTTGGTATTGTGATGCACTTTTCTTTGTAGCGTATAGATATGTATAATATGACATGAGGTCGTGCTTTGTGAGCTGGTTACGTAAATTATTTGATAGTTTATTAATTCTTTTTATTTTTACTGCGCTTATTTTTTTACAACTATTATACTAAATGACCATGACTTTGTTCATGATATATTGTATGAAATCATGAGTGCGTATTGCTTTATGAGAAAGTATGGTCGGAAGGGGGCATGTTTTGATGCGTATCATGGGCTGCCACTATGGTGGGTACATGAAGAAAGGGTCTGAACCTTTTAGCCGTACAGCTAATTTTCATTAAATCTTTATAGGACAAAAAAGGTACGATGGAATGGAGAGGTAAACGCATGTTAAAACACAATAATCTTTTACTTATAAGATGGCTAAATAAGCGAACGTCTCTTCGTGCCATAGCCAGCAGTGATTTGATATGATGAGTTAACCATCTTTTTTTTCTTAGTATGATCATCACCGCTGAATCATTTGAAAATTGAATAGCACGATCGAATATCGCTGTTTTTTCTTCAGGCGTTAATTTGGTATCCGTGGTTTCAAGTAATTCGTCTAGGTGAGAAGAGAATGCTGGATAGGGTGCAAGCTCAAGGGCAAGTGTCTTGTGGCACGGTTGCACTTTCCTCCATCCTTCAAGTGCCTCTTTGGTTGGGTAGAGCTTTGCTTCACAGAGTCGTTGCAAGTGATGGTCTTGAGTGCGTTTGGCGTATTTTAATGCTTGCTCTACTTGGTTTGAGGTTGAGGTAGGGCTTAAAGCATTGAAATAATGTATAAGGCCGCTTTCATGGTTAAAGTCGTGGTTGTCAAACATGCCTTGTTTCAGCACCTCATCATGGCAATGGGGTGATGCAAGTATCAATCTGAGGAGTGCGTGGTAACTTCGTAGTCTCGAGTTATTCTGATCAGTGGGCTGAGAGGTAGCAACACTTATCCCTGAGTGCAAAATGATCGCCGTATACTTTAAAGCATTGTTTCCATTCTTACATTGTTGCCTAAGTGCTTCTTTGTTGAAGTGTTTGGATTGCAGGATAGTTTTGACGATCTCTGTATTTCCTCTGTGTATAGCCCACATCAAAGCAGTCGTTCCATGTTTGCTTTGTTGCATGATCAGTTCTTTGTCGCAGTGTTTGGATTGTAAGATGGCGTTGACGATCTCTGTATTTCCTCTGTGTATAGCCCACATCAAAGCAGTGACCCCACATTTACTTTGTTGCATGAGCACTGTTTTATTGAGGTGGGGCGATTGAATGATAGCCTTTATGATTGTTGTATCGGGATTGTTCATGGCCCATATCAAAGCAGTCTTTCCATGTTGATCTTTTTTCATGAGAGGGTTGAAAGTGCCGAAAGGCCGCTTAAGTATTGCTTGGACATTTTCTACACTATTATTTTTTATTGCATACAATAATGTTTGCAACTGAACGTTTTCTTCATGCTTATAAGGGGTAAAATACCCCGTTTTTTTAATGGCATTGATTATATTTTGATGGTCACCAGCTATGGCGTAATGTAATGCAGTCCATCCGTCTTTCGTGGTTTTTTTAATGACTGATGTATCACAGAAAGGAAGCTTTATGATTTGATTAAATTGTTGGGAATTATTAGCATGCACTGCTCTCATAAGTTGAGTCATGCCATTTTTATCTGTTTTTTTGAGTGCCGTCGACATACATTGGTTGAATGTGATTTGAGGTAGATGTTGCTGGTAAATGATGTGTGACACGATACATGTTGTTATACTGACTAGAGAGAAAAATAAAGGTATTTTTATACTGACATAGGATGATAATGGTATAAAGCAATGAAAAAGATTAAGGATTTGTATGGTGAATAGCGCCAATAGGATTGTGGTGTATTTTACATTTACTTTTCCATGCTTATGACACTGAAATTGGTGTAGAAAGTAAAGTAGCGAGTTGAATATGAGTGTTAATTGTAATAGGCTTTTTTGGTGTATTGCAAAAGAAAAGGGGGGCAATAGAATACGGGCCATGTTATACGTTAGACCCATCACAGTTGGGCATAAACATGCGAGTGATAGATTCGCCCACCATGCATACCCTTTTTCCGTGAAATTTCTATACTCTATAACCAAAAAGAAACAGGCATATAAATAAAGCCAGTTAAGATGAAAAAGGCATGTGAGGATAGGGAAAATTAACAGCATATGATGAAACAAAAGGTGCATGGAAAAGCGCTTTCTTTTTACTTGTGATAAGAAAGAGTAGATAGCGTAAGCCATGAGGAAGCATAATAAAATTTGGTTGGTCAGGGCATACGACAGGGTGAATAGTGGCAAAGAGACTATCAGTATTTTTGTGAGAATGATACTTAGTAGTGTATAAGCAAGGGTGTGATAATGTGATGCTTTTTTCTTTCGATGGAATAGGTATGCAAAGCTTGATGAAACACCATTGGCTTGGAGTGTGGTAAAAGACTCGGGCGATAAAAGTGTGAAGGGATGTCGGCTTATCATTTTTTACACAAACAATATAAATCAATCAATTATATCATGAGCTAGACTTTTTTGTAAAGACAACGTGATAGCCTGCGTAAACCTTGAGCGTTGTTGGCTATTGGCAGTGGTAGACATCAAAGCTCACTCATGCAACCATTGCGATGCATTGTGTTTAAGATAGTCTATCATCTGATGATTCATTGTGATTATGGATGGTGGTTATTTTTTATCACATGAGTGAAGTATGATGGTGCAGCATCATTGTTTTATCCCCAGTGCATTGGCATGATGTAAATAGGTGGGGTTTTTTATTTATATCTTAATTATTTTTCTTCCGGTTTATTATTTTTTGCATACTTAAAACCATCAAGCTAAATGAGTGTATTTTGTTCATGAGGCATGCTATCTATTGGAGATATCATCCATCCATATGTTATCTCTCGCTAGAGGGAGGTAATAAAACATGTTGAATCATAGAGGGTGAGGTGTTTTTTTTTCCACGTGTTTTTTTTCTACTCGCATGTTTTTTGACAATCTGTTTGGTTTGTTGTTGATGTGTTGTTTTCTGACGTAAGCCATACAACTGTTCTCTGGCATACTGTCTCGCTTTTTTTTCATCCACGATTGGCATGGGGTAGCCATTCATGTGATGGGGTTGGAGCCAAGGTGTATGAATGAGTGGTGCAGGCAAGTGGGCAAGTTCAGGGATCCATTGTCGAATAAAATGCCCCTCGGGATCCTGGTCAATACTTTGTTTGATCGGGTTATACATACGTAAGGTATTCATGCCGGTCGTCCCTGATTGCATTTGTATTTGGTTATAATGAATGCCTGGTTCATAATCAACAAATAAACGGGCAAGATGGTAAGCAGGTTCACGCCAATCAAGCCATAAATGATAACTGGCAAAGCTTATGAGCATGGCACGCATGCGAAAGTTCAGCCATCCGCTTTGTGTCAGCGCGCGCATACAAGCATCAATGAGAGGGTATCCTGTATGCCCTGTCTTCCATGCTTCTAAATGGCAAGGATTATCCGATTGTCTCACGTTATGATAGTCATGATGAAGATGAGTGAATTCGATATTAGGCTGATCTTCTAGTTTTTGTATAAAATGGCAGTGCCAACGCAACCGCTTTGCAAAAGATCGTAGGGCTCGTGGCCATTCACCACGTTGATGAGGACTCAAATTTTTGAGTTCAGATACGCGATGTCGCGTAGCATGATGAATTTCACGAAGAGAGAGTGTGCCAAAAGCAATATGCGCAGACAGACGTGAACATGCGTCAAAGGCAGTGAGTGGTGATGACATGTGTGTGGTGTAATATTCGCCACGATGATAAAAAAAACTATGCAGTAAGCGTTTCGCAACTTGCCGACCCCCTCGTTGAAACTGATCCGTTTTTTCTGTTGTGAGCTTGAGTGTGTTAGCTTGGGGGTAGGGATCAGAAGGCATGGATAACCACTGAATATCTTTTGGTAAAGGCAGGCATGGTTGGTTCATGCGTTCTTCCCAGTGAGATGCCCAGCCATATCGTGTTTTTAAACAGCGAACGACGCCATGTTGTGGTCTTTCATGCCATGTGATGTTTTCAGTTTGACACCATAATTTGACAAGTTTGTCACGTTCATAGGTCCAATGATTCCATGTTTCTTGGTGAGACCACAAGGTGAAATGGCCATGATTTTGTTTGATGGTTGCTAGAACAGATTGCACATCTGAAGTTTTGATGACTAACTGACCTTTCGCTGCAACGATTGCTTGTTTGAGATCTTTCAAGCATGTTGAGAGGAAATAAAAATGACGATAACTTAAATCTGGTTCAGCCCATAATGCTGGCTCAATCACATACAAAGGCAACACGGGTCCATATTTTGCTGCCTCAAAAAGAGGGCCATGATCTATTAAACGAAGGTCTCGTTTAAACCAAACCACCTGACATGTACCTTGTATGTTCTCAGACAAATAGATTCCTTTTTTATTTATCTATTGTGTCATTTTTTATTGATTAAGTACAGAAAACCAATCGTCAGCAAGTTTTGTGGCGGCAAGAAATGCACCTTCTACTCGGCCACCTTGTGCCCAGTCTCCGCAGCATGCCAATTGTGTGTGGGGATCAATCATGCATGGTGTTGGTGATGTGTTTTTAGGGGCAGCGTAGCGCCATAAATGGAGTGATTCGTAGGCAGTGTGTGTCAAATCTTGTTGCAGTAAGGATTCAGCAGCATGACGTAATATTGATCGTACTATTTCATCTGAGGTATGAAGGTGCTCTTCGCTAAAATCATAGGCGGCGTGGATCACAAGAGAGGGGGCAGAGGGGCGCTGGGGCTTGTGATGATTGAGTGCGATCCATTTCAGGGGTAAATCATTGATAAATGCCACATCAAAGGGGCACGATAACGGTTCTTTTAAGCCAAGCAGTAAGGCATAGCAAGGATGCATATCTAATTGCTTTAAATGCTGTTGGTATAGAAAAGTCGAGGGAAAGAGTGCTTGGGTTTGTGGGGGAGGGGCGGTAGAGATGACCCAATCAAATCCGTGAAAGCTTTGTCCTTGCTTATCATGCAATGACCAGGTCGCGCCATTTTTTTCAAGGGAAACAATGTGCGTACTGTATTGAATGGAAAGATCTTTTGCGTAGGCTTTCACCATCGCGTTCATACCAGGTACGGCAACGAAACGAGTAGGTTGGTGTGACCAATCTTTTTCTAAGACACACGTTGATCCGTTAAATGCCGCTGATCGAGCAAACCAAGGTATGATGAGCTGTTGAGTTTTGAGCGGATCAAGCCATGCATCGAAATGAGGATCTCGTACTGTAAAGTATTGGGCACCATGATCAAAGGCAAAAGGGGAGGCACGACGTGTGGATAGGCGTCCGCCCGCACCACGTGCTTTTTCAAATAATAGCACCTCATGCTGTGTTTGTAATCGCTGTGCTAAGACGATGGCGGATAGGCCTGCTCCGATGATGGCAATTTTCATACGAAATAGATCACTATGTAGAGGATATTAAGCACGAGAAGACCGGACACAATGCAACGTGTTTGAAAGTAACCAGTATCGATGCGCTTTTTCTGCCAACACATATAATCGATGCCAGGCAAGCAAAGAAATAACAGTATGCAGAGTATTAGGTGGCTGTGTATAGTCATGTATAAACCTGATGCCCATAAAAGAACAAATAAACCAGTACTAAGATAAGATAAATGTGCGGCATCTTTTGTTTGGTCAAGAAGGTGTATTCCCCAGAAGCTACCCAGCATGAAAGAGAGAATGAAGCAACAATATTGGTATATGATGTTAGGCAGCATCATTGGGTTGAAGTGAGGTATTTGAAATGGATAGTGCAGCAGGAGAGTGCATAGGAAGAGCGGTACTAAGCCAGCATAGGTTAAGTAACGAGAACACGTTAACATATTTGCTCACAGACGTGATATAGACAATGCATCATAGCATACAATACTCACTAAATGACATGTTTCGCATCGGTATATTTTAGACGTACTCAATGAGTAGGGTTGCTTTGGTTCGATGGCAACAGGCTAAATGAGTGAGGGTGATGGATCAGTATTCAAGGGGTAAAAGGTATCTCAGTATTTCCCTATATGCCTATAAAGGATGATGATTAGATCCACTAAATATGGCATACTTTATGAACAAGGTGATTGCTTTAATCCTTCCAGTATCAGCAATACTCACAGTATGTTGCCACTAATCATTGCATGATTTTTCATGACAATGACGATATTAACTTATGCAGCAAGTGTTTTTTTTCTGTTGTTTCGCACGTTGCTGAAAATATTTTTCTTCCTCATTGGCAGCTTGTTTGAGTACGTGGAGAAAGTCATCGGGTCTTGTGACAGAGGCTGTTTGACTTGTAAAGCTTGAACCAGTAATACCTGGTAAGCCAGCTACTTTGAGTAACTCACGTACAAAAGATGAGCAATTATGCACTAAACCACGTTCTTCGTCATGATGTACAGGGGTCATTGCTTCCAGTACTTTCAGTATCCAGCCACATTTTCCAACTTTTCGCCAGTGTGTTGTGCGTGCTTTAAGTGCTTCAAATTTTTCCAGCATCAATTGTTTATTTAATAAATAAAAAGTGGCTGTTAACGAGGGCGGTGCGCCTTCTCCATCACAATCTGCTTCAAAGTTAGGTAGAAGCTCACCAGGCCTTTCGGCGAAGAGTTTGAGTTGTTTGGCAGCCAGGGGTTCTTTTTGTCTTTTCTTTTGTTGAGATGAATCTGGTGTTGTCATTCTAGTTTTCCGAATGGTGTAAAGTCTCTCATAATCCTCATCGGATAATTCAGATGTGCCTGGCCAGAAACTTATATAATTTTCGAGTGTTTCAATCGCAATATGTCCTAATGAATCATGGCCAGGTAGTTTTTTATTATGTGCACTTGTCCAAAGGTGCACGGTCACGGCATTCATACGTTCTTTATGCGTACACAAATGATAAGAATCTTGACCATAATACTGAGTGACTTGTTCCATACTACTTTATCCCATATCCTTGGCTGGTTTCTTTTTAAAACAAATCAATGTGTTTTGTCAATAGGTTGTTGGTCAAATCATATAAGAAATTTTATGCCATGATGGAAGGATATTGATGTTTCTCACAATGATGGTAAGATGGTGTAAATCATGAAATAATCTGCATGTAGTACAATGCATTAGCGTTATTTTTCAATCTTTAAATAGGGACAACGTTATGAAAATGGATGTTACATTATTCGCGATATTCAGTCTTGAAAGTTATAAAAATAAGCCTAAACCACCGGCAGGATGGCATATGATCATGGATAGTAAGCTTGAGACATTCACTGTGGCCAAGTCGTCGAAGGCAGCACATAAGGGCTATCGTGCGGTGGTGTTTCAAAGTGATGATAGATCTACGACCGTTGTCGCACATCGAGGAACTGTTAACAATGTCGATAACTATCTGAGCGATACATGTATTTTGTTTGAGTTGCCAATTCATTCTGCAGGTGTTGCAGATAAATTTATCCAGCATCTTTGTGAAAGACATCCCAGTATTAAACCTACTACATTATTACATACCGGCCATTCTTTGGGGGGTGTACATGCTCATATGTGTGCTGCAAAGGATCAGGCATATGCTATTTCATTTGATAATCCAGGTTGTCGCAAACAATGTTTTGCCATTAATGCAAGCTTGATAAAAGCTCATCATGTGGCTATTTTAAGTGCTGACAATTTAGTGAATAGAACGGGTCATCATTTTGGTCGAGTATTTCAAATGATCGCAGAAGACATATGTTCTCGTGTCTTTACATTGACATTAAAACGCCATCGTTTAGAAAAATTTATCATTCCCAGATTGAAAGAATCTCAGGAGCCTTTCTCACCTTTTGGCGAAAACGAATTATTGCCCTCTTTTTTACAAGAGATTGATGTTGAATCGTCACGATCTATTTGTACACCTTTGCCTGCTTCCTCATTAGTACCACCTTCGACAAACGCATCATCTACACCGCTTTCGCCACTAGTGCCGGAGCTTAAAACACAAGCATCAGCCGCAGGATGTCGCGTTTATTTTGATAGTTGGCTAAAAAACCATCGCAGTGGCAAGCCTTGGCAAATTACCGAAAGTTACTGGGTTGTTTCCTTAATTGATACACGTGGAGGGCGCTTTGGCCATTCTAAACTTGTGGTTGAATCATTACAAAATAGTAAGGCTCACATTGGTTATTATCATATCACATCGCCAGATGGAACCAGTGTGAAAGTGCACATAACTGAAGGTTTTGCGCATAGAAGTATCACGCAATATAAAAGTTATCGTTCATGGCTTTTATCCGCTGATGATGTCAAAAAAATGGTGTGTCAAATTTATTTAAGCCAACAAGATCAAGATGCGCTTGAATACAAAATAATACAATTGACCATCAATGATAGAGTGTATAATTGCACAACATGGTGCATAAGTATGTTAGGACATGCGGGGATTTCTCCAGTTGAGATTCAAATAGGTCCTTATAAGCCTTCTAAAGCAGCTGGGCGATGTCTTATGATGTAAGACCTGTTTTTTTAGTATGAAATATATCGATATAATTCATTTTTTTGGTAAAGAGAGGTCTAGGATGGATACGAGTACTAAATTAGCTTTATTAGATTACCAAAAAGGGAGTGAACAAGTGCCAGTGGGGCACTGGTCACTGAAAAATATTTATACCGAACTTGTAAGGGAAGAATTACGTTTGTTAATTTTTGTGCATCAGGAGACACAGGAATCTTGTGTCGTCTTGCGTGTGGGATCAGACAATCTAAATGCAAATCATTCAAAAATTATAGGCACGGCCAGTAGCATTTTGTCGCAACTTAATCAAAGCACACCAATTACCCTATTATCCAGAGGGGATCCTTCAACATACTGGCTTTATTATTTTCATTTACATTTTCAATCATGCGGTTATGGGGTTGTGTCAGCATCTTGGGAAGCACCAACCGCGTTTCGATCTTTTGTGCGAAATCTTATGATGTGGGAGCGCGCTGATTCTTGGCGACTGATTGGCTATTATGCGGCTAATTTTTGGCATCATAAAATACGTGAGCATAAGATACTGAAGCAGATACGTGTTGATCGTGATTTTATTCAATGGTCAAAAGGTGTCGTTAATTATAAATGTATCACGACTAAACTTGAAAGAAATCATCAGCTGCACCTTAGGTGCACAGAAATACCTAGTATGAGCGAGGAAGAAATCGATTCGCTTGGGGTAATTGATGAAGGAGCGGCAAGACTTGCAGTAAGTAAGGAAATTGCTGTGATTGAAAAGAGTGCAGTCAATAGCAGTGTTTATATGGGCTGTTTTTTTAATAGAAATAGGGTGAGTGATCCTAACATTCCTCAAGCTTATTTAGTATTACCTCGTGATACCTTTCTGAATGACCAAAAAGTTGAAGACATTCTGATGATACAAAGAAAGTACCTTTTGTCAGCTATTAGGTACATGAAGGAAGAGTATGCTAAAGCCAATGAATGGACTAAATTTCTCAGTCAATTTGATTATCAAAGAAATATTCGTACTTTGTATCATACATACTTGAATACTTCTATACCAAGAATGGGTTGTGTTATATTATTTTATTGGCCAAGTAATACATGCAGTGATGGGTCAAAAAGTTATAGTCACATTTCAGTCGGCTTGCGTTTTTATGAGAATTATCAACAAGATAAAGTCTGTCAGTTGGAGGGTGTAGCTAGTCCAAAATTTGATTTATATGGTAGTTATTATGATGATAATGAAACAAAAAAGTGGAGATTCGTTGATGAATACGAAAAAGATTTAAAAGCAATGCATCATGAAGAGCCAAAAACTTTTAAAGTATTAGTGCCAAACGTGATGCCTGTTTATCGTGCTATGAAATTTATGGAGGCAATGTCAGACGGTAAGTATCGAGTATGGGAACCACGTCATATACTTGATTTTTTATTTGATTCCACTTTTGTACAAGGTCTGCTTCCTATCGTTTATACATGCATACCGTGCATACCTATGAGTGATCGTATTGCATCTGGTGTTCCAAAAGATTTTTATCGTATCATACGTACTGGTAATGCAAACTGCGTTGATTTTGTTTCGATAGTCTTACACGGCACGCTTGATACTCAGCCTGATCGTGTGATGCCAAGCATACAATTTCTGGCGAATACCATGGGTCTTGTGATGTTCATGGAACTGTATACAAGTCAAGGGCTCCCTTTCTATTTTCAATTAGGGCATACGCAGTATAATATTTCTGAACATGTTGAGATACTGTATCAGACCTTAGCTTCTAAATACCCAGGATGCTTTCGCGCAAGCCATACATCGTTTACTGGTGTTTTTTCAAATAACACATATACCTCTTCTATGTTTGATGATGAAAAGATGATTTTCAACATTATGTTTTGTTATTTTTCACTCGTCACGCTTACAGGCATCTTAATTGATTTAAGTCATTGTTGGCCTTGTTTAAGACGACTGTGTGTTCGTACGCCTTGGGGGATGTACACCATGTTAAAGCACCATGCGAAAGAACGTATGATGCCTATACGCCACTGTTTGTTTGGATGTCATACAAGCGTATTCTATCCTATTGCTTTTGGGATCATGGGGAGCTATTGTGGGGATTTAGCGCTTAGTACACTTCCAATGAATATGCCTGAGTGTGCTGGTGTAACCGCTAATATGAGCCATAATCATTCATGGTCTCAAGCCATCCCACCATTTTCCACTTTTGGTGATTCGTGGCCAAACAAAGAAAGTTATACTAAACGCATGTGCTTTAAGGTTTCAATACTTGTTACATTGGGCTTAGGGATGCTTGAATCTTGGGTTGCTTTTTTTTATGACTACTGTCATCGCCAGCGTAGTCGACAGGTGAGAGAGATTATGGTCAAAGATCCAGGGCCTAGAGCAAGGGCAGCGACCGAATTGACAGCACTTTTACAGCAAGATGGTACTATGGACTATCAGGCAGTATCTGAAAGTAAGCAGCGTGATGGTGTGGCTACTGATGAGGTAAAAAACAGCTATTGATACTTTATGCTGGAGGGGCTAAGCATACAGGACAATATTTTAGAAGGAAGTATTTCAAATGGATACAAATACTAAATTAGCTTTATTAGATTATCAAGAAGGGAGTGAACAAGTGCCAGTGGGGGAGTGGGCGCTGACAAAGGTTCACAATAATCTAGGCGCGGAGGGAAAGTCAAGTATATTGGTTTTTGTGCATCAGGAGACGCAAGAATCATGTATTGTATTTCGTTTTAATAAAGTCAATCTAAGTAATTTTTCAGAACCTATAGATACTGAAGAAAGTATCATAGACTCTGCAAAAAGTATTTTGTCAGAACTTAATCAAACCACACAAATTACTCTACTATCCAAAGGGGATCCTTCAACATACTGGCTTTACTGCTTTCATATTTATTTTCAATCCTGCGGTCATGATGTTGCGTCAGTATCCTGGGATGCGCCGCAAGCCTTTAAGCGGTTTATTAAGCAGCAGATAATTTGGTTTGATATAAGGTTTTGTCGTGCTATAGGTTATTATGCTTGTAATTTTTGGATTCATAAATGTCGTGAACAGTATGGTGTGTTACCAAGGATACAGTCTGATCATCGGTTCATTAGATGGTCGCAAGGTTTATCAAATTATACACTTTTAACAGAAAAAATGGAAAATAATCATCAGTTATATTTGAAAGGAGGTACAGAGGAAAATGCGCTAGCGAAGAGTAAGATTGATTTTGAAGCGAAAGATAGCTTTGGTTTGGTTAGAAATAGATTGAGTGATCCTAATATTCCTAGGCTCTATTTTTTATTACCTCGTAATACTTTCGTTGCTGATACAGCGTTAACAGATATTTTGCATCATAAGAGAAACAAGATGATAGAAGGTGTTAAAGTATTCAAGGATTATTTTTCCCAGAATAATGATTTTAATTTTCGCATAAATAACCAAGCAAAATATGAAAGAGCTTTACAGTATACTTTTCATGAGTTTGTTAATACTTCCACACCTAGAATGGGGTGTATTGTGATCTTGTATTGGCCACCTAAGATCAATAGTGATAATGAAAAAACGTATGGCCATCTTTCAATCGGGTTACGCTTTTATGAGAATAATAAAGAAGACGAGAGATGTCAGAGGATACACCAGTCTAGTCCACCTTTTGATGCTTATGGTAGTTATTGGAGCACTAGGACAACAAAAAAGTGGAAATTAGTTGATGAATATGAACATGATTTAAGAAAAATGGATCAAGCGGTGCCTAGATCTTTTAAAGTACTTGTGCCAAACGCCATGCCTGTTTATCTTGCGATGGAATTTATGAAAGAGACACCAGAGGGTGAATATCGTGTATGTGAACCTTGTCATATTTTAGATGCATTACTTTACTCTACCTTTGTACAAGGTATATTGCCTATTATTTACTTACCCATAGCTCTGTTTATTCCTATAGTTTTGGTCTTTTTATGTCTTGCTAGAAGATGCGATCTTGTATGTACATATGGCCCTAGATTCCTTTCATGGATGCGAGTTTTTAATTTGAGGCATCGTATTAGTGCGACTTATCCTAACGCTTTATATCGTATCATGCGTACTGGAAATGCGAACTGTGTGGATTTTGTCTCATTAGTATTGCATGGAACACTGGATACTCAGCCCGATCGTGTGATGCCAAGCATACAGTTTATGGCGAATACTGTGGGTATTGTGTTATTGTTTGAGTATTTGTCAGCAAACAAGATGGGATTTGGTATACCCATTTATTTTCAGCTAGTACCTTTCGAGGTTACGCAAGATAATTCTTCAAAATACGTTGAGACATCTTATCAAGCATTAGCCACTAAATTCCCAGCATGCTTTGACGCTAAAAACTCGTCTCTTTACGGCTTGTATTCGGATCATACCTACACATCTTCCATGTTAGATGAAGAAAAAATTGTTTTTAATTCAATGTTGTATTATTTTGTATTGGTCACGTTCGCTGGTATATTATTTGATTTATGTAATTTTTGCCGACTGTGCATTCGCACACCTTGGGGGATGTACACCATGTTAAAGCACCACGCCAAAGAACGTATGATGCCTATACGCCATTGTTTGTTTGGGTGCCATACAAGTCTATTCTATCCTATTTCTTTTGGGATTATGGGTAGTTATTGTGGGGATTTAGCGCTTAGTATACTTCCAATGAATATGCCTGAGTGTGCTAGTATAACAGGAAGTATAACTAGTAATCATTCATGGTCTCAAGCCATCCCACCATTTTCCACTTTTGGTGATTCGTGGCCAAACAAAGAAAGTTATACAAAACGCATGGGCTTTAAGCGTGCAATACTTGTTACATTGGGCTTAGGGATGCTTGAATCTTGGGTTGCTTTTTTTTATGACTACTGTCATCGCCAGCGCAGTCGACAGGTGGCAGATATTTCGGTTAACGATCTAGGGCCAAGATCAATTTCATCAACTGAACTAACAGGGCTTTTGTCATCTCAAAGTGTTCAGGCAATCGAGTCTAAAACTAAATCAGGTGATGTTGATTCATCTGTCAATCTTCAATATACCAGTTAATATTTTGTTTTCATATTACAATATAGATGTGTTGCATACATGTATCAAATTTTACTTCTAAAAAGTGGTAGCGAAGGGTATCGGTATGTTGCAAGAAGTAAAAGAGGTGCATCTACTGTTTGTGATGACTAAGATTTACTGTATAAGTGAAAAAAGTATGGACATGTTGTGACAAAGCCAGAGAAGATTAAAAAGCTTCTTATTGTTTCATATGTCGTTTTTTAATTAATTTTTATGCATGACGTGACACTTGTTATATCAAGTAAAAGAGATAGGCTTCTTTCAAGGCCTATCTCTATCCATTCTTTACCTTAGATACGTGCTCGTTTTTCAGGAGATAAAGCCTCATCGTCACTTTGTTGGCTAAGATCTCTGGCGCGAGGTGCTGTTGTAGAGGAGGGCCTTGCAGTGCTAGGTTGTAGATCATTGGGCCTTACATGACTTTCTTGCTGGGTCATCGCAATGCGAGGCAATGAGGTAGGGGGCGTGATAGTACCCGTTGCTGTTAAATGGGTATTGTCTCTTATGTTCCCGTCTGAAACAAGTCCTTCAATTCGTTTAAGTGCAGATACATCTTGTCTTCCTATGATAGGTATATTCGTTGTGATGCCTCCAGGCCGTACCTGGAGATTAGCCAGGGTCTTATTGATCATGAGGTATATATAGAGCGCGCTGTGCTCATAATCTGTAGGGTCTTCAGCAGTGCCCATAGTTTGTATCGCACAACACTCGCTTGTATGCTCAAATAGGAAGTGATGAATGGATTCCAAAGAGTGAGAAGGGGATGGGCACGGATCATATAAATAGATGATATAGTTCACGTCATCGATCGTTTGGTCACTTGGTATATAAACGGATTTCTCTGTGTTCTCCTGCGTTTTGCGCAGTAGTTTTTGCCTTAAAGACTCCTTGGCGTGGTCTTTAGCATTTTGTGTGATAAGAAGAATCCAGCGATCATGTAATTGAATGGGCAAAATGAAAGAAAGCGTTTGGCGTTGGTTAGCTGGATTACGCTGTATAAAGGTGTTAATAGCGCTCGTAATAGGTTGAAGGTTTCTATTTTCAATAAGATGACCAACACGTAGGGCGCCATGAAAGTTAAGTAGTTGCGCTCTTGCGCTATGTAACCCTTTTTCCAAACGACTAAACATCACATTCATGAAATCAGCAGAGTATTGATGAGGCCTGTAAGTTGGTACGCTAGTACTATCAGGAGATTGATCGGCATGCTGAGGTGCATGAGTACGTCTAAGAATCATTTGGTGTTGAGCTTTTGCTCGCGCAATATTAATATTATTGTCAGGATATTGGCTTGGATCATCTTGGCGTCGTGAAAGCACACGAAAAGCTTCTACTACCCAAGCACCACAACTGGTGTTATCATTTTGTAATCTGTTGCCTTTGTGTCCATGAGGGAAAATATGAAGGTTAGGGCCGCATACTTCGTCAAAAACATCTTGAATTAATTGCTGTAGGTCATTATTTATCTCATAACCTAAAGAATCAAAATAGTTGAATGACCAATGATAGTTATACTCGCTAGACTTATTGTTTGTATCATTTTGGGTAACCCGACTAGCAGGGTTATAAGTGATTTCTAAAGCAACCCAATGATGACCTTGATGAATAGGGTAGAAAAATTGATGGAAATGCTCACCCCTATCAGTTTGTTCTGAGATTGACCTTGTCAAGGCAGCTTTGAGCGCTTCTGGTACCGCTGATATGGCTGAAGAGATGCAGGTGATATTCGGATTGTCTGCAAACTCATGTAATAATAATGTATCAATCATTTGCTCGCTATAGCATGAATTATCAGCTTGAGTTCTATCTCTTTGTGCACGTGTTCTGTCTCTTACTACCATTCTTTCTGGTGTAGAAGTTGTCGTAGCATGCGTGTCGCTTGTTAAGTTAGTAGTGCTAGGTCCGGTCGAAGTGGTATTTCGTGTCTCATGAGAAGGATGAAATGCTTGAGATTGAAAATATAAAATGGGTGAACGCACACGGATAAGGTTTTGGTGCTCAGGCTTCATGCGCACCACTAATTGCGCAATGATTTTATTGAAAATCTGCGAAAGATGTTTGTTCCTTCTCCGCAAATGTTTGCTCGTTGTGGTTTTACCTGAACGAGTAAAGACAGCCTGGGGATCGGATTGCGCAAAACCCGTTGACATTTTATGTAGATGTGGCTCGTTCCCTTCAGGGATACCAACGATGCCGTCAAATGCAAGTGTTGTGTGTAAATGAGTTGGAATCAACTGATGTATAAACTGATAGTCTTCGTGTGCAGGGCTATTTACATCACCTTCACGTACGCCAGACTCTTCATGTATAGGATAAGCGCAAGATTGGCATTGGCTAGATCTTTGAATATGGTCTTGATAAACTTTTGATAAATCGTGTAGTGCACGTTTTACACCAAAATAAGGCCTTCGTATACTGGGATTTTCATCACTTTCACTCGAGTCTTTATTCCCTCTGATTTTTGAGGTATACGAACCAATAATCATAGGGCGATGGGTTGTACTTTTATAAGGGGCTGTTGGGTTTGCAATAAAATCTACGATATCTTCGATGGTAATATCGCATGCATCTACAGAGTATGGGTCAGGTAGTGTAGGTAAAATAATATAATCTGATCCCATGAGTAAAGCTTTGTTGCATGGGCCAATATTGGGGCCAATATCAAACATGATAATGTCGAACCCGTTCTCTTTGGCATAAGATTTGAACAGCTGCACAAAGAAAGTGGGTACACCAAGGTTACTGATACCTATTTCAGCACTGTATAGTTCGCGATCGAGTCTATGCGTTTTTCGATGACCTGGGAATATATGAAACTTGGCCTTTCTATCTGTGTAACGTGGAACAGGAGTGGATTCTAAGCGACGTTGTTTTCGTGTAAAAGCTGATATGATGTGGGCTTCTCTTGTTGCTATGCCATGGAAAGCGTCGTACATGGTATAAATGAATCCACCTATTGGTTGGAAACGTTGACGAAAAGCAATTTGACTATCTCTGTCTATAGTGTAGAAATATTTTTCTGCTGTACAGTGTGGTGTTTGCTGTGTTTCGGAAGCTCGTAAATCTGACATGGGAGCTTTTACATACAGTTCATTAGCAAAACAAGCCGTGGTAAGATTTCTTTGATGATCAGCGTCTACCATCAAGACATTGAGTCCATAGAAATTAAAACGTTCTGCAAAATTAAAGGTATTAGTGCTTTTGCCTACGCCACCTTTTTCCATGAAATTAATGATAACAATTGGCTCTAGTATATTTCGGGCGTGAGTAGTGGTGCTAGGTGTTGCGTCGTGCCTTTCAACAGAGGGGCCAGTTGGATTATGTTGATTCGATTGAGATTGGCTTTGTGATCCCTCTGTGCTTCGAGAAGAAGTTGGTGTCGTCAAGAGGGCGGTCGATTCATTCTGCATGAGCATTCCTTGTTGATGAGAATATTTTAAATTTTTTTCATTTATGATACTAACTGTTATATTATGGTTAATATCACCATTGTTCTTATTTTCTATAGGATAAATCCTCAGATAGCAATATAAATATATTGTATTCCTTTTTTTGGTAAGATATGAAAAAATATTTGGCTTTATGAGTGTGCAAAAGTGTTCAACCTATCTTTTTTTTACCTGTAGTGACTGATTAAAAAAGCGTTCAAACCGCATTATTTCCGAGGAGACCTATTCAGCTCGTTGATCTATGCTTCAAACTCATCAAAAGGATATGAGTGACGCAAAAATATTGAACATAGGAATGGATGTATGCAGCGGTCAGCTTACCATAAGGCGCTATTTTTTTTGTCCTGTTTTATGAAGGAATCACCAAAATTAACAATGATTTGGGTGGTTGTGTGCTGTGTGCAAGGTGTGGGGGTGGTGAGTGTTCCTTATACCTTAAAGTGTTATTTAGATCATGTGACGATACATGGTCAGTTAGTATCTTATGGATGCTTACTTGGGTTGATGGGGCTTTTTTGGGTGCGGTTGTTGTGTGATGCAGTGATTCAATATTGTCAGCATGATTTGCTTTGTGGGGTGAAAAAGCGTTTGTTTGGTCATGCACTTTCTCCATGGCTAAGCGATGCTAATCCAACATTATCTTGTGATGTTGCCAAAACAACACACCATATTCAGGATATGATGATTAAGCTTGAGATGTTTATTGGGCATGCATCAAGTTATCTTTCATCTTTTTCATCGATGCTTTGTATTTTGTTTTTATTGTCCGATATCCATGGATACTATACAGTGCTTATTCTATTTTTTATTGCGTTATGTTTTGGCTTATACCAAAAGCAATCTTTACATCGTTGTCATTTAGTGGCGATGAAAAATGAATCGTACCAGCATTTTATGCAAATATTGTTTGATCATTTAGTCAATATAAAATCTATTTTGCTTTGGGCACAACAGCATGATGAACATGACAGGTCTTCGAAAGCATTTGCTCACGCATGTCATGATGAAAAAAAATGGCATGATTTTACCCGTTCTGCCTTATTAACACGTGAATACCTATGGCTAATGATCGTATTGATGATATTGTGGTTTACTTATGGTCGTTATCTTCGACACGAAATACATGCATCACATGTTATGATGGCAGTGATGTTGATCATGACTTTAGGGCAAATATTGCGTTATATCTTCAGCCATTTAGACCAACTTAGTTTAAGTCTTCAGGGTGATGATGTGCTGCCATGCTATCACCAACAAGCTCTTGAAAATTCATATGCATTACCAGAAAACGTGAAGCTGGTGCAGCATGGCTCGATTATATTAGACGGTGTGTCATTATGTTGGCCGGGGAACAAAACTATTTTATCCAATCAATCCCTGTGCGTGGCGGCAGGCGATCACATCATGCTACAAGGTGCATCAGGTTGTGGTAAAAGTAGTTTGATTGGTCTTCTATTGGCATGGTATGCGCCGACTAAAGGACGTATTCTGATAGATAAGCATGATATTGCTTATCTATCACCCAACCATGTAAGACAGCAAATTGGCCATGTGCCACAACACTTTAGTTATCTACATCGTAGTATTCGTGAAAATATTTTATATGGCATTGTACCTGATTTGCATCACAGGATGGAAGAGGCGGCTGAATTCACAGAATGCCATGAATGGATTAAGTCTTTACCCCAAGGTTATCATACACGCTTAGGTCCAGATGGCGTCACATTATCTGGTGGTCAGTATCAACGTATTGCATTAGCACGTCTTGCGTTGATGCGTCGTCCTTTGATGATATTAGATGAAGCGACGAATGCATTGGATGTTGAAACAGAACAAAGCATTCTTACCCGTTTGTTAAGGCAGTGGCAGGGGTGTACTGTGATTATCGTGTCTCATCGCTCTGTGAATAGATCCTTAGTTGATTATGTGTTACATATTGATCAAGGTCATATACAGCGAAGGATGGTGTGATGGGGTGCGCCATAGTCATGGACCTCTTTTTCTATTAGCATGGCATATAACTTATCGTGTCACAGTATCTGGTCCTGTAAGAGAAGTGAATGATTACTGCCGCCGTATTATTACAACGTTTTTCCCAATATACATGGTATGTAAGTCGTACGATATATGATGTTTCAGGTAAGTTATTAAATCATGGCAGCGCTGAGGCTTCTTTTCAAAACAGGGGGCAAGAGACGATTTATTTTTACCAAGAAATAGGTCATCAATACGATGAGCAGGCACAGTATGCTTGTGAATATACTGCCTGCTATCAATGGGTGATCTTACCAGACTCCCCTTTATCCGTACGCGTGATTTTGATGCAAGGGCAAGATGCAGGCAGTGTATTTCATACTTTGACTTTGGCTTCTCAGGATGGTCGCCAACAGTTATGCGGTTATCATCGATGTAAACATGATCACTATGCATCAATTTATACGCATGATTGCCACACACTTCTGACGGTCACGCATCGTGTGATAGGGCCACAGAAAAACTATGTCAGTCAGACAGTGTATAAGAAAAAATGAATGGCTATGTATGCACATATAGGTAGGGTGACAGTTGAAAGATCTCATGCTATTTTGGGGATAAGGAGAGCATATGTTTCAGGTCATATCATCTGAATCATGGGACCATCGACTTGCGATGTTCTTTTATCGTGGTGCCCAGATTCGATGGGCTAATAACCAGGATGTCTTTCCCGTTCATGCAGGTTTGCATCGGTTGGGTGTTTCGTCCTATGATGTTTTTGAGTACGCAGGTGTAGCGATTGTGCTATTGTACGAACTACCTACTGATTCATCTATCCAATGGATTCAGTGTCGTCATGTTTGTCAACAGTTGTCTGGTGAAGCGTTGAAGCAGTACCTTACCGTACTTCAGTGGGTGACGTGGCGTGAAAAGACACGTTATTGTGCACAGTGTGGTGCATCACTTCTTTTGGCACCACCAGAGGGTTATCAAGTTTGTTCCGCGTGTGATCAGATGGTTTACCCTAGTATTGCACCTGCGGTGTTAGTGTTAGTCAGATACCAAGATCAGTTGCTGTTGGCACATGCGCCTCATTTTAAAAACGATATGTATGGCGTGATTTCAGGCTTTGTCGATCCAGGTGAAACGGCAGAAGAAGCGGCCATGAGAGAAGTCAAAGAAGAGGTTGGGTTAACGATACAAGATTTACGGTATGTGATGAGTCAAAGTTGGCCATTTTCTTCTTCTTTTCTCATGGCGTTTGAAGCGACTGTGCATACGGACAAGTTATGTGTGAATACCCAGGAATTGTCTGATGCACAGTGGTTTCATTGGCAGCATTTGCCTAATTTGCCCCATAAAATGAGTGTGTCCAGACAGCTTATTGATCATGTGGTCTTGTCATTCTCCTAGGTAATCCTACCATAGATGACATAGATTATGTTTGACTTATCTATGATAAAACACGGATGAAATTTTTTTATTAATCATAGATACGCTATAAATATTGCCATAAATGATAAAAGTGATGGACAGGCCCATGACCTTTGCCAATACGATGGTGTTGACTGTGTCTCATGGCGTTATACAGATATGTTTTCGCTTTTTTACAAGCCTCCAATGGTGAAAATCCTTGGGCAAGGTAGCTGGTGATGGCTGCAGATAAAGTACATCCTGTGCCATGCGTATTGTTTGAAATGATTCGTGGGGCCGTGAGCATCTCTGACATATGATGTGTCATATATAAATCATCTGCGCTTAAAGAAACTTCATGACCGCCTTTTAAAAGTACTGCGCGGCATCCTAAGTCTAATAAACCATGCGCTAAACCTATTTTGTCCTCATGATTGGGTAGCAGCGTTTTTGCCTCAGGTAGATTAGGTGTAAGAATATCCACAATAGGTATACAGTGTGTTTTCATCGCATCAATGGCATCTTTCTCAAGAAGATGATCCCCACTTTTAGCAACCATCACAGGGTCCAATACAATGGGAATATGATGCGCAGCTTTTTGTAGAAAGCTGCTGACCTGTTCTATGATTTGAGCTGAGAATAGCATGCCAATTTTTATCGCATCAGGTCTTATGTCATCAAATATTGCTTCAAGTTGTGCTTGGATGCATGCTAGTGATATGGGGTGGCATGATCTGACACCACAAGTATTCTGTACAGCAATGGCTGTGACGACATTGGTGCCATAAGTACCTGTTGCAGAAAAGGTTTTTGTGTCAGCTTGAATGCCTGCGCCACCACTTCCATCAAAACCTGCAATCGTTAAGCATGTCAACTTCATACTGTGTACCCAGCCATAGTTTGGCTATTTGAGAAAGAGGGTAAGATAGGTATCAATACAGAGGAGCTATCTATTTCAAGCTTCATGCTATCCCCAAAAAATAGTACGAAAAGGTGATGGTTGGTAAGTATCATAGTGGTTTCCTATTCATTTATTCGATATACAGATATGCTAAGCATATCGCTTATAGGATGCATGTCTTAGTGGATTGTATGCCTAGAGAGGTTTCATATAATGTTTGTAATGCACTATAATCAGGGCGATATAATGTATCAATAAATGCACATTTAAATGTTCCTGGATTGCGGTGTTTTTTTGCGGTAAGTTGACCACACAATGAGAAATATTGTGTGCCAATTACCGCGGCATCGTAGGGATGTTTGGTGACGGCTAGGATAGCGGCTATGACCGCTGTGAGTGCGCATCCCATCCCGGTTATTTTTGTCATGATAGGTGATCCAAATGGAGAGGCATGGGTGAAGGATCCATGAGTGATGTAATCTATTTCTCCACTCATGGCCACCGTGATGGCCATTTGTTGCGCCACCTGGTTTGCTATGTGCATGCCGTCTTGTATGGTATGTTTGGCATCGACACCGTTTGTTGTATAGCTGTTATGATGATTGAGTGCCATGATTTCACTGGCATTGCCACGCACAATTTGACAATGATTGAGCAGTGTCGCAGCTGTTTTAGTACGGATGCTAGTCGCGCCACATCCTACGGGATCTAGCACAATCGGTGTATGATGTTTTTTAGCAAGCTTCACCGCATGCATGGCTTGTTGAATCCATGTTTCGTTGAGTGTACCAATATTCATATAAATCACATCGGCATGGATAATGAGCGCTTCTAATTCTTTTTGACAGGTGCTCATAATGGGAGATGCGCCGATAGAAAGTAGGCAATTGGCTACAAAATCCATGGTGACAACATTGGTTAGATTTAAGATGAGGGGGTTGGTGATTCGCACTTTATCCAGTGTGTTTTTGATTGCCTTCATAGCTGATATTTCCTATGGTGTTTGGTTGGGAGTATGATCATGAAAAGCAGTGATTAAGCGCCTCGCTTCATTGTCAGGGTGCGGGGCGTTTTGAATGGCACCGACCACTGCAATGCCATGGACACCTGTGCGGATAACTTGGGTGGCATTATGCGTGTTGATGCCTCCAATGGCTGTGATGGGGTGTGCTGACATCTGTACTAGTTTGGCTAAATCATGAAGTCCCCATAGGGTGCGACAATCTGGTTTTGTTTGACTTAAAAAGACAGCGCTTGCGGTCACATAATCGATGGGTAGTGTATTGGCTTGTTCTAGTTGCTTAAATGATTCAATGGATAAGCCGATCATTTTATTTGGGCCAAGTATTTCCCTCGCTTTGGTTACGTTATCATCAGTTTGTCCAAGATGAACGCCATCCGCATTGATTGCTTTTGCTAACCGAATGTCATCGTTAATGATCAGCGGTATTTGACAGTTGGGGTGTTTTTTTAGTATTTCCTGGATCCAACGTGCATTTTTTTGGCGATATTTCGTTCTTTTTTCTCGCCATTGGATCATTGTGACGCCACCTCGCAGTGCATCCGTGATCTTTTTTTTATCTAGACTATTGGTGACAAAGCACAAGGGCAATTGTTTCAATAAATTTTTCATTGGCGCATCTCCTTCTGTATTGAAAAAATATCAGAGGTGCGCAATATAGCAGGGTAAAAAAAGCCCATATAGTATTAAAGCAATAAACTGCTTGCATGATCACACTCCCTCCGCAGGTATTAACCAGATCAGGTTTAAAGGGTATATCTCAGCCACTAAAGCGTGGCACCCCTGGCGAACTCATAAAGCACAGTACAATAAAGTCAATTGGTTTGTCAATACGCTGTTCAGTAAGCCCTACATAGTGTTTCTATGTGCATTAATAGATGAGGCGGAATGTTTTAATGGTTAGATTTTAAATGATTTGATTCATACTTTTGCTATATTTTTAATGTTATGATGAGATTTATACTTGTTGAAGTCATGGGTAGGTTTATATTATATGTTGTGTTTGACACAATCAAAAACCCAGTAGTCAATACATAGCTTATTGATTGTGTCTTACCCTGTTTGTTTTACACTTGTGATCAAGCTTCCATGGCTTCTTCAAACCAAGCAGGAAAGGGGTCTTGGTAATGTTGATGATGTGATGTTTTAGTGAGGTAGTCTTTAATAAGACAGGCATCTAAGCGTTGTCGAATATCTTCCTCATTCATCTCATCGACGAGCCCAATGAATACCATTTCTTGTCGACGATCGCCATAATCTTTATGCCAATATTTTGTCATGATGTCTTGCATGCTATCATCATCTGGCCATTGATCTCGTGGCACGGCAGCCCACCATTGTCCCATACCTTGATGGGTGACAAAAGCACCTGCTTGTGATACTTCTCCCACGAATTCTGGACGACTGGCAAGCCAAAAGAACCCTTTGGCCCTTACAATGCCCGGCCATGCTTCATTGAAAAATGCATGAATCTTGACAGGATCAAACGGCTCTCGTGCACGATACACAAAACTTTTTATGCCATATTCTTCGGTTTCAGGGACATGATCTTGAAAGTGATATAATTCTTTCGCCCATAAAGGATGTTCTTGGGCTTTTTCTAAGTTGAATAGTCCTGTATTCATGACATCACTAATGTTTACATCTGATCGTGTGGTTTCAATGACCTTGGCTTCGGTGTTTAGTGCGCGGATCAGTGCTTTAACCGTCACGAGGTCTGCAGGCTGGATCAGATCTAATTTATTGAGAATGATCACATTGGCAAACTCAATCTGTTCGACAAGTAAATCTACCAGGGTGCGTTCATCTTCTTCACCAAGACTTTCTCCTTGATCTTTGAGCATATCGGTTGAACTATAATGTTTAATAAGGTTTGCAGCATCCACAACGGTTACCATGGTATCGAGTGTGGCGACATCGGCTAAGCTATGGCCCTGTTCATCACGAAAGTCAAAAGTCGTGGCAACTGGCAATGGTTCTGAAATGCCGGTGCTTTCTATCAAGAGGTAGTCAAATTTGTTGGTTTGCGCTAATTCACGCACTTGCTCTAGAAGATCTTCGCGCAGTGTGCAACAAATACAGCCATTACTCATTTCAACCAGTTTTTCTTCCGTTTTAGATAGTTCACTTCCACCACGTTCCACCATGCTCGCATCAATATTCACTTCGCTCATATCATTGACAATGACTGCAACTTTTCGTCCTTCTCGATTATGTAGGATATGGTTGAGTAGCGTTGTTTTGCCAGCACCCAAAAAACCCGATAAAACGGTCACTGGTAATTTTTTGAACCCATGATTCATAGCAAGTCCTAGAAAATAGAGTCAACCATTATAACCTAATCAATCGATAAATCAATGTGCTAAGGTTTGTGTGTGAGAGATGTTGCGTTAAAAAGTATCGATCAAGACTACGTACCACAAAAGGTTCGATAGACCCGTTCATGGTCTTTTGGCGGGTGATGGAAAGGGGTGATGGCTTGATCATAGTCATAGGGCGCGTTGAGTGCATGAAGCAAATGATGCATAGGCGAAAGAGCCCCTTGTTGTGCAGATTCTAAGACGTATTGGACGTGATGGTTACGAGGAATTATACTTGGATTATGCGCTTGCATTGTTTCTTTGATTTGGCTTGGTGTGTAAGCGGTGTGATTTAATCTTTGTTGCCAAGTGCTAAACCAGGATTGAAAACCTTGCTGTGGATAGGTGTGAATGGCTAGGTCTTGCGCCTGACTCAGGGTGTAAAAGAAATCAGTATAATCGATTTGCTCTGCTTGCATCCAGGTCAGTAAATCATCAATCAGTTGTTCATCTTGAGGGTGCACATCCATCAGACCTATTTTTTTTCTCATCATATGAAGCCATTGCTGTTGATAGCGTGGGAAGAAAGTATTGAGCAGGTTGGAGGCAGCCTCTTTGGCATGATTAAGGTCTTGATGAATTAGGG
>CACKMC010000011.1 GCA_902601155.1 Coxiellaceae bacterium | reverse complement strand
TTGAATCACCAAACTGCAGAAGAACACTCCTCATGCAGCAAGATTTAGCTGGATACAATGCTTTGATGTGGGCTACGCAAGGGGGATACACTGCGATCGTCCATGCCATCCTTGAATCACCACACTGCGACACTGAAGTCCTCATGCAAAAAATTAAAGATGGCAATACTCTTTTGAACTGGATTAAGCAAAACGGATACACTGGTAGTGATAAAATAAAACACTACTATACTGCACTTGCAAACAAGACAACAGATGAAAACTTAAAGAAAACCATAGAATATGCTAAACACATTAAGGACGATCACTTACAACGCCTCTGTGAATCAAGACTGTACTCATCTAAGCCAGCAAAGGAAGCCGTTATTGAAACACTAAATATGTGGAAAAAAAGGCAACCAGATCCCAATATACTTGCCTTGGCACTTGTGCCTTACCAACAATTCTCTTGTCACTTTCTCGCACTATTTAAGGATACCCGTGCTAAATTACATAAACCTGCCATTTTCACACGCGCTATTCATTCCTCAACGCATAATGATTTGTGCCAGATATTAACGCCTGAGGAAAAAACAAGTATATTTGATCATGCCATTCAATCGAAAGATCATTGGATAGTCGAAACTATTGTGGCACAAGTAGATATATGGAAAACTAACCATATTAAATCGCTACAGGCCATGGCACAAAAGAATTGGCGTTTATGTCAAACCATTATTCAAAAAAGGACTACCCATTTTCTGCCTATACGGCTTTTTAAAAATGTACTGTTTTTTATAAACTCTCCAACTCTCATTATTTCGTTTTTATCTTCTGGTGAGCTTACACAACTTGCTAGCACCTCTAAATCTATGATTGCTTTTCACATACCAACACACATACAACAATATGATGCAACACGACAAAATGATCATGCTAGCAATGGAAAAGCACTCCTAGAATCTGAACACTACGACACTCAAGTCAAAAACACTGCGATGCGCCAGGCTAAGGAAAAAAGTCTGGCCTTTGTTAACCCACCAAAGATACTTGCCGAAGATCCTAAAATCCCTCCCAGGATGACTAAAAAATAGGCCTGTAAAGCGCCACCACTCAGACCATCTATAAAAATTCCTTTTAAAAACTGGACACCGGTATCATAAGATCGTTAGAATCAGTAATATTACTAAACCCCCTAGAAATTTATGACTACATTGACAGGTCGTCTCGTATTCATTGATCAATTAAGTTGGTCCCTCTCAAGTCTTGAGCATCATCAGGACCAAGATATAGTCATCACTTGTGAATACTTGGAACAAGGCCATACCATTCATCATCACCAAAAGAAAATAGCATTTTGGCTGGCAAGCATCCGTCATTTTACACAAGCCATGACAACAAAAGGCTGGCAAGTTCATCCCTTACACTTTCAAACACTCCAAACACCAGATGACTTAATCAAACAAGTTAAACAATGTGTGAAAGCACATGGCTTACAAAAGCTTGTCATCACTCAACCCAATCATCATGGGTTATATGAACACATCAAAACTTGGGAGAAAATATTAGGTATACCAATTGACATACGACCTGATGCACGTTTTCTATGCGACATTGATCTATTTAGTGAATGGGCAAAAGATCGACGTCAACTACGCATGGAATACTTCTATCGTATGATGCGACAGCAACATCATATTTTAATGGATGGTGATAAGCCTGTGGGTGGCCAATGGAATTTTGATGCAGACAACAGAAAGCCGCCTCATAAAGATTTAACCCCCCCACCTTTTTTTGGGCATCAACCTGACGCCATCACTCGCGCAACCATAGAGGATGTCAAACAACATTTTCATCATCATTATGGTGATCTTGAGCCTTTTCTCTTTGCGGTAACCCACGCGCAAGCCCAAGCATGTCTTGATCATTTTATTGAAGAAAGGCTGCCATTATTTGGCACCTACCAAGATGCGATGCTTCATGATGAACCTTGGATGTATCATGCGCACATCAGCTTTTATCTAAACAATGGCTTATTGCTCCCGAAAACATGTATTGACGCTGCCGTCAAAGCATACCAAAACCATCACGCACCACTGAACGCAGTGGAAGGTTTTATTCGACAAATACTTGGTTGGCGCGAATTTATTCGTGGTTTTTATTGGCATATGATGCCAACCTATGAAAACAGTAATGTTTTCAATGCCACACGATCACTCCCCGATTTTTATTGGCATGGTAAGACAGACATGCATTGTATGCAACAATGTCTCAAAGCCACCAAAGAACAGGCCTATGCGCATCATATTCAACGACTTATGGTACTGGGTAATTTTGCATTACTGGCAGGTATTCACCCCAATGATGTGAATGAATGGTATTGGATTGTCTATGCAGATGCCTATCAATGGGTAGAACTGCCCAATGTCACCGGTATGATTTTATTTGCAGATGGTGGGAAACTGGCTAGTAAGCCCTATGCCGCAGGGGGTAATTACATCCATAAAATGTCTAATTATTGCCAGTATTGTCGTTATCATGTGAGTAAAAAAGTTGGAGAAGATGCCTGTCCCTTTAATTATCTTTACTGGGACTTTCTGCAACGAAATCGTCAGCATTTAGCAAACAATCCTCGCGTTGCCATGATGTATCGCACATGGGATAAAATGTCTTCTGAAAAACAAGAAGCCATTCAATCGAGTAGCCTTGCTTTTTTTAAACGTCTTGAAAAAGATGAAAAAAAATGACCAAAAAAAATTTAGATGAAAAAATATGTCCTGTGTGCCATCGTCCTTTTACCTGGCGAAAAAAGTGGGCGCGTGACTGGGAGCATGTGAAGTATTGCTCAAAACGTTGCCGACAAAAAGCCAAGCATATATCATCCTATCAGACACCAAACCATTCAGACAATAAGGCATAAATTCGATGCCAAAATTGAGTAAAATCATCCAACACATCATGGTAAATCATGCATCATTTCGTGATTCACCAGATCGTATCATGGCAGCATGGCCCAGTGTACTCAAGATAACATCACAAAAAACATTCAACTTATTACACGCCTTTTGCGCCCAAAAACAGCCCCCCTCTTTTGAACAATGGCAATCCTTTGTACAAGGTATCGACAAAATCAATCCTAAGTTGATACGTCACTGGCTAGATCAACGTGATCAAAAAAACCAAGCCACACCGCTTGTCTATGCCATCAATCCTCCTTATTATTCGCCCCGAATCATTCAAGCCATGATAGAACGAGGGGCTTCGATAACACGCTATGTACAAGAGGAAACCATTCAAGATCGTGCTGCAAGGCTTTTTCTGGGATACACGGTGTTAATGGGTAAACTACCGCAGCAATTACCTGCATGGCAGAGGCGCTTAAAAGAACCCCTTCACGATGAGAAACACCTAATCTATCGAATACGTTTTGCCTTTGCCTTTCGTGGTTTTTCATGGCAGGCACTTTATTTTAAAAATCAAACAGAAAAATTACTTTATCTTCAAACATTACAAACACTTATCGATCATATTGCTGACTTCTATCATCGTCAAGGCCTCTCACCAACAACCGCCCTACTCTTAACCAGTTATCTGAATGCCAGTAAGCTCTGCCACCAACACTTTCAGCCAAACACACTGCGTGTATTATTCAGCGTAGTGCCGATTACAATACACACGCTGTATTTACAAAACGCACACAAGCAGACATCAAGTACCTCTTTGCCGCCGTGTTTCTTGCCCCATGATGCTACGCTCAGACGTTGCCAAACACGCTTAGCCATGCAGTCTCATCGTTTACTTGTTTATGATTATTTGGCTTCCCTGGCTTCCTACACACTGAAGCACCGCACTTTGTCTTATGCACAAAACTGTCAAGTTCATAGAACACTGTACACATGTTTGACACACATCCTTAAACACCCGCTTATCCAAAGATCATCCGATGAGTGCGCTGCACTCTCTCCTAAAAAGCCATCGATTGAAATACATCCTCTATTCACCCTTTTTTATCACACATTGCAATTGGAATCGCTCATCACAACTCAGCAAACACCTTCATTGACACCCAATCACTGTAAACATTTTGGCTGGCTATATCAGCCTAGTTTTAAGGATTTAGAGTATGTCAGCCAAGCAAGTATACAGGCAATGTCAAAACATTTCACACAGCATATCACCACCCGTTTTATCCGTGAACATACTGATCGTTTTATGGATATCCTCGACAGTCTCATCACCATGCTATGGCAACGTTACGACAGTATATTTCTTGAGATGTGCAACACCCTTCTCCGGATCTATTTCGCCACAAAAGAGGTGACTGTGCTAAAAGACGATCATCGATTAGCCCTCAAAGACTATCGAGTATGCATGAAAAGCATCATCCTTCATTCCCATGAATCTTGGGAGCGTTTTGCTCATCATTGTCAACAGTTAGCACCTATCATCATGAAAAATGTGACGCCTGCTTCACAATATACATCCTTTGAACGTCATATTCGTGCAAGCTATGAACAAGGTGATATCCCTTCATTGTCTGAACAATTAGCACAATTCAAAGTCTGTTTATGCGATACCTCTGCGCAAGTAAAATCTTTTTGGACCCATCGTGCTAAAGTGTTTCACTGGCACAAACTTACCTACCATGAAAAACATGGTTTATCTGTTTGGCTTTATTTTTCTCATCAACATCATCAGTTTATCAAAGCATCTACCCCGAAAAAAGTGATAGACGCTCTGACTCAATTAGGCTATGTCATAGAAAAAACACCCTATTGTACTGCATTGAAAGCGATCACACACCAAAATTATCACCGCGCAATCAAATACTTAGCACCGTACTTACGGGCCGCCCATCAACTTAGCATCCCTCCCGCGATGTCGGTGATTCAGAGTCAAGTACTTTTTCTTTATCTCATGAATGATTCACGCGTGCCATCATCACTGTTGACAGCACAGGATCACGGTCTATACCAAACTATTTTGGCAAAGTGCTTACAAGATGCCACCCAATTTTGGCAACATAGCGACTTAACCCCAGCCTATCAGGATTGTGTGCACTATGTGCAATGTATACAGTGGACTTATCAACAAAACAAACGATCACCACAGCTTGATACCGCGTTAAAACACCTTATACCGTATGTGATCAAGCACTTTGAGACGTATCAACCACTGTATTATATACTCCGCGATACCATGCCATTGCCATGGCCTACCGGTCAAAATAAACCTGTCACACCGCAATCAGCGACCATGGCACAAAGATGGCGTTGGATTAAAAAACAAGTGTACTGTTTCATATGGCGCACGCAAGCCATCATACGCCATCCCTACCATACCCATGCAGCAAAAATTAAACAGATGACAAAAGATCTCATGCCGCTGTTATTGTCGTGTCATCAATGGATCAATCATGGGGAATATTATCTGGGCCCCCAATCACACCATCCGTGCGTCCAAGCCATACGCCAATTAAGCAATGCCATAAAACATCAATTAGAAATCAATCATCCGACGGTTGCATTACAAGAAGGCAAGCGCCTAACCTTCACACACATATTTGAAACCACCCAAACATCCGATGTGTTATGCAATGGGCATGCTATGATTGCTTTATTCAATGATTGGATGACAACGATACAAACTTGGCTTAGTGAATTAAGTGGCCATGCTATTTTTGAGTATACACAAGCTGAACAAGCCTTTCGTTGGGAACAACGAGCTATCACCTATTACCATCGTGCCGAATGTATGTTACGTCAATGGCAAACAAAGTATACAGTCAAGAAAAAACATAGCCATTGGATACAAGCTTTACGGGATAAAGCCTTGACCCCCAGTCAGCTCGTTGGCCAAACCTTACCACAAACGGAACAACAACAAGTTGATACATGGTTAATGATCATGCGAGACCTACGCATCAGCTTGGCGCTCAAGCATGATCCAAAAGCACATATACTGGCTCAACATCATGCCGTGATTCGCCAAGCAGGTGATCGGCTCTCTTCGCTGAAAAAATGACATAACATCTTTAGATTTTTTGATAATGTACACTGTAAGACCACCAGTGACCAAAGGCTTCTTTCACCACGAGACCAGCGGATAACATACTCGCATCTAATGTTTGTCGGCGCTGATAATGTGGGTCGAACACAGTCTCTACCACCACCAAAATACCTCCTTTTTTTAAAGCCTCGACGATTTCGTGGATGGCTATATGAAACTCAGGGATTTCACCGATGACATTCACAAGCAATAATAGGTCGTAAGTACATGGCGACAGCACACCACGACCCACCCAACCATGTTGGTAGGTCACGGTATCACCACATACCTTCCTTGCTTGCATCAACATCTTATCTTGTCCATCTACCGCCACAAACGAGATCCTTTTATTTGTTTGTACTAAGGCTTTCATGACACGACCAGGACCGCAGCCAATGTCACCGACGACCATATCATCTTGTAGTGATAAACGTGCCATTATCTGCGCTGCTTGGTTCTCTTTGGCCAAAGGATTTTCCATCGCAATGATACGGGCTAAAAACGCGGGACAAGGCAGATGATATCGCGTGGATAAAAGACGCCATCCTAAAAAAAGACCCAGCAGTATGGTCCATAAAATGATAATCATCATGTGGAGTCTCTTATCAATAAACTCATGCTATGCGCCCAATGATTGTTGTAGCGCATGCTGAAGCGTTGCGTGCTTAAAATCATAGCCTGATGCAAGCAATCGTTTGGGCAATACGGACTGTCCCTCCAATAGCAAGGTTTTTCCCATCTCACCCAATAAGCCTTGAATGACACACTTGGGCACATGAAACAAAGTCGGTCGATGTAACACATGGCCTAATTGTTGAGTGAAGTCTTGATTACTTACTTGCTCAGGTGCCACAAGATTGTAAACACCAGAGGCATCTTCTTGCCTAATCATCCACTGCATACTATGCAAAACATCATCAAGATGTATCCATGGAAAGTGTTGTTTCCCCGTACCCAGTCGCCCGCCTAGCCCTAGAGAGAAAGGTCGTTTGACTTTCGCGAGCATCCCCCCACGATGGCTGAGTACAACGCCCAAACGCATGATACATAATCGTGTGTTCTCATCGACGCTCTCTTTGGCTGCTTGCTCCCAATCATGGCAAAGTTGATGGGTAAAGCTTTGATCATCCACAATGGTTTCTTCATCCATGCCATCGATGTCGGTTGAACCATAATAGCCTACTGCGGATGCTGAAATCAGTAAGCGTGGTTTATGCACTAAACGTGCAAGACAAACACCAAGTTGTTGGGTTGTTTGCAAACGGCTGTTGCGCAAAGCTTGTTTGTTGTGATCAGTCCATAAACAATCAATGGGCTTACCGGCCAAATTAATCACGTAATCAATGACTGTATCCGCTGCAACATCATCCAGTGTTTTGATGTACCGTATGTTTTTTTTATCAGGCTTCTCTCGACGCGATAATACCGTCACTTGATCATGCGGTGAAAGCATCGTCTCTATCCATGCTTGCCCAATCAGTCCTGTCCCGCCAGTCATCAGATAATGCGCCATATTAGGGTGTCCTGTGTCAACAGGACTTCATGTTAACATACATGATGAAAACAACCTATGGTCCTTAGGCAAGCCAAGATCGATGGCTTGAAATCATACAACAAATAACCGATGACTTTAGTGCAAACGACATGACTTGATTATCCAGACATTATGATTACAATAGAAGAATATTGGGCACAGGAAACACATGGATGGTAGCATGGCGTTATGTAGGCATAGCAGTACTGTTGATTGTATTGGGATTGATCGCATGGGGACCTTGGATGAGTCGCGTTGAACAAGCCTCGTATCGTGTGCTAAAAACACAGGGTGCGATTGAAATCAGAGCCTATCCTTCACATCAAGTCATTGAGACCATACAAAAAGGTAGCCGTGAGCAAGCCATTCAACAGGGCTTTAAGGTGCTGGCAGACTACATTTTCGGTCACAATGAAACCAAACAATCGATTGCCATGACCGCGCCTGTTCGCCAAATTGGCCAACAACAGACCTGGCGCATTCAATTTGTCATACCGAAAACCTGGCAGAACAAAACCCTACCAACGCCTCGTAACTCGGATGTTTTAATACATACCGTCGAAGCCAGTACACAATTGGCGATTCGTTTTCGTGGCCGCGCAACATCTAAAAACCTCCTAAACCACTTAGAAGAAATCAAGCAATTTGCTAAACAACAGGGTTTGAAATATCAGCATGAAGTCACCTACGCTTTTTATAACCCACCTTGGACCTTACCTTTTTTACGACGTAATGAAGTCATGTTAACACTTAGCGCACCGTCAATAATGCATCCCACTGTGTAGTGTAGCCTGGCGATTGAGGCAGTCTTTTTTTAGATGCTGTTGTCATCAAGCCTGATGCCCACTGAATATGACCACTTCCCATTTTTTGCGCAATGGCATCCACCGTCGCCATCACTGCGTCGGCACGCTGATTTTGTTCACCAAACAAACCGTGTTGCATGGTGGAATACGCCGATAAATCGCTGAGAATAATACCGCAAGCACGATAAGCCGTGCCATGATGATACAAACGTGCCAATAAAGGCACACTATATTTTAATAACACAGTGGTATGAGAAGTGGCTTGTGGCAACGCCACGGTCAATGATGATGCGCGACCATGGTGACGTCCAACAGGACGCAGTAAAACGGTTAGTGTTGAGGCATATAATTCATACTTTCTCGCTTTGCTTGCCGCCTCTGACACATGATTTGTTAAGGCAGCACGAATAGGGGCCCACGTATGAATGACTTGTCCCATCGAACGATAGCAGCGTATGCTCTGACGATGCCTTGGTGTTATATGAAAAGGTAAACAGACCGTGCCATGTAGCTCTTCCCATGTTTTTAATGTGTCGATACCAAAAGAACGGTGTACCCACAACCGATGACTTTGATGAAAGTCCCACGCTGTTTGGATATTCAGTGCATGCAATCGCTGACCTAAACGACGCCCTATTCCCCAAAGTGAGTTCACATCCATGCTGTGAAGCAATGTGTGTATTGAAACGTCATCTGAAAGCACACACACACTACGCCCTTGCCTCTTCGCCTCATGATTGGCACATTTTGCCAATGTTTTGGTACGTGCAATGCCTAAAGAAGTCGGCAACCCAATGACTTTTTCGATACGCTGCTGTAATGCATACCCCCATGCATACAAAGTCGAGGGATCTTCGTCAGATAAAGGGATAAATACCTCATCGATTGAATAACGCTCTAAATGACCACACACCTGTCTTAAAAAAGACGAAAATCGTGATGATAAATCAGCATATAGTGGATAATTAGAACGCATCACATGCACGTGATGCTGTCGCATATAATCACGATATTGTGCATAGACGCCTCCCATTGGGATGTGTAAAGCTTTGGCTTCATTAGACCGTGCAATGATACAAGCGTCATGATTAGATAATACGACCATTGGCACATGCCTAAGGCTTGGCTGAAACAAGCGCTCGCAAGCCACATAAAAATTATTACAATCAATCAAAGCAATCATGTTATGTGGCATGTATGACATAAGAAACCACACCCCATACTAAGACTGTTGCGTGTTGAGAAATAAAACGCTGTAAACGTATTTCGTTTTGCTCAACGGCTAGGATCAATGCATGATGTGATGGCCTTAGACTACGATCTACAATCAATAAATCGTGTGCACAGATCCCAGGCAAATCACCATCATACGTCGCAGAGACACGCATAAAAAAGGTAGAGGCTGGATGCTTTACAAGGTGTTGATGTAAATCCAAAGGCAATGCTTCATGAGATGAAGCAGGCGATGGAAAGCCTGTCATATCCGATGAGTCTGCAGTATGCCGATGTGTGTCTTCTTGTAAGTAAGGCACAAAACAGGCTGCTATGTCGTCATGATCCTCCATACCTTTCCCCCTAAAGCTTGATCTCCTTTTGATCTCATTATATTAACATCGGTTATTTAATGACGCAACAGGCAATACTTTGCATCATGTTAATTTAAAACAATGATTCGCGTTATTATTGTAATTTTGCTATGCTTAGCACATCAAATTACCTAGGGAATACATGTTGATTCAGAGGAATGAAAGCTTATCATGATGCGTATCGCGATCATTGGTGCAGGCATGAGCGGCCTAACTTTAGCACACTATTTATCTCCTTTCGCCAATGTGACATTGTTTGAGCAAATGCCTGAAGTGGGTGGACGCCTTGCCAGTCGGCAGCATGATCCTTACAGCTTTGACTATGGCGCACAATTTTTTGTAGCAAAAACCAAAGATTTTAAGCAATTTTTAAAACCTTTCATACACCAAGGTGTGCTCAGACCATGGTATGCACGTTTTCAAGAGATCAGTGAACAGCTGCCTGCTTATCACACCACATGGCATGATCGCTACCCTCATTATGTGGGCATACCAAACATGACACATTGGATGCGCACCATGGCTGAAAACCAACACATTAAGCTAACACATACCATCATGTCACTACATCACGATCAACACTGGTTTCTTTCTGATCAACACCATCAACAGCATGGGCCGTTTGATTGGGTGGTGATCACATGCCCTCCCCAACCCATGATGCGTTTATTAAACACATGCCCAAAGCATCCCTTTCCTGATCACCATGCCCCCACAATGGACGCCTGCTTTTCTTTAATGCTTGGCCTAAAAAAACCATGGTTACTACCCTTTGATGCTGCCTTGGTACATCACCCTATGATTAGCTGGATTTCTGTCAACAGTCATAAACCTGGACATAATCAGCAAGCCATGGCGTTACTGGTACACACTAGCAACCGTTGGGCCAACCAACACTTACACGATGATCCCGTTGCCATCAGCCAACAATTGATGCATGAATTGACCCCTATTTTAGGACAACATCTCGATACTGATTATCGCGACCTACATATTTGGCAGGAAGCGAACCTACCAAAGCAAAAAACACACCAGCAATGGTGTAATCCTCAGCAACAGATTGCATGCATTGGAGATTGGTGCTACCAAGGACGTGTGGAATCTGCTTTCACACACGCTCATCAACTTGCGAAGTATATGATCAAGGAAGTCTTACCATGCAAAACTGCTTAATTATTGGCGCACAGGGAACGATTGGACGCGCCTTTATAGACCACTTACTCCGTGACACACAAACATTATCCGTCCATACTTTATCACGACAACCTATCCCATCTTCTCATCCGAACCATCACCCACATCATCTCGATTATTTTGATGAGAAAGCCTTAGCAAACTATGCAGAGACACTGGCCAATTATCCCCCACTCGACTTGATTCTCGTCGCCACAGGTATCTTACACAATGAAACCATTCAACCCGAAAAATCTTTAAAAATGATTGATGCTGATCATTTACAAACCATTTTTCGTATCAACACTATTTTACCCAGCCTCATGGCGAAACATTTCACGCCCCGATTACATCCCAAAAATCGAGCTATTTTTGCTGCACTGTCTGCTCGAGTCGGCAGCATCGAAGATAATCGTCTGGGTGGTTGGTATGCTTATCGGGCCTCTAAAGCAGCGCTCAATATGATGATCAAAACGATGGCCATTGAACTACAAAGGTTTCATCCCAATCGTATTGCCATTGGCCTACATCCTGGCACCGTCGTCAGCCCCCTCTCCGATCCTTTTCAACAACAAAGCCCTTCTCGCATGACACCTGAAATCGCTGTGAAACACCTGATGAAAGTACTCGATCAAATCAAGGCATCAGATCATGGCCATTGCTTCGCCTGGGATGGTCAACGTATCCCTGCCTAATAAGGAATCAATCATGACAAAACGATGCCTTATGTGGTTTCGACATGATCTACGACTGACAGATAATCCGGCCTGGATTGAAGCCTGTCAAGCAGAAGTCGTTATCCCCGTTTATGTGCTAGATACCCATCCTTCCACACGACCATTAGGGCAAGCAAGCCGATTATGGCTACACCATGCGCTGGCTTCTCTGGAAAAAGATTTGGGTGTACCACTGCACTGTTATACAGGCCCTACAGAGACACTCATCCCCTCACTATGCGAACAATACGATATCGATCATATTTGCTGGAATCGCGCCTATGAACCATGGCGCATCACACAAGATACCATGATCAAAAAAACATTACGTGATCAAGGCATCAAGGTTTCAACGCACCATGCAAGCCTACTCTGGGAGCCCTGGACCATCACCAAACAAGACAACACACCTTTTAAAGTATTTACCCCCTTTTACCGAAAAGGCTGCTTACAAGCCACGTCACCTAGACAAGCCCTACCAAAACCCATACCTCCGGCACATATACCAAGTAACCCGGAAGCATCACTAGCCCAATTAAAACTACAGCCTTCCGATCACTGGACAAATCATGTGCTGGCACCTTGGACAATCAGCGAAGAAGGTGCACTGGCACAACTAGAACATTTTCTACAACACGGTCTCAATCAGTATAAAACAGGTCGTGACTACCCCAGTCAACACGCCGTATCACGCTTATCACCGTATTTACGATGGGGCCAACTCTCTCCCCATCAAGTATGGCATGCTGCCTGCAACTATGCAGAAGATCATCAACTCTCACACCATCACATTGATCATTTTTGCAGTGAGTTAGGCTGGCGAGAATTCGCCTACCAACAACTTTATATTCACCCCGAACTACACACCCAAAACCTTCAAAGTAAGTTTAACCGCTTTCCTTGGCATCGCAATGAAGCCCATCTACGTGCATGGCAACAAGGAAAAACCGGTATACCGCTTGTGGATGCGGGTATGCGCCAACTGTGGCAAACAGGCTATATGCATAACCGGATAAGAATGGTCACAGGGTCATTTTTAGTCAAAAATCTTCTGATTCACTGGCGTGAAGGCGAAGCGTGGTTCTGGGATTGTTTGGTCGATGCAGATCCCGCCAGTAATCCTGCCAGCTGGCAATGGGTGGCAGGATGTGGTGCAGATGCCGCACCGTATTTTCGTATCTTTAACCCTGTCACCCAAGCTGAACGTTTTGACCCTGATGGTGAATATATTGCACACTATGTGCCAGAGCTGGCCAAACTGCCCACACCATTTCGCTTTAAGCCATGGGAAGCACCGACACTCGTGTTACAAGAAGCAGGCATCACACTGGGTAAAGACTATCCTTTTCCATTGGTTGACCTGAAGACATCAAGACAAGCCGCCTTAGAGGCACTGGCTAGCATAAAAACGCAACCCACTTAGTGATTCGTATGCCAAGGGAAATGGGTTAAACGACACATGGCTTTAAAGTCACGTACACCGACAGCGCCTTGCTCAAATGCAGTCATGGCATGATACGCTTGCTCTGCCACGGCGTCATCGATCAAATTGACAGCAGATTCACCAGCAGATAATGCCGCCACTTGAACACGACAAGCTTCTTCTAGAAACAATAAATAAAATAAAGCCTCTTCAAGTGTTTGGCCACAAGTCATGGTACCATGATTTTGCAGCAACATCGCCTGATAAGGTCCTAAATCATGCACAAGACGCTCACCTTGCACCACTTTATCAAGATTAAGTGCATCGTAGGCATGATATGCAATGCGTCGATAGAAATGGAGTGCAAACTGCGACAAAGGGAGCAAGCCTTGCTTCATACAAGATACGGCAACCCCCGCAACAGAATGAATATGAAACACCGCATTAACATCTGAACGGGCCTGATAAACACTGCTATGAATCACATAACCTGTGGTATTAAATACTTGTTCAGCGCCTTCTAAAATACGGCCATCAAAATCTACTTTGATTAATTTTTCAGGGGTCACCTCAGCAAAAAAAAGGCCTAAAGGATAGATATAATAGGCTTCTTCACCAGGTACCCTCGCCGACAAATGAGTGTAAGTCCGGTCATCTAGCTTTTGTTGCGCCAACAAGTAATAACAACGCGCCAAAACTTCCTTAGTCGATAAACCATCTGTGCTCATAAAAACTCACCATGCCTGAAGACATACTACATTTCAACACATATCGGTAGATCACTGCATCATCTAATCATATGACATTAAGCCGGTTGCTTGATCACTGACGGTCCTGAAGATGTGTGTTCTTTGGAGTGTAACATAGACTCTTTGGGAGTAGAATGCTTGACAGCTTGGACCTTAATTGCATCAACTGATGCACCAGAATTTTGGGTGATCCTGGGTAACGAACAACGTTTTTTCTGAATGCCATGATATAACGTCAGACCAGCAAAAACGACCATGGCCCCCAATGATAAGACCATGCAACTTTCAATCACTTTCAAGCCTAAGAAAGAATGACTGTCATTGGTACTCAGTGCCAAGCCAATAGAGAGTATCCCGCACCCTAGTGTACATAGCCCATAGATAATCATACGAACTTTATGATAAAAACGATGCTTTTTATATTGCATACTTTGTTCAAGGGAAGAAGCTTCTTGGTCAAAACTTAGTGACTCTTTTTCTAAAGCCGATGTTTGTTCTGCCAGTTCATGCAATGACTGACCACGCCGCTGCATTTGATCAATCGTTTTTGCCACCTTAAGTGTTAAACGATGCATTTTTTTCTTAGTTTTCATCAATTTATCATGACCTAATAAAGAAGGATCGTTATGGATGACGCCTTTGATCCTCTCCATCATGTCACCCTTAAATTTTTCCCAACGTAATGTAGCAGCAGGCAGAGATTGTGGATATTTTTTTGCATAGCGCCGCAGTACCTGGAGATGAAGACGAGACCATTGCGCATCATAAGGTTTCACGCGATTATTCAGTAAATCAATAAAATATACCGCACGTTTTTTTCGCTGATACTCAGCAGGATATGCCTGTGTTTTCTTAATGTTTTTGAGCGATAAAGAGGAAATTATTTTCGCTAATGTAGCCATCACAGCACCATGATGTGAGACTAAATTCGATGGAATTGGTTTGTCGTGCATACACATTCCTTGATTCAATCTCGCTCTTCCTTGAGCAAGTACAGTTAAATTTTACACAAAAAAAAGCATATTGTCAAATCAACAGCATGGCGCCCTTTATTATTTGCCCTATTTTTCAATCCATTAACTATCATTATCTTATAAGGCAGGAGGAAAATAGACCATGAGAATGCTCATCAACGAACTAAAAAACCTTGGCATTCACAACCAAGATGTCCTAGCCGCGATCGAGCAGACACCAAGGCACTGGTTTATCAAAAATAAAACGCAAAATGACATATATAGCAACCAACCCTTACCCATTGGTCAACAACAAACCATGTCATCACCTTATATCGTTGCACGCATGACCTCATTACTGCTTTCCTATTGCCACCAAAGACATCACATACTCGAAGTGGGTACAGGATCAGGCTATCAAGCTGCTATATTAAGTCACTTCTTTGAACACGTAGATAGCATAGAACGTATCAAAACACTCTATGATAGCGCCACTAAAACACTTCAAAAACACCATTTTGACCATGTCACAACGCATTGGGGTGATGCCACCCAAGGGTGGGGACATCAGCGCTTTGATGCCATGATCATCACCGCAGAACCTGCCCATTTCCCAAGCTCACTGCTTCAAAATCTTGCGCCAGAAAGTGTGATGCTACTTCCCTATGCACAAACAGGGGCATCGACAAAACTCTACTTGATTCAGAAAAAACGCCAATCTCTTCACGTGAGAACTTATGATCCTGTTCGGTTCGTCCCCATGCTTTCTGGCACCTGCTAAAAGTCATTAGCTTCCCATAACAAGCCATGATAGACTGAGCACATGATGCAAACACTTGAAACCATTCCTGCCCATAAACCTTCTGCACTCTGTGTGGATCTTCATGCCATTCAAAAAAACTATAAGACACTATGCCAACATCTGCCGTCTGGTCAATGTGCCGCTGTTTTAAAAGCCAATGCCTACGGCTTAGGACAAGCGCCTATTGCCGATGCCTTAGTGGATGCCGGCTGTCGCCACTTTTTTTATGCTTATCTCGACAATGCCCTCAAAGCACGACAACAACACCCTCACCATGGGATCACTATCTATGTCCTTAATGGGGTATTCCCTCGGACTGAATCCACGTTCACCGACCATCATTTAATTCCTTGCCTTATCAGTATGGACCAAGTGGAACGGTGGGCATTGTGGGCAAAACAACAAGATAAAAAACTTCGCTGCGTTATCCACATTGACACAGGCCTTGGCCGTGAGGGCCTCTCTATGGACGAATGGGCCACATTACAAAATCATTCGCTACTCACCTACTTGCGTGTTGACTTTATCATGAGCCACCTTGCCAATGCCGATGATTCATCCTCTGCCTACAATAAGATACAACAGCAACGTTTTAAACAATTACTCATGCATGCACCCACCCAACAAGGCTCACTGGCTAATTCTCATGCCATCGCATTGGGTCATGACTATCACTTTGACTTGGCAAGACCGGGCATTGCACTCTATGGCTATTGCCCAGCCCTGTCACTCACACCCAGCATCTATGCTTACGCGCGCATTCTGTCCCTAAAAACATTAAAAAAAGGCGAAAGTATTGGTTACAACCAAACGTTCCGATGCCAACGATCCACACGGGTTGCCTTAATAAGCATTGGTCACCGTGATGGTTTGCTTCGCGCCCTATCCAACAACGGCTTTGTGAGCCTTAATCATTTTCAAGCCCCTATTCTAGGACGTGTTTCCATGGATTTAATGGTCGTCGATATCACCGACTACCCTGTGCACGCTCCCCAGCTTTATGATTGGGTGCTGCTATACCATGATTTGACAAGTACCATGGCTTTTGCTAAGCATATGGGCACATCCATTTATGAACTGTTAGTACGTCATGGACCAAGGCATCATCGCTGCTACCTTCCTTATACTTAGGCCTACTTATGTCACAAAAAGCACTCAAACCTTTTTTCCAGTTTGTATCCACATCCAAAATATGCCAGGATCAACTCAGAGATACCCGCACGTTAACCGATGTGGTTGAGATCGCCGAAATACATGGCTTTCACATACATGCCCACGACATACTGTACGCACAGGCAAGTCGCCTACTGGTTCTGATACATGACTTTCCAGACGAGGCCAATAAATTGTGTGCAGGCAAGTCAAGTGAATTCGGCGCGCAATGGGGTCGAAAACAAGAAGGTTTATTAGAACGACCTGGCTTTTGGCTGACACAATGTTTGGCATGGGATTGTATGCCTATCGCCCTGACGCCGATGATGAAAGCTTGCTATCAACACTGTCAAACGACCCGTGCACAAAACGCACGTTTTGATTGTCCTCATGTACTTGCGTTCACTGATCATTTAGCGACTTTTTCCATCGAGGTTCCTGCCATAAACATACTGCATTATCTAGCCCTAGGGGCATTATTGACCACCCAAGCGCAAGCCACATGCATGGCAGAATCCACACGACCAACGACACAAGCTTTGTTTTCATAAGTACATCACCGCTTACACAGGATGATTTAACATGGCACTCTTTTTATCTAGATAAGAATATGCTAGTGTGGAACATAATCAGTCATCAAGGATTAAGATGCGTTGGTCTGCTATTATTTGCCTTAGCATCGTGACATTTGCATGTGCTTCACCCGTACAGAGAAATCATCAAGCAGAGCACCGATTTGCCCAGCATATGCATCAAGCATTTGGTTTTAACTCAAAAAAAATCCTCACCACACTCCGTCGTACGCCCACAGACCAGCATGTACTGGCTCTCATGCAACGCCCTTATGAAGGGATGCCGTGGCAACGTTATCTCAAGCACTTGATCACCCCTAAACGCCTCGCTCATGGCACATGGATGATGCACCATTATCGCCGAGAACTTGGCATACTGCGTGCACGCTATCACGTCCCCCCTGCGGTGATTATTGCTATCATGGGCATGGAATCTAACTATGGACAACACCAAGCGACTCACCAAGCATTACGAACCCTCACCACATTAAGTTTTGCGTTTCCACGACGCGCACACTTTTTCACCCATGAGCTTGAACAATTGTTTTTATTAGCCAGGGAACAAGGCAAGCCTATCACGCATTATAGAGGGTCTTATGCCGGCGCACTGGGTATGCCACAGTTCATGCCAAGTAATTACAGGAAGTATGCCGTGGCATGGGGCAATGATCACCCTACCGATCTCTTTCATAACCCCCGTGATACACTGGCAAGCATTGCTCACTATCTTCAAGCATTTGGATGGCAAGGCAATCAAACACTGCTCATTCAGCCCAGCCGCACTGACCAACATGACTGGTCCTTTAAGGGAACCCTAGGTCCTAAAGACCCTCGTGATGGCATACGCCCACTTCGCTTTGGAAAAAATCCAGGCGAAAAATGGCTAGCTGGCCACAATTTTCAAGTGATATTACATTATAACCGAAGCCCACTCTACGCCTTCACTGTCGCTATTTTCTCTCAATATCTCCAGCGTAACTATGACCTTGCCTACCGTTATACGTGATGCGCTAGAAAAAGGCCATCTTATCGAAGCATCCCGTGCCTGTTTTGATTATCTGAGCCAAGCGCCATGTGACATCCACGTACTCAGTGCACTGGGGCAATTAACCACACAAACCAAACAGTGGGATAAGCTGTTGGCATACCTAAAAAAGGCATTAAACATAGAACCTAACAATGCAATCTTACATGCCTTAATGGGCAATACCATGAAAGGCCAACAACGCTGGCCTCAAGCCACACAAGCTTATCTTCAAGCACTGACCTTAGATCCTAATTTATCCCATGCGCATCATAATCTTGGCGTGATTGCATCCATCACATCACGTTACACCGATGCCAAACTACATTTTAAACAAGCCTTAAGCCTACAAGACTTAGAGCATACCCAGTATGAACTAGGCTTAGTCCATCATCATTTAGGTGAACTAACCTCAGCCATGCAATGTTTTCAGCGGATTATTCAACGTAACGATAAACATCGACATGCCCGCCACCAATTGGCTCAACTCTACCATAAACAACATGATTACCCACAAGCCATTGCACACTATCTTGCATGCATGGATGAACACAGTAGCGCACTGCTTCACCATCAATTAGGCTGTGCTTATCTTGCCAACCAACAAAATGAGCAAGCGGTCAATGCGTTTTATCATGCCCTTTCGATTGATCCTCAACATGTTGAAACACACCATAACTTAGCCACCTATTTCACACAACAACGGGCCTTAGACGATGCCTTAAAACACTGGTTAAAGACCAGTCTATTACAACCTGACCCCAATACATTGAGCCAATTAGGCCGTACCTATTATATGCTAGGTCGCTACCAAGAAGCTTGCCAATCATTACACAAAGGGCTGACATACGACCCCAATCATCATGAGCTCACAACGCAACTGGCCGCCACCTATCTGGCCATGAAAGATCAAGAACAAGCCATCGTCTACTATGAAAAAGCTCAGGCACAAAACCCTCAAAGCAGCACCATTCCTTTTTTACTGGCTGCACTTAAACAAGATCATCATACATTTGATCATCCCCCTGACAGCTATGTTCAAGAACTCTTTGATCATTACGCCGATCACTTCGAAGAACATTTGACCACTCAATTGCACTACAAAGCACATAATCATGTAATAAACTGCCTTCAAGATCATCTATTGGACGTGACAGACACAACCATTGACTTAGGCTGTGGCACAGGGCTTGCAGGCCCTATGCTTAAACCCTTAACACGCCACTTAACCGGCGTAGATTTATCCTCCAATATGCTGAAAGAAGCAGAAAAAAAAGCATGCTATGATGAGCTAGTCTGTGACAACATTGTCCGTTATTTAAAAACACAAACCACCACCCTGCTTGTAGCTATTGATACCCTACCTTATATGGGTGATATACGTTCACTGCTCTACCAGACCTTCAAAGCCCTTGCGCCTGGTGGGCACTTTATCTTTACCACAGAAACACAACAAAGTGCGCCTTTTAAGCTACAGGCGCATGCACGCTATGCGCATCATCCTGACTGGTTACAGAAAGTGGCTCGCTCACTGGGCTTTTTGGTGCATGAACACCGCGCCATTCAAACGAGAAAGCAAGAGAGTCAATGGGTCCAAGGTTACCTAACGCTACTCCAACGCCCCATACTTGCTGTTCAACCGCTTGATCAAAAATACGCTGATATTGTCTTGGAAGCTGATATCGACGCTTAAACCATATCACCCATGCAATCAGCAAGACGGCACCAGCGAGCCCACACCACTCCATACCATGGGCCCAGGCTGTACGTGACAAACCATGTGTCCAATGATGCGATGCATAAAGATAGGCCAAACTTATTAATACGATCAAACTAACAACCCACAAAATCCAATAATACCAATTTAAACGCTGCCTAGATTGCTCATAACGCGGTATAAAATCCGTGAATAACCAAGGTAGCAGATCAATCCACACCTCTTTTATTTTGCCTTTGATATGATAACGACGTAGTGTATGACACAAAATATGATGCAACCAGGTACGCATCCATGATAAACGCAGTGTTTTTGTGATTTGGACCTGCTGAAGATGATGAATCAAGGCATGATGATGCGGTGAACTACTGGTGTCCGACATGACAGCACGCACAAGATTAAGGGCATGATGAAAATAAATATGGTGACACATGGTATGCCATGTTTTTTGCATGGCTGGAGACATCCTTGCAAAAAGCGCTTGAGAGGATCCACTGGTCAACAGTGCTGACCAGTTTTTACATTGACCAAAGATTGGTGGCCATGGTTTATTTGTGCCACGTTTTTTTGCATCTTGTTGTAACCAATCACGCCATGTTGACCATGAAGTCTTTCTTACCGCACGATCATAACGCTGCCATGCGTGATCAAATTGTTGATAAAGAGGATAAATTTGCATACTATTACCACCCCTAAAACGAGGAGTATACAAAAAAAGTGTACTGAAATAGCCCCGTAGTTAGCGACAATCATACCTAGCAGCATGCTTAGGCTTGGCATCATGAACTCGCAGTAACTCAGACACAGGCACAAACTCAGGCTTCAAACCGTCACCCAAAAGTATGCCAGCTTTGTCATCAGATGGCGTACTGACAGGCTGCACATCACCATCGATTAACGAGACTATACCAAGTACCACACTACTGACACAGCATCCTATACCCATGATGGCGAGCACAGGGTGTGCAAAATAATGCTGCACCCATTGATGTAAACCAGCATGATGCACCATGGCATAACTCATCAAAATCAATGCCATCGCAAGAAAACAACTCATGGTTAACATGGATTCCCAAGGTAAATGATCGTGGTCCTGCTGTAAACATAGATACCATGTCAACGGCGCTAACGCCACAAATATCGGAAACACATGAATCATAACCATACTGCTGATAGAAGCATGCATTTTAGGCAATAATAAGGCTAAAGTACTAGGCACCATAAGCCAAGCAGCTAAAACTAACATAGATCCCGTCACCAAGGTCGCCAATAAGCTAAAATATACACTAGCACGCTTCATGAACATCTCCTAAGTATTCAAAATCGATTTTGCCTGTCAAGGTATCCACACTAAGTAAACGCACATGTAACGTATCACCTAATGCAAAACAGTGCTTGGGCTGCTCACCGACCAAGCGAGATTGCGCTTCATGAAATGTATAATAATCATCAGGCAATGATGACACATGCACCAAACCTTCTACACCAGAAGTCAATAGACGTATAAACACACCAAAACTATGCACCGAAATAATAGCACCTTGAAAGGATTCACCGATGTATGCTTTCATCCATAGCGCCTTGAGACCGTCTTGCACAGCCCAGCTAGCTAGGTCAGCACGACGACTCAAAGTAGAAAGATGCTCACCCGTGTCGTACCAATCACGCTTTGCTACCGACTGTTTATCTATGACAGCCACAATACTACGATGAACCAATAAATCAGCATAACGTCGTATTGGAGATGTAAAGTGACAGTAATGCGCTTCTGCCAAACCAAAATGGCCGACATTATCTGGATGATATGAAGCTTGGGCTAATGTTCTTAAAATCTTTTGCTGCACAACATAAGGAAGTGGTGCTGGCAGTATCGCCATGAGTCCTGCCAAACCCTCAATACCACGCGCATCTTTTTGCTTAATCAAGTCAAGCGCCACACAAGTTTGAATGAGTGAGTGTAAGCGCTCTTCACTAGGAGATGGATGAATACGATACAATACTGTTTGATCATGAGACTGTAGAAAAAATGCGGCTTGAACGTTGGCCAATACCATGCACACCTCAATCCATTGATGCGCTTCACAAGGAAGTGCTGTCTCAACATGCGTCACCTGATCCGCTGCAATCATAACGCGCGACTCAGGCATCACAAGCTGCAAACAACCTTGGGCCATGCGCTTGGCTTGTAAGCAGTTAAACATAGCTTGCCATGCGTCAAATACAGGCTGCCAAAAATCAGGGATTGCTTGTTTACCCAACCGCATGCCTTCTAATTCATCGTAGGTAAAGCGTTGATGAGACTGAATACGTGCGCGTTGAAATGTACGATCAATGACCTCCCCTGCTGCATTTAATGTCATGCAACAAACCAATGCTTGACGCACCACCTGTGGTTTGAGGGAACATAAATCATTGGACAAACGTTCAGGCAACATGGGAATCACATGTCCTGGAAAATACACAGAAGTACCTCGCTGGTACGCTTCCTTATCCAAGGCACTGCCTGGTGTGACAAAAAGACTGACATCTGCAATGGCCACCCATAGTTTAAAACCATCCTCGATACGCTCTACATAGATGGCATCATCAAAATCTTGGGCATCGACACCATCCACTGTCACAAAAGGTAAGTGTGTTAAATCAGAAGCACGATGAGCACGATGGGTATCGGAAAAGGATGCTGCTTCAGCTTGCACGGCATCAGACCACTGGTGGGGTAATTGAAAACGGTAGGTTGCTAAACGGTAATGAGATGCAATGTCATCACATTGACCAAGATAACACGCCACTTCTCCTTCTAAAATAGCATCTCGTTTAGAAGTGTCGCTTGGCGTCACGGCCACAACCACACCATCACCATCCTGCCAAGTAGACTGTTTTGGAATCAAAACAGGCCCTGGGATACGTTTATCAAGCGGATCAACCAATCCCACCCCTGCTTTTTCTCGATAGCGGCCAACCACATGATGCAAAGTACGTTGCAACACATCAACCAACACACCGTTTAAACGACCTCCTGCATCTTCTTTACCGACTCTGACTAGTAGCACATCTTGTGGCATCACACCTCGAAGCTGACGCGGCGCCAAAAACACAGAACGGCCACAAGGCATATCAATAAAACCAAAACCTTGTTTGTGCATCACCACAGATCCTTTGATAAGACGCAAAGATGATACGACTGCATAGCGTTTACGTCGACTATAAAGGAGCTGACCATCTCGAACCATTGCCGACAAACGACGATCTAGGGCATGGTGAAGACGTTTGGGGGTATCACATTGTGATGCAATCGTTTTAAGGTCAGCAGGTTTACCATAGACGGATAGCGCAGATAATATCGCTTCTCTACTCGCAATAGGATCCTCGTAACGACCAGACTCGCGCTGTTGATAAGGATCTTTTGATTGGTTACGCCGTGCCATACATGCACCCTTTTATCTTAAATCAAGCATGTGAATTGTAACAAAATTCACAATAAAGTCAAGCTTTATTGCCTAAAACAGACAAATAGTTGGGCTATTCATGCATTCGACCCAGGCGATGCAAAATACTGCTCCTTTAATGATTGAATTTTATCTCTGATTGCACCCGCTTTTTCAAACTCTAAAGATTCCGCATGATCATACATGGTCTTTTCAAGTTCATCCAAATGCGCTGAAAACTCGGCGGGAGACAATCGCTTGATTTTTAGATCTGATTCACTCACACCTGCCGCTGCTGCCGACTGTGGTGTATCAAGCAAGGTATTGAGTGGTTTGGCGACACTTGTGGGTGTAATCCCGTGCTCTTCGTTATAAGCCATTTGCGCAACTCGACGTGACAAGGTCGTTTCTATCGCTTCTTTCATGGCATCCGTATGATCATCCGCATATAAAATAGCCCGCCCTTTCACATGACGTGCAGCTCGGCCAATCGTTTGAATCAATGCTGAACTAGACCGAAGAAAGCCTGGCGTATCGGCATCTAAAATAAGCACCAAAGCCACTTCAGGCAAGTCCAGCCCTTCTCGCAATAAATTAATACCCACCAACACATCAAATAAGCCTTGACGCAAACCATGCAACAGCTCAACCCGTTCAACGGTATCAATATCTGAGTGTAAATAACGCACTTTGATAGCATGTTCTTTAAGATAATCAGCTAATTGCTCAGCCATTTTCTTAGTGAGTGTGGTGACCAACACCCGCTCACCACGTGAAACACTGGCTGTAATCTCAGACAAAGCATCATCCACTTGAGACCCTTGCGGTCGCACTTCCACTTGTGGATCCAACAAACCTGTTGGGCGAATGGTTAATGAAACGGTTTGATCTGCATGCTCACGTTCATAAGGACCTAATGTTGCTGACACATCAATTGTTTGGGGACTAATCGACAAAAACTCTTCAAACATCAAAGGACGATTATCCATGGCAGAGGGTAAACGAAAGCCATGAGTCACAAGGGTTTCTTTACGCGAACGATCGCCACGATACATGCCTCTTATTTGTGGTAACGTGACATGAGACTCATCAATCATCAACACACCATGGGAAGGCAAATAGTCAATAAGTGTCGGTGGCGCTTGGCCTGCATCACGGCCCGATAAATAACGTGAATAATTTTCAATCCCAGTGCAATAACCCAATTCTGCCATCATTTCTAAATCAAAGCGCGTACGTTGTTCTAAGCGCTGCGCCTCAAGCAATAAACCTGCGTCATTGAGACAGCGAAGACGTACCTGCAATTCTTTCTCAATCGCACCACTGGCTTTTTTCAAAGTCTCTTTTGGAGTCACATAATGTGTTTTGGGATGAACAGTATAACGATTAAGCTGATGGGTCACTTCCCCCGTGACCACATCAAACAAGCGCAAGGCTTCAATCACATCGTCAAATAATTCAACACGAATCGCCTCTGTTTCACAATCAGCGGGGTGTATATCAATCACATCACCATGCACACGATAGGTGCCTCGCTTTAAGGCAATGTCGTTACGCGTATACTGCATACTGGCCAATTGACGCAGCATATCACGCTGATCCAATTGGTGCCCAACACGCAGATGCAAGACCATTTTCAAATACTGCGCGGGATCACCCAAACCATAAATCGCAGAAACACTGGCAATAATTAAAGTATCTTCTCGTTCCAACAACGCCTTGGTGGCTGATAAACGCATTTGCTCAATGGTTTCATTCACAGAAGCATCTTTGGCAATATAAGTATCACTGGCTACCACATAGGCTTCCGGCTGATAATAGTCGTAATAAGACACAAAATATTCGACTGCATTGTTAGGAAAGAAACGGCGCATTTCACTGTATAACTGGGCAGCCAAGGTTTTATTATGTGCGAGCAATATACAAGGTCGCTGCGTACGCGCGATGACATTAGCCATCACAAAGGTTTTTCCACACCCTGTAATACCCAACAAAGATTGGCGCCGAAGTCCTGCACTCAAACCCTCAACCAAGGCTGAAATCGCTTTTTCTTGTGGCGGCTGTGGCTCAAAGGGGGCAACCAACTCAAAACGGTGACTCATCGCATCTCACTGTCCAATAGATTCACCATGATAACAGATGAAAGCATAAATCCATACTAGGGGCTTACACCCCCATACATGGACAACATCACACCTCGCTTCAAAAAAAGAATGCTGATCAGCGCCCCTTCTAAGCGCTTGACCCCCTATGTAAATGTCGCTACACTCAAGCTGTTGACTATTCCCCGGTAGCTCAGCGGTAGAGCAGGTGACTGTTAATCACTTGGTCGGCGGTTCGAATCCGTCCCGGGGAGCCAGTATAAGCACAACCGTTTTTTATAGTGTGGTGTTTTATGACATTGCTTATCGTGTTACCTCATAACCTGTACACCTTCACTGATCACCCTGACACCATACAACTCACGGGTCATGGCTCAAAATACCTCATAAAAACAAGATAGTCAGTGATGATTACGCCCTCTTCACTCATCGAAACATATACATGCCATAAAATAACCCCGTACACACGACCTATCCCTGAACACCATATCACGCTCATGAATGACTTTCGGCCCATACTACTTCATCATGATCAAGTCATTTATGATTGGGGATGTGGTACCGGTGCAAGCACTTTGAACCTCAAAGCACGTTATCCTAACCACCTTGTCATCGGCGTCGATCGCTCAATACATCGTTTACATAAAAACCCTTGGTTTTCTGAAAACCAGATCCATGCACAAGTAGCTTACGCAGATGGCATCGCCCTGTTACGAGGTAATATTCATGATATATTACGACTGCACCCCCAAAGCGTACCGATTCATAAGCATTACTTCCTTTACCCCAATCCTTACCCAAAATATCGCCAACGCAATCTACGCTGGTACCATCACCCTATCACCCCTCTGATTCATCGCCGCTGTGGACATATTGAGGTCAGAAGCAATGAGCAAGCTTATGTGACTCATTGGGCCATGCTTGCCACGCAATTAAATCAATCTCACCATCTTTGCACCATTGACCCAAGTAGCACACTGTCTTTATTCGAAAAAAAATACCTTGCACGTGGTCATACATGCTATCAGCTACTTATCAACAAGATTTAAAAAACTAAATTACACCCAAAAAATCCTTATTTTTAGCCAAATGAGCACTTTTTTCTAATCATTTTTCATATATCGACGCAATAAACGATATAAAATAGATCACATCTTCAAAAAAATATATATTTAAGAATGGTGGGTGCTTAATACTAACAAGCTATAGGATGGTACGACAACATGAAAGTGACTGCGATCAATGGTTCACCACGAGGAAAAAACAGTAGCACCAATGCTTTGTTTTCACCTCTCCTTGAAGGCATGAAATTGGCGCATGCACACGTTAAAGTTCATCATCTTGCCGAAAAAAAGATTCATCCCTGTAATGGCTGTCAAGTTTGCTTGGTTCAACAACTCAATAAATGTGTTTTTCACGACGACATGTCACAAATCATACAAGATTACCAATCAGGTCATTTGCTTATACTAGGCACCCCTATCCACACCTACCATATGAGTGACCTATTAAAAAAATTTATTGATAGAACGCTTCCTCTTCACAAAGGCTTCATGGAATACCAAGCAAATAATGAAACATCATACCTAACACTTCATAAACCCCATAACTTAAAAGTATTATTAGTCAGCAATTGCGGCCTTCCTGAAACACAGCACTTCTCTTTACTTATTGACTATTTAGGTTTTTTTTGCCAGCAAACGGGCATGACTTTTCTGGGCGCTATCACCCAACCTATGGGAGAACTTTTAAAGAAAAGACAGTATGAATCGCATTTATTGCAATACAAAAGGTTGTTAAAAAAAATAGGCTGGCATATCGTGAAAACAGGAAAATTAGAGGAAACACTAGTCTCCAAACTTTACCAAACATGGCCTATTCAAGATTCTAAAAGCTATCACCAACTTGCCAATCAACGCTTTCAATATTGTCAAGAAAAATTAAAAGATAAGGCAACACAATGAAGACAAAAAAATTACACACATCCTCTAATCAAAAACGAATCTGGTTACATGAAAAAAAACTAGGTAAACAAATTTATCGTTTGACTATTGCATTAAAAACATTGAAACGCTTTGATCGTAGTAAGATCTTGACACAAATAAATACGTTGATCCAACAACATGAAAGTTTGCGCACAACTTTGATTGAAGAAAAAGAACAATTATATCAACTGATTCATCCTTCTTTACCTATGAATCTCCTGGAGAAAAAAGTACTGCCCACTAAGCCCTCTGAGCAATCTGACTTTTGTTTTAAAACGGGCCCATTATGGCAGGTAACCGTAGATGAACAATACACCACCATACAAATAGACATCCATCATATCATTGCTGATGGACGAAGCTTAGACATTCTATTGACAGCCTTCTTCGGCCATGTAAATCCTCAAAAAGATACAACACAATATTTTCAATA
>CACKMC010000010.1 GCA_902601155.1 Coxiellaceae bacterium | reverse complement strand
AGGAAAGCCCAAAATTATATTACAACATCAAACTCATTTATTAAATCATAGCCTATACTATGGCCAATCTATGACGATTCAGCCTGAAGATAAAATACTCAAATTAGCAGCATGCCACTTTGACATGGGTGTTATGGATATTTTTGTTGCCCTGATGCATGGCGCAACCTTGGTAACCGGACAAGTGAATCAATTAGGATTTAGGGGCATTCATCAACTCATGAAGAAACATGCTATCACTGTTGTACATTGTGGACCAAGCCTACTTGGGTATTTGTACAAAACAAAAAAAGCAATGGATACCTATTGTCATGTGAGATATATGATACTTGGTGGTGAACGAGCAAAGCCATGTGATATACATAGATGTCAACAATTATTTAAACAAGCAAAGCTTATCAACGGCTATGGGCCTAGCGAATGTACGACAGCTTTACAATATCATGTCCCAATGCATGTAACACACTCACATCATCTGCCCATTGGACACCCCCTAGGGCATTGTGACGTCGCATTGTTAGATACTGATCTACACCATGCAGGTAGAATCGGTCAGCTTGCTATTCATAGCCCCTGGCTCATGGAAGCATATATTAATCGTGATGCTCAGCCCTTCGTCCAGATAAATCATAAAAAATACTATCTTACTGGCGACTTAGCTGCCTATCATTCCAAAGACAAAGGCTTTATATTTCTTGGTCGCATGGATACTGTTGTCAAGTACCTCGGAAAAAAAGTCTCCACACTTACTATCGAAAATAAAATGCTTGCTTTGCACCCCCAATTACATGTGGCGGTCGTTTTACATGCTCCCTCAGAATCAATTATCGCCTTTATAGAAGGCACCTCATTTGACACACAACCTCTTTTACGTGAGCTATCAAAAGACCTTGAGGCATCTATGATACCCTCAACCATTCATTTCCTCACCGCGCTGCCTAAAACCAGTTCGAATAAAACAGATTATCAAGCACTACAAAACTATCCTTTAGAACACCAAATATCAAAGCCCATCAAAAAAACTGAGAAGCTCGATGTATTCTTACGCCAACGATGGGCTTACCATCTACAACATAATCATTTTAACACTCAGCAATCCTTCTTCTCTGTCGGTGGAAAATCAATACACTTGCTCAAACTTCATGAAGACATTTGCCGTTTTTTAAAACATGATATCCCTCTTCAAGCCTTGTTAGAACATACAACACTAAAAGCACAATACGAAGAATTTTTGCATTATACTAAACACAAGGAAACGTCTTATGAGTGAAAAACTTTACCCTCTTGCATCATCACAAAAAGGATTATGGTGGCACGACCAAATCTCAGGTAATACTGCAATGTATAATATGCCTTGCTTATTAAAGAGCAATCAAATGATTGATCTCGATCACCTAAGGCTAAGCCTCCAAAAATTACTCTCTTTATATCCTATTTTAGCAATCAATGTCCAATATAATGACCAAGGCCCTGAACAAGTCGTTAAACATCAAAACATTTCAATAAACACTGTTGATCTCACCGATTTATCCGAAGAAGATGCCACAAAAAAAATATACCAATTACATCAAAGATTATTAGAAAGACCCTTTGATGTGACATGTGATGTCCTTATACGTGCTGAGTGCTACATCAGTGTTAACAACACGTATTTTCTTGGATTAAGCATTCATCATCTTGTCGCTGATGGATGGTCTATAGGCATCTTGCTACAGACGTTAAACAAACTGTATTGTTCTCAAACATCTGATAACACATCCATACCTATCACACCAACATTCTTTGAGTTTAATCATTGGCAAATGAACCAGCAACATAGAGAAGCAATGATATATTGGCAAAAAACCTTAAATCAAACACATAACCCTGTCACGATTCCTTATGACTATGACCATCACCCACATGCGATACAAGGCGATAGAGTTCAGATAAAATTTAGTCCTCATGAAATGAATTCTCTAGATACATGGTGTAAAAAAAATGCTTACACGCCATATACACTATTTATGTTAAGCTTCCGTATTCTACTTAGCCTATACTCTCAAGAAGAAACAACAATTATTGGCTCTCCCTTCAGTAATCGTCATCATCCTCAATTTCAAAAGACTGTAGGATTACTGGTCAATACACTGGCATTAAAAAATACAATTAAAAAAACTCAAACTTTACACGATCTTTTACAACAAGAACAACAAGCGATACTTCAAGGCATGAAATACCAAGCACTCCCTTTTGAACAATTAATATCGCAGCTTGATCTCATACGATCCGATCATGATATACCACTATTTAAGACGGTTGTTGTGATGCAAAACTTTCTCAGCTTTACACAAACCTCGCCCTTTGCACTCGTAAGTAGTCCAGCACATACCGCTTGCGCAAAATTTGATGTGCTACTTTCTATTACAAAAACCTCATCTGAGATGTATGGGTTTATTGAATATAAAACAGATCGTTATCATCGTCAGACGATGCTTTCCCTCGTACAGCAACTCAAATTTGTCATCGCCTTTATCCTCGGTAGTCATCTAAAAAAGACAACTTTACAATCTATGACATTGCCATCTGAGAAACCCAAAAAAAGAAGTTTGCCATCATCTAACCAAGAATCATTCTGCAAGAAACTCTATCAATCATGCCTGCTGCATCAAAAAAATATTGCTATCGTCTGCACACTGTCTCATCAATCTTATACGTATGAACAATTATTAGGCTACAGTAATCGGCTGGTTAACCAATTTCAAACGTACCAGTTAACGCAGGGTGATATTGTTGGCTTAATTTTACCTTACCAACTTGAGATGATCGCCAGTATCCTAGCACTACTAAGAATGGGTGTCACGTATACCCCTCTCGATGCGACATGGCCGCAACAACGTTTAAACCAGATCGCGAAAGATGCGAATTTTAACTATCTTATCACTACCAGTTCAGATATATCATTACATAGCATTCCAACAATCATACCCCTAAACATTGCTTATGAAGAACTCAATGAATCTCTTGCAGATGTACATCCCGATACCATTGCCTACGTCATTTATACATCAGGCACCACAGGTGTTCCTAAAGGTGTTCAAATTCCACAAAAAGCTCTCACTAGTCTATTCCTGTCCACAGATACATTATTTCAATTTAATACACATGATATCATTCCAATGACGCACGCTTATACATTTGATTTTTCAGTATGGGAAATGTTTTCAGCATTATTATATGGTGCAAGGCTCTTACTGATACCATCTCATACACGTCACTCATTAATTGAACTGTTTCATTGTTTAGAACAAAATAATATTACCATTTTAAATCAAACCCCATCCTCTTTTCACGCACTCTTAGATCTTTGGCAAGAAAAGCCTCAAGCGCTAGAGAATCTCAGACATATCATTTTTGGTGGGGAAACATTACATTGTTCTGACCTAAAAAGATGGTATGACACACATGATCGTCACAATGTGCAACTCACGAACATGTATGGCATTACCGAAACAACAGTACACAATACTTATTATATTATTCAACCAGAAAAAGTTACCATGTCACAAGCAATGATTGGTAAGCCCCTATTAGACACGACGCTTTATATCATGGATGAAAAACAGTGCATACTTCCAAAGGGTATGTTTGGGGAAATCTATGTTGGTGGTCATGGATTAGCTCATGGTTATCTAAACCAAGCGGATCTCACAAAAGAAAAATTTATAGAACATCCGACTTTACAATGTCGTCTGTATCGAACTGGCGATTTTGGAAGGTGCCGCCAAGATGGTTCCTTTGAATACCTTGGCCGTAAAGATTCTCAAATGAAAATAAGAGGCTATCGTGTTGAACTCAATGCAATCAATACCGTTATTCGAAAACATTCTGCAATTCAACAAAGTCATATCATGTGTCTTGAAAATCAACAAATCATCGCCTACTGTGTCCCCACTTGCCTACCCACGAAAGAAAGAGACAATACAAATATTCAAGAAAATTGGCAACATGTTTTTAATACACTTTACCAAAATCAATCACCCTCGCATGCTTTATTTAATACCATTGGTTGGAATAATAGCTATAATAACCAAGCTATTGCACAACATGAGATGAAACAATGGCAACATGCTACCGTCCAGCGCATTCTAGACTATCAACCTAAAAACATTCTTGAGATTGGCTGTGGAACAGGTTTATTACTCACGCAACTAGCACCTCATTGTAGCAGTTATCATGGCATCGATCCGGCTAAGCAAGCTATTGATTATATTACACACACTGTGTTAGAACACCTCGATAAATCCTCTCACATTGTGGTGGAACATCTGCGTGCTGAACACTTCACATCAGATCGAAAATATGACTGTATTATTATCAACTCAGTCATCCAATATTTCCCTCAACTGACCTACCTTGAACAACTACTAAAGAGATTAATTAAGTATGCTACACCAGATGCCACATTCTTCTTGGGAGATATACGTAATCTACAAAGTCAAACATCTTTTTACTTTGATGTAGCTAAGTATAAACATACAAGTCATGCCTCATTAAATCAGCTACACCATCATATGGATACAGCCATGCTGCATGAACAAGAGTTGTTTATTCACCCTCATTTTTTTCATGATTTTGTCAGTAAAAATGAGCAAACTGCTTGGGCAAATATTTACCATAAGATAGAGCCTACGTGCAATGAAATGTCACTATTTCGTTATGATGTTATCATAAAATTAGGTAATAAAACGCCTCCGATAAAACCTGACCTCACAATCAACGGTGAAGCATGTCTACTGACCCATACTTACTTAAAAACACTACTTCAAAAAACAGCCCAACAAAGGCAATCTGTACTTGTTAAGCATATACCGCATCGATATACCTACCCTATCTCTACGGAAACAAAATACTTTATGCAACAAAACAATAATGACACAATCGAGATATTTCAAAAAAAGATAGAAAAGTTAGTTCATCCCGACCTATTCCTACCTGATGAATGTTTAACTTGGGTGAAACAACATCATCTGTTTGGCTATGTTTATTTTAATGATTCTGAAAAAATAGGCTATTTTGATCTCTTAGTACTTCCAAACCCAGGTTATCTCAACCAATTTCCATACCATACCCCAAAAGGAGTACGCCATAGTAACCTACCAAATAAACATGAACAGATTGATCTATTAACACAAAGTTTAAAAGAACATATTACAAAATCATTACCTGCTTATATGCACCCTCATCATCTCTTTTTCGTTGATGAGTTGCCACGAAACGCTCATGGGAAAGTCAATGAAAATAGACTCAGAAGACCTATGACACATACGAAAAAGAAACATCCACCAAAAACAGAAACTGAACACTTCGTTGCAAAATTATTTAGTGAGCTACTTCAACAACCCATCATAGGAAGAAATGATCGTTTCTTCACATGTGGAGGACACTCTCTTTTAGCGGTGAAACTGATGTTAAAAATCAACCAATACACACAAAACACCATCCCATTAGCTGAACTTCTAAAACATGATTCTGTGAAAGACATTGCCCATTTAATTGATCATCAAAGTATAAACACACAAATAGACTTATCTCAATGCTATCAAGCAATCATCAACAAAAGAATGCCTCTTTCCCCTCTGCCCAAACAAAGTCATGATGGTATGCATATATTATTGACTGGCGCCACAGGTTTTGTCGGTATTTATTTACTCTATGAACTACTGAATCAAAGTGAGGCAACAATCTATTGTTTAATAAGAGGTAAAACACTCGAAGATGCAGAACACAAACTTCAACAACAATTTGACCAGTATCATATTAACTGTCTTGCCTCAAATACAAGCATAAATATTATACTTGGTGATCTGAGCCAGCCCCTGTTTGGGTTGAAAAAATCAACGTATAATCAGCTTGCCCACCAAATTGATTGTGTCATTCATGCTGGTGCACACGTCAATTTTGCTTACCCTTATCATGCACTTGCACCAACAAATGTTCATGGTACAGAATCTATCATACAATTTTCACACCGGCATCGTCTCAAAAGCATACACTACATCTCATCTCTCTATATTTTAACTGATCAAGATCGTCCCTCTCTACCCATTCATGAGGAGACGCTGCCTAATCATGGCGAACTGTTATCAACAGGCTATTTACAAAGTAAATGGGTTGCTGAAAAACTTATGTTATCCGCAAGAACCCCCTCAAACTCTATTACCATTTATCGATTAGGGCGCATGTCCGGTGATACATCACACTACCATTCGCCACAAAATGATTTTTTTTGGAGACTCACACGATTAAGCGTAAGCATCAATGCTGTGCCAAACTTGACTATGCCTATCAACCTAACACCAATTGACATTGCTTGCCAACATATGGTGCAACTCATTCTAGATAAAAATATGCATAATAAACAATATCACATACAAAACAAACACACGATGACTTTCCAAAAATATTATAATGTATTACAAAGCATGTATCCTAACATAGAACAAATACCTATGAAAACATGGATCAATTTAGTGGAAGAAAAATCACATGAACTTGACCCAATTGACAGCGCACTACTCCCGGTACTGACTCATCAAAATCAGCATAACGCAGTCTATTGTAATCAAGCAACATTAACGCATCCATACTGCTCATACTACCCATCACTCGAAGATGAACTCATGTTGAAATATCTGAAAAACCTACAAGCAATTGGTTTCCTACCTCAAATGCTTGAAGTATCTGAAGACGCTGTCAGATGAACCACCATTTTATTCACTGTATTGATGTCATATAGGTCATCCATCTTCAAAGTATGCTCAAAATTTTCGTTAATTTGAGAAAGCAAATGGATGGCCATCATGGAATGTCCACCTAAGGCAAAAAAATCATCGTCATCATCTATACTTGTTAACCCAAGGCATGTCAACCAAATTTGTCTCACTTGGGATTTTAAACTAGATGACTCAGGCTCATCACGAGTACTGACTGGCTTATCTTTAACAGACTGTTGGGAATGCTTCACTTGATAAATCGTTTCTTCAAAAGGGTATAAAGGTAATCCATGGTATCTACAACCGGCATAATTTGGGAATAAAAACTTACCTTGACACCACCATTGACCTAAAATATCCAAAAAATCGTAATAATTAGGATAAAGATGCTCACCATTAAATGATGTATCAAGTATGCTATGTAATCGTGACGCTTCTATCATCCCTGTATAAAATCCTGGTTGTTCTAAACCATGTGTACCCTTAGGATATATACATTTCCCTAAGCCTATCTGACAAGTTGTTTGATGAATAGGATGAATCTGAGATAATTGTAAATAATTACTGTTGTCTGCAAAGGCCCATGCAATATTTGAACCCAACTCTGATTTTCCATAAATAATATCTATGACGCCACAGTATTTTTCAATAACCTTTAACCACATAAGCGTTAGTACACCTGTCCATATTTTTGCAGAAACGTCCCCTTCAGGTTCTTCTGCTTCTAATAAATAAGAACGAATCCCAGATAATAAAGAGGCCGGTAGTGTCTGAATAAAGACCTTCGCTTCTTCATAAGTATGAAATAAAGTCACAAAAAAATCACGGTACGCTAATAAAGAGGTATCAACATCTAGACCGATCATCATAGGCTTGACCTCAGATATACAAGGTTGTATGTCACATGAAAGCGAAATGTTCGCGCATAATTCACGCATACTAGATACCACCCAAGCCTCACGATAAGGCCATGATTTCTGTGCATGTCGTAAACTTTTTGCGACCTCAAATAAGGAGGCGTTTGGCAATGAATGAGATAACCATTGTTGCTTAATACGCTGTAATGCACCCATAGTTGGACCAGAAAAAACACATAAAACTGGCTTATCTTGAACTATATTAGCGTGATAATTCATGTGTTTTTGAGGACGATAAGATGAAATAATCAAATGTACATTAGTTCCTCCCACACCAAAAGAACTCACTCCCCCAAAGACTGTTTGATCATTATCTTCTATTGGGATCTGAGTGTGTGGAATAAAAAAAGGATCTAATAAATCTTTTAAATTTGTATGAATTTGTGAGAAAAAAGGCTGTGGAACAATGGTTCGATGAAACAACATCTGTACTGACTTAATACAGCCAGCAATGCCTGATGCTGCAAGTAAATGGCCAATATTGCCTTTCACACTATGCAGTGCAATAGGTTTTTTTTCTTGCCCAAATATTCGATGTAATGCAGACATTTCCACTAAATCGCCTAAAGTAGTTGCGGTGCCATGCGCTTCAATAAAGGATAAATCCCCTGGGGCAATTTTCGCGTGTGCCAAAGCATCATGCAACAACATACTTTGAGAACCAATACTGGGTGCTGTAAAACCTAATTTATCTTTACCATCATTATTCATAGCACCACCACGAATCACCGCATAAATACGATCGCCATCTTCAATTGCATGCGCTAGTTGCTTAAGAACAATCATGCCGTAACCACTTGAAAAAACAGTACCATCACTTTGATGATCAAAGGGTAAACACTGATTTGAAGGGGAAAGCATACCACCTTGAACTTGTGCGCTAACCCTACTAGGTAACAATGAAACCCCACCTGCCAGGGCCATCAAACATTGTCCACTTGCTATACTTTGACACGCGAGATACACCGATGCTAAAGATGAGGAACAAGCTGTTTGTATCGTCAGGGCTGGTCCCGTCAAATTCAACTGAAAAGCAAGTCTTAAAGCAGCATAGTCTTGATGGTTGGTATGCATCACTTCTGACATAGCAACTTGATCATCCTCATAAAGATGATGTTCCACGGCATAATAGTTCATACCAATACCACAAAAAACACCTGTTTTATAATTTTCATGAAACCAAGCATACCCCGCATCTTCCAATGCTTTGTATGCACTTTCTAATAACTTTCGTTGCTGAGGATCCATGATCATAGCTTCCTTAGGAGCATAATGGAAAAAGGAAGCATCGAAAGCATGGTACTTCTCAAAGGACTGACCATAGGTCGTCTTTCTTTCTGTCAATATCTGCCAAAAGTTATCTGCCGTATTAATGCCTGCACAAGAAAAGTCCATTCCTATGACTGCACAAGAAAAACCTGAGGATGACATAAACGTTCCGTAGCGAGAATTAAGTGTGTATAAAATCAACCATCGCTTTAACAATGGACTCTAATGAAGCACCTTGCATCATATCAAAATGGTTTCCTGTTATACGCTGATATTTTGCATGCAAAAGGAACGAAGACCATGCTTGCTCCAAATCTACATGCCCTAGTGTTTCGGATGGGTATAAAACTAGCGTCTTCAAAGAGGAAACATGTTGGGGTTGGTAATTAGCAACTAATGTTTGTTCATTCACAATATGTTTTTCAAAATGTGTTAATTGCTCAGGGGTAAAACGATGCAAATCAGCCTTCATAAATTCGGGTGTTGTTTTATCCAAATACTCAATATCTAACATAGTCTTCTCACTCTGACCTGGAGGATCTGGATCAATTAAAATAAGTTTAATATCATAATATTTCACAAGTTTTTCACTGACCTCATAAGCTAACTCCGCACCGAATGACCATCCGCCTAAATAAAGCATACGACAATCAAAATTATTTTGAATAACTTTAGCATAATAACTTACAAGGGATTTCACAGTTTTCTTCATCGATGTATGGTATAAATTATAAGAATCAAGAGAAAAAAAATTGATATTACCCGGTAATATTTGTGCTAAACGAAGATAACTTTCAGCCCCAAGAAATCCGGGATGTATAAAGCAACATGTCGGACCATCTTGCTTATCCCTAAATGAAACACATGCTTCATATCTTACAGGTAATTCTTTTTCTAACACATCAATTTGCATTTGCATAGTAGGATGAGTAATCAACCAGCCTAAATTATAACCACGTGAAAAACGCTGATTGATGCGATGCATTAATGCCATGGCTAAAATTGAATTACCACCCACATGAAAAAAATCACTCTCTTTATTCAGGTGACAACTGGGTAGAACATCTTGCCATAGCTTATGTAATGCATAGTGTATACGGCTAGTACAAACAGTCTCATGCGTTTCTTTTTTTTCTATACTATCGACACAGCTTTTTCGGTCAATCTTACCATAACTAGTAAATACAAAACTATCTAATATAGTATATTGCACTGGACACATATATGAAGGCAAAGTTGTTTCAATCTCAGCACGCACTTTTTCAAGTATCCCATCTGGTGCTAAACAACAAAATGCATGGAGATAACGATCATGGCTGTGTTGAGAGCCGATGACTTCAACAATAGCTTGGCGTATACCCTGACACGCATTCAATGTGCTTTCAATTTCATTCAAATCGATACGAAAACCTCTTAATTTAATCTGTCGATCATAACGACCTAAAAAATGCACTATGCCATCTGAATGTTGATGGACTCGATCACTCGTATGATACCAATGCAATAAATCTTGTCCTTTAGACGACTGAATTGTTAATTTTTTTTGATTAAAATAACCCAAACATACACCTGCACCACCTAACAACAATTCTCCTATGTTCGGTACACTAGGATCATCAGGTAAAATTGAAAAATAAGTCCCTTGCGTAGGACGTCCTATTGGCATGATAATCTCTTCAAGCATAGATGCCTCATCCAGCACATGGTACATGCTTGCAAACGTACACTCTGTTGGGCCATAGAGTAAAACTAATTGGGGTGCTTGGGCACCCAGTGTTGCAAAAAAACGTTGACAATCTTTTGCTAATATCGCCTCTCCACCAACAAAGAGTGTTTTTAATCCCGATAGCGATTGTGGAGAATGTTGCACAATCCCTTGAAATAATGCTGTGGTTAAAATAGCTTGTGTGATACCATATTCTTTCAAGGCACTATGATTATCGGAAAAAAAATCTTGAGTCACGGTAGGTTCACACACAAGCGTTGCCCCATTTAATAAAGCCGCCCATATCTCAAACAATGATGCATCAAAAGATAAATTAGACATCAACAATAAACGGTCATGATCATCAATCGATAAATAATTTGTATCAGTAAACGTTGAAAGAATATTTTGCTCAGATATCATGACTCCTTTTGGTTCACCTGTTGTTCCCGATGTGAAAAATACACAAAATGTCTCTGATGACCACCGTTGTATTTCGCTAGTAAGCGGCCGTATAGCCGACATGATTGTATGCAAGCGAAGAAGCTTATCCCCTAAGGTAGCTTCTATCGATTTGGGTAACTCAACATTAGTGACAATATAATGAGATGCTAACATAGCAAGCAATGCCTCTACACGTTTCCATGGTAAGTTTTTATCCAATGGAACATACGTAATACCAGCATATAAACAAGCCACAAATAATATAACCGTTTCAATACTATTATCGACGAAACACACAAGATATGCTTGTTGTTCTTTTTGATAGATTCGTTGTAATACTTGAGCAAGTTGTTGACTTAAAAGAATTAACTCTTTATACGTAAGAGACCTTTGCTGACTATGCAAAGCAATATGATTGCTACATGCAAACAACTCTAATTTAGCAATCAAAGGGGACTGAGAAACTACTTGACACATAAGCTTTCTCCTTTTACTCTTGCCTTCACACATAACAAAAACATCACAATGAAACCTAAACAAAGATATAACATCAGTGTTTGATAGGCATACACAAAAGAAGCATGAGCTAATGATTGATATAAATCTATCCAATGCGCGTTAATATGGGTAGGACGAGGTAATACTAAGCCCTGCGCTGTAGTGACTAACCAATGATAAGTTTCCGGCGACGGGTGCCAGTTGTGTCTGTGTAACAAACCATTCAAATATTTAGTATTAATATTAACTAGACATAAAGTCGTGATAGTCACACCAAGGCATGCTCCCAAGGGAACTGATGATGCAGACAAAGCCTGGCTAACTCCCCTAAAATTTTCAGGCACAATACGTAAAATAATATAAGATATCACAGGCCTAATTAAGCCCAAAGCTAACCCCGCTAATAAACATACACATATATATAACCAAGAAAAATTAGTCAAAGGATCATATGCCATCCATGCAAAAAAAACGGCTAACACGGCTGCACATTGCATAAGGATAGTTAGCGGATGCATATACCGAATCAGTGTACCACTCAAGGCCGCCGCTATCACCATCAAACATGAAATAACACAAAAAATAAATCCAACTTTCAGCGACGTAAAATGATAAATATGTTCTAAACACAAAACAGAAATAAATAAAACAGAAAACATCGCAGAAGAAACAATTAAACGGACTATACTCATCTTTTTAAATAAACTGTCTCTTAAAACAACCGGACTAATTAAAGGTTCTGCACTATAGTTCTGGTGAATACGAAAAAAGGAAAATAACATAAAACTAAAAAACATACCTTGCCATATCCCCTGATGCTTCCATCCCCAGAGCGGCAACATTGTCAAAACAAGAAGTATCCCAATAAAGGCCAAGATAAACAGTACAGCCCCAAATATATCCACGCATTGCTCAACATGTAATATCTGATTATCACTACGTAACCTAACTTGATAAAACACCCAAAAACAAATAGGAATATTCAAAAGAAAAACACTTTGCCAGTGGCTATACTTCAATAAGACAGCAATCAAAATAGGGCCTAATACAACAGCCATGGCCCCCATCGATGCTACTAGCCCTAAAGCATTTGCTAAAGATTCCTCTTTATACAGCTGTTGCAACAGAACACCTTGTAATGCTAAAACAGAAGCATGCCCTACACCTTGAAGACAACGACTCAGAATAAGAAAAAAAACATCTGTTGCAAAAACAGTCATCAAAGAACCGATCGATAAAATGATGACACCACCTAATAGCATATTACGAGCACCATACAAATCACCAAATTTTCCGAGAAGGATAATCAAAGCAGATGACACAATAGAATAAGAAGTAATAAGCCACCTTAATGAAGATAGGTCAGCTTGAAAGTAAGTAGAAAGCGTTGGTAATATCTGATTAATAGCAAGCATGTCCATACTCACAATAAAACTAATCAATCCTAAAGCGATCACAAAATGATAATTAGTGTTCAACATGAAGCTCTTCCTGATCATAGCGCACCACATGCTCAATCATTTCCTTGACACTCATACCCTGAAGTAGCTGGACTAACGTAATATCAATACCAAGTTGTTTAACTAAAGATGTTCTTAGTTCCGCAGCCATTAAAGAATCCATACCTAGTTGTAACAAACTCATATGATTTTCTACTTTTGTTACAGCGCAACCCACAACTGATGCGATAATCTGACGTATTAAGGATGCAGTTTGCTCAAAATCAAAAGAGGAAAGTAATGATGACTCGGTTTTTTTCACCTTTTGATCTAAAATAGGAAGAAATCTAGATCCTTGAGCAACCTGACGATCCTGAGCAACCCAATGCGGCCAATCTAAATCCATGATAGCAACATGTGCAAACTTATTATGTAACATTGCCTCAATCAAATGCACGACGTGAAAGGCTGGTGTAAAATGAATACCTGTCAATGTCACAAAGCGGGTCAGTAACTCATCACGAGCAATCACCCCAACATCCGATAACACACCAAGATTAATGGTTGTTGCTGGTAACCCTTGCTGACGACGCTTTTGAACGAAAAAATCAAGAAACGTGTTAGCAGCAACATAATTTGCTTGGCCAACATGGCCCATACACGACGAAACTGATGACGTGCAAACAAAGAAGTCTAGCTCGTTCCCACGACTCAATTGATCTAATAATAAAGCACCTTTAATCTTTGGATCGAATACCTTTTTGTACCTTTCTTTATTCATATCCCCCAATAAACCATCATCTAAAACCATCGCACAATGAAAAATACCTTTAAGAGGTAACGTATCTACAATGCTAGTAAAGACTTTTTTCATGAATAATTCATCGGCAACGTCTCCCTTCCATTCATCTATGACACTACCTTGCTTTTGAGCCATAGAACATAAGTAACTGGCATAATCACACTGCATACCACTACGACTAATTATAATGATACGTCGCGCACCTTGGGTTAATAACCATTGTACAAGTAACAATCCAAAACCTCGACTTCCGCCTGTCACAATATAAGTAGCGTCTCGTTGAAATTTTTGCAATGTGACACTATAAATATGGCCTTCTAACGACCAAGAAGGTGGCGATAAATGCAATATTTCACGACCATTTTGGCCTAACCTCACATCCGTATCCTTCGCATGAAAGGCTAATTCTATTGCAAGATCATCACATACTGCTGGATTGAGCTCTTTTGGTAGGTCAATAGATTGTGCTGTTACATGTGAAAATTCATGATGTAAAAGCAATGTGAGTCCTGTAAGAATAGATTGTGTTTCGCCATTCGAAGCATGATAAGTTAATACTGTGCATGCATACTTTATGTGCTGGTTATGTGTAAAAAATTGAGCCATATCGCTCATTCTTTCGGCATACCATACTAACTCATCATAAGATGCATTTGGAAACGAAACCCAGACGAATTTACATGATGTGATAGATAAATCGTCTAATAATGATTGAATACAAATATGATTAAAATCAATATCTTTGACATAAGTAATACCATCTAATACGACTTTTTCATTTGTAAAAACATAAACATCTAAACCATAAAACAATAACTCTTGCAAAATATCACGATGTGACTCATGCCATCTTGGGATGAAGAAAACCATAGGGGTATCAATAAGATTTACTGATTTATCCATATTTTTTTCAGTCCATTGATAAGTATATAACGATGGAAATACAGACAAATCATTAACAGTCTGATCGAGCGAAGCTACACGTTGAACCTTCAAACCATTCACGCTGAGGATAGGCATGCCCTCCTTATCAAATAAGTGCAGACGAAGCATCATACTATTATCTTTTTGTTCAATTTTCTGAATATACGACCAAAATGATGTAGGCACGTGATCCACATAAAAAACAACCTCTTCAATATGCACAGGCACATAAGGCTTACCTAGACAAGAAAGACCATCTAAAACAATTGCTGAATGAAATGCCGAGTCCAGTAAAACTGGATGAACAATATAGCTGGCCAAATCCTCTTCTAAGGCTGGCGGCAATGCTAACCATGCCAATACCGCGTTATCACCTAGATACAAAGTATTGACACCCTGAAATAATTCGCCATAACGTAAACCATTCATCGCTAGAATATGATACATGACATTCGTTGAAATCTGTTGTGTACATTGTGCTTTCAATTGGTTAAATGATAAAGCATCATTCTTTGCAAGCTCACAAACACGAAAGTCGGCAACACAGTGTGGAAGAATATGCTGATGATCTGTTAAACTACTGATAGTAAACCGTTGATGCTCTTGATCATATTCAGATAAAATCGACTGACTTTTGGTGTTATCTTTTGCCAAAAATTGCTTAAAACACACATTTGAAAGGACACCTTTTTCTCTTAACCCCTCTGTTTGCATCATTTGAAACATCGCTTCAAGAAACGCTGTACCAGGGAACAAGATCGAATCACTGACAACATGCGCATCTAAATAAGGAAAAAATTGGGTAGATAATGCAACTTCCCATGTCGGTCGTAATGCTTGAAAACGTTTTGTCAAAAAAACATAGCTACTATCGACAGTATACGGCAATGCATTCTCCTGCCATACACACGGTGTCCGCTGCCAGGGATAAGTAGGGATAGGAATCAGAGAGCCTTGTATTTCAGGAAAATTAATATTAACACCATGAATAAACAATTCAGCCAAACAGGTAGACCAACGTAATAACTCGTCTTTTTTACGATTTAAAGTGGCAAGAACAACTGCCTCACTCTTCACGTCCTTTATGATATCTTCCATACTCATCGATAGAACAGGGTGCGCTCCAATTTCCAGAAAAATAGCATTCGGATAGGCTTCGACCAATGATTTCATTGCCGGAAAAAAGAGAACAGGATCTCGTAAATTACGCCACCAATAGTTTGCATCTAAGTCTTCAGTACCTGAATGGCCTGTCACTGTTGAGAAAAAAAGACAGGATGGCTTTTTAGGTTTTATTGCAGCAATTGATTCAATAAACTCATCACAAATTGGATCCATATACTGACTATGATAGGGAATATTAACCCTAAGTTTTTTATGAAAAACATCCTGTTTTTTTAATACCTGAGCAAGCTGATCCACCTCATGGTCTGCACCTGAAAAAGTCACTGAGACTGGACCATTAATGGCTGCAAGTGTCAATGTTGTATAGTCAACCAAGAACTCCTTCGCTTGTTGAGCACTGATATGGGCTGCTAACATTGTGCCTTGACCAACCAAAGTTCCCTGTAAACGACTACGATGATAAACCAAAAGCATCACTTCTTCTAACGATAAAACACCGCTAATATGAGCGGCTGCAAGCTCACCTAAACTATGGCCTATCACTGCTGTGTGTTCAACACCACGACTACATAAAACACGCGATAACGCAATCTGCAAAGCACAGCTTAGTGGCTGGACAATATCACATACTTCTATGTTGGTTTCTTCTTCAGAAGCGAGTAATTTTTCTACTAACGACCAACCAGCATATAAACAAAATGCTTGGTCACAAGCATCAAAGGCTTGACGAAAAATTGGACATGATGCATACATAGATTGTCCCATCCCCCACCATTGAGGCCCCATACCAGAAAAGACATACACCACCGATTGTTTAACAGACGGCGCAATGCCTGTGATTCGTCGGTCAGCCAGCTCCGGGTCACCATGATGGCTTAAAAGCTTCTCCAATTGTTGTTTATTCTCAGCAATCACAACCATACGATGATCATAATGCGTGGTTCGTTTTATTAAACGATACAAAATATCCGATAAATGATGTTGCTCATTCCATTGACTAAACTGTTGCGCTCTAATTATAAGGGCTTCTTTTGTTACCGCAGTCACAGGGTACCATACAGGCCATGTTATCGCTTCCTTTTCTTTTGGAGACGGGGAAGCACTGTGTGTATGGCTCAGGAGCACATGCGCATTGGTACCACCAAAGCCAAAACCATTGACACCAATATAACAAGTTGCTTGGTCTGGTAAACTGGTTTTCTGCGTCACGAGTTTAATCTTCTCTAATGGCAGGGCGTCACTGATTCTATCAACATAAAGATTAGAGGGAATACTACGATAATTTAAACATAGCACTGCTTTAAGCACACCGGCTATACCAGCCCCTGCTTCCAAATGGCCAATATTCGTTTTAATAGACCCAACCAAACAAGGCTCTTTCTTATCTGCAAAAACTTTTGATAAAGCTGTTGATTCGGCTAAATCACCTTGCTGTGTCCCTGTTCCATGTGCCTCAATATAATTAAGCTGACTAGGTGACACTTGAGCCTTTTTATAAACCTGACGAATTAAACGAACTTGAGCTTTTTGACTAGGTAATGAAATGCCTAAGGTACGCCCATCTTGATTCACCCCTGATCCCTCAATCACAGCATAAATATGATCGTGGTTTTCTTGTGCTGATTCCAATGAGCGAAGCACAAAAATCCCCCCCCCTTCTCCTCTCACATAACCATTGGCATCTTCTTGAAACATCTGGCACTTACCTGTAGGAGATAAAAAACGACTTTTTGACATAGATAAGAAATAAAAGGGTGAGGTCATAATATTGACCCCCCCTATTAACGCATAGTCACATTCACCTGTGACAATACTTTGCGCCGCATAATGTAATGCTACAAGCGAAGAAGAACAGGCCGTATCCATCATAAGACTTGGTCCAGTCAAATTGAAAGTAAAGGACAAACGATTGGCCAAAATTGACATGCTTGTTGCAACAGACGAAAAACTATCTATCTTATCAAGATTATTAACATGCATATGAGACAATTGATTATCATTACAGAATCCCCCAATAAAAACACCTGTAGAAGAGCTCTGCCATTGTTTTAAATCATGACCACTATGGTCTAATGCTTCCCATGCTAGCTCTAATAATAGACGTTGCTGAGGGTCTAATTTCTGCGCCTCTCGTTCTGACAGATTAAAGCTACCTGGATCAAAATCACGAATATCTTCATGAAGAAAGCCACCCTTTTGAACATACGTTTTACCAGGAGCATCCAAGGCCTTATCTAAAAAAAATCGTGAGTCCCACCTGGACAATGGAACCGATGTAATACAGTCAGTCTTTTGTGTTAAGATATCCCATAATTTTTCCGGTGAATTAGCTCCTCCTGGTAAACGGCAAGCAAGACCAACAATCGCTATTTTTTGATCATGACTCATGGCATAACTCCGTTGTATGAGATAAAGAAGATCGCTTAATGGGATAGTAAAGCGCCTTAAAATAATGAAGAAAACGAATCGTACAAACCAACCATAAACTATGGGATACAAGGTACGCTAAACCAAAAACTAAACTTGTAAAAAAAACATGCGCTATCACCTTTTTCCCTCGTAAAACATAACGCCATGCGTCAATACATGCCACCAAAAAAAGTGCGAATAGAGGTCCAGTATATGTCGCCAAGTATGGCCATATTAAGGCTCGATACAGGCATTCTTCCGCTACACCGTTAAAAGCATATCCAATCCATAGCATTTTTTCAAAAACAGTATGAGGCACTAAATAACGCACATCTTTCAACATCTCTGCCACTTTATTATACCATTCAGTGGTTAGACGAGGTAAAATGAGTGGTACAAAAAAATAGTAAAACAAATAAACACCAGCCATCACAATCATTGAAATCCACAACGCCCAAACTTGCCAAGACAGCCATTGTGATGCCACCATCTGGCTAAAAGTGGTATGCAAAGCCCCAAGATAAAAGTACATCAACCCAACACTAAACCATGCTTTCAACATCGTTATAATATAAAATAAGTATTTTTTAATCTTATTGTTGGTAATCAGTCGATGGGACTGATAACTTAACCATGGCTCAATTGCCAAATAATATAAAAATAAACCGATTTCTTTCATGATATTGCTCCTTTATTCTGTTGAGTAAGCATAAGCTTTTGGATGCTATTTAATGGCATAAATAACACTCTAAGATCATGTATCGTATGCAAAAATATTGCAGGCCATATCGACTGGAATAATAAAAAAGATGTGACAAAAATAATACTGGACATCAAGACATACCACATAGCGGCAGGACGATGAATATACCGCAGTCCATCAAGCAACACTGACAAAACTGCGATCAAGTAAATAGACAGTGTAGGGAAACACTGTATAAAGGCAAAAAAAACGAACCCGCGATAAATAAGCTCTTCAAAAGATGAGCTAAATGCATTGATGGCCCACCATCGCTTTTCAAATACTGTCATCGGCAAAACCATACTAAAAGGGACTAAACGTGAAACAACTTTTGACTTCACTATCGGAGAAAAACGATAATAAATAACAGTAAACCAATAAAACATAAAGAAATAAACAATGAACATCAAAGCAAAACCGACTTCGCTAATCCAGCTATGTGGCCATGACAAAGCCCTAAAACCCAATGAGCTGAGTGGTACAGAATAATAATATGCCCCAAATAAAATACAAGATGCCACACATATATTACGTAACCAAGCCGAGCGATACATAGCAACTTTTGCATCAACTTGATCATTGTTAGTGTAATCAGAATACAACCTATACTCTAAATAAGGCTCTAGTATGAATAAATAAGTCAATCCTACATATAAAAAGATCTTAAGCATATCGACATACCTCCTCTATTGTCTGCCCCACTTCATGCATAGCATGATGAATAAAATAATGGTCACCTGGGTAAATATGGTAGTTGACTGCCTGAGTGGTCACCTCATCCCATGCTTGCAACCCTGCTTTATCTAAATGCTCATTTTCACCATAAAAGACGTTGATAGGACAATGAACTTGTTTTTTTTGCGTGTACTGATATTCCTCATACAGTTTAAAATCGGCACGAATACTCGCTAATAAAATTGAAGAAACATCTTGTTGCTTTGATGCAATAGATGCGCGACGTAATGCTAAGGCAGTTAAAAAATCAGCCGGCGCTAAATGAGAGATTGGATCTACAACGTTAAATTGTGTAGGAGACAAGCAACCCGACACAAACAGATGAGATGGTTGAATACCAAAATAGTCTACCCAAGCACACGCCAGCTCAAATGCCACCAAACCACCCAAACAATGTCCAAACATAGCAATAGGACGATCGCGATACTGGCTTAATTGCATCAATAAACTATCAATCAGTGATGGCATATCATAACATGGTGGTTCTAATGCAAATGCTCCTTTTCCAGGCCAATCAACCGAAATAAATTGACAATTTCTTATAGACTCTAAGTCTCCAAAAAGATGTCTACCAATACCTGCGTAGGGAAAACAAAAAACACAAAGCTTATCCATACTTCATACCTAACTTACTTGACGAAGTGATTAACCTATCATGACTTGTCGGCTCCAACGCCAAATCATTGATAGATGGCTGCTCGCTCAATTCCTCTGCATCAACAAGCGTCCGATAAGGTTTTTCCACCAATGGCCCTTGTTCCTTGCACGTATGATAATACCATATACCTCCGACCACTGACGCCTGTAACGCCGCACTACCCATCATCAATAATGTCAAAAGTAACAGCCCAGCACTTGGTCCGATTGCATAAATAGCCACCACAGGCAACCAGCCTATAAACATACCAACCAATGCAGGTCCACACACAATACTTTTACCAGATAACCCCTGACCAAAGACCATAGTAAATCCAGAAAATAGGGCTTGTAAAAGCGTAATAGGTAATGCAAAGGTACTCGCCAGACCTTCTTCTGCTTGCTGATAAACATCCGTTATATTCCCGTGAGGAACATGAGTTAAATTGCCCTCATTGGCACTGTTATCTAATGCAAAAAAAGGAGCCAAGGTATAAGAAGGAAAAAAAATTGCAGGCAACATACACAGTACAGGGGGAATGGATGACAGAAGCAATGCTTGTGTCATCACTTGTTTTGATGTTTTCTGCTCCGTTTGCTTATAGGATGCTACAATCACTTGAGTTGCATGCCCAATTGAGATAGGAAAAATGCTCAACATTTCTTGAAGTTGAAATAAAACAGCCCATTGTGTTGAAAGCACTGCATTTTGACGAGACACAAACAAACTAATGGCAAATTCACTACCCTGTGTTGACGCAAAAATAGTAAAAAAGCCCATACCCATTATTAATTGTTTTTTTAGGGAACTACAACACTGTTCTTTATGCCACGACAAAAGACCAATGTCTTTATATGGTTTTCGACGTCTTCGATAACAATATAAGTAAGCAAGATAACTTGCCGTATGAATGTAAGCACGAGCAACCAGTGGAATGGCAGCCCCTTTAATACCCATCTTATATGGATAAATAAGTATATAAGACGCGACTAAAGTTAACGCCCAACTTATACTCTGTGCTACTGCTGGTTCTGCTGGCTTTTGCAGGGCTTGTCCCAATTGATCCAGTGAACTTTGTAAGGATAATGGCAACACTGCGGGTGTGTATATGAGAAAAAAAGCCTTTACTTGCTCGGTCACACTAGCTGGCTGTTGGAGACCTGGAAGCCACAATGGTGACGACCACAGAACAGCCATTTGTAATAAACTACTTTCTACTACCCAAAACATACTTGCATAAAAATCAGCCCCAATGTATTGACGCTCTTTCTTATCGACACGCTCTCCAATAACTGTAGGCAGATAAAACAACGGTGAATTAAACACAATGGAGGAAACACCTTCCATTGCGCTAATCATTGTAACTGATCGAGCAATACTCACGGAATCTCGAAATAAATAGACAGAAATGACGATAGGTCCAGTAGTCTTAATAAAACGAGTCACTACCATAAATCCTGACAAACGGCCAAGTTTTCTGAGCAAAGATAAAGGCGTTCTTTTTGACCTGATATCTAACGGTTGCTCCATGACGATTTCCAACATATCCTCCGAATCTGTATCGTAAATAAAAAACAAAAAAAATCAAGGCAATAAAAAAGTGTTAACAAGAAAAAAATGCGCAAAAAAAGACCAGTTTTTAAAAAATTTTTTTTTATTGCTCTTATATTTTGATTTTATCATGTAAATCACTTAAGAATAATAGCATGACTAAGCATTGGATAGGACAAAAGGCAAGTATCAGACGCCACATTAGCAAAGACATGGTGAAAGATTTTGGTTCTTTAAGCGGTGACCACAATCCTCTACACTTCGATGAAAATTTCGCACACTCACTTGGCTTTAGCCAACCTGTTTGTCACGGCTTTTTATCTGCTTGCTTTCTTTCATGCCTGATTGGTGAACATCTTCCAGGACATGGCGCCTTGTGGTATGAACAAACACTCACGTTTCATCAACCTGCTTTTATTGGAGATGATTTACTGATTGAAGGCTCAGTCACTCATTATAATGCACATCAACAAACAATGATTATCGAGGTAGTCATCAGAAACCAACACGATGTGTCACTGATTACAGGTACAACCAAAGTTAAAATGCCTCAAAAAAAAAAACTCATGCACAATGAAAAAAAAAATGATCCAAGCCAGCAACCTATTTTAGTGACAGGGGGTGCCGGCGGCATTGGCTCTGTGACAGCACAACATCTTGCAAAAAAGGGACATCCTATTCTTTTGCATATTAATAGGGCGTCAGAAAAAACAAAATTGTTAGTTGAAAATCTAGCCAAAATAGGCCCCAACATTACAGTTCTTCAGGCCGATTTGAGCGACTATGAAGACACAATAAAACTTGTAAAATCCATTATAAAAGAATCATTACTATGCACAGGCATAGTTCATTGTGCTAGTCCAAATTTATCCAAAGAAATTGGGTTCCCAAAAACCGAATGGTCACATATAGAATATCAATATCATGTACAAATACGAAGTCTTTTTTTGCTTGTAAAACTTTTATGCCCACACTGGCTAACCCATGACATAAAGGCGTCCATTGTCACACTGTCTAGCACTGTTATCGATGCACCTCCTGTCCCTGAATGGTTAGGCTATAGTCTCGCCAAATCGACACTATCAACATTAACACAATATCTTGCCGCATCACTCGGGCCACACCAAATTCGAATCAACGCAGTTGCTCCCGGCATGACACATACAAGCCTTATCCATACAATATCAGAGCGCGAAAAACTATTGCAAAAATCAAAAACACCGCTAAACAGATTGGCGGAACCAGATGATATCGCACAAACAATCATGTTTTTACTGTCACCAAACGCCAGACATATCACAGGAGAAACTATCCGTGTATGTGGTGGCTCAGTTATGGTTTAGAAACATGACAATAAAATCAAATCATACATTTGTTCTCAGCAACTTCACACTCACTCCATTTCATGAAATATTGGCACAATCCATGCAAAGAATGGGCTTGCCTAGCAAAGTATTCTCTTGCGCCTATGATCAAGTGATGCAAACTTGTTTCGCACCACCTGATTTACTACTGCAAGCCAATGTGATCATTGTTTGGTTAGACTTGTCTTTTCTTCTCCCATCAAACTTCACCATCAAATATTTGCCCAATAAAAATATACTAGACGCAGAAAAACAACGATTGATAGACTATTATGATACTTGTCTAGCACAACTTATTCATCAAAAAAATGCAACTATCTTTGTTGTGGGACTCACGCCACCTCAGATATGTCATTTCGATTTTTTAGAACAACAGCGCTATAATATGCTTCATGTTATTGAATCTATTAACAAATACCTGCAATACCAATCGCCACACTGCAGTGCATTCTCGTTTATATCTCTTGACCATATTCATCGCACGTTAGGCACCACTCAATTTTATGATATGCGCTTTTATTATTTATATAAGCTCCCTTTCTCCCAAACGACACTTTCTTATCTTGCCGAACAAATAAGTACAATATATGCAATCAAACAAGGATGTACCAAGAAAGTCTTAGTCCTCGACTGTGATAATGTCTTATGGGGAGGTCTTGTCGCAGAAAAAGGAGCTAATGGCATTACGCTTGACCGTCATCATTACCCTGGTAATGTGTACCATGATATGCAATCCCTCTACCTTAACTTACAACGTCGAGGATGGTTGTTGGCCTTACTCAGCAAGAATGATGAATGCCAAGTACTGAATGTTTTTCAAAATAATCCTCATATGCAGCTGACCCTAAAGCATATTGTAACAAAAAAGATCAATTGGCAACCAAAATATATCAATATACGAAAAATCAGTGAAGAACTTCAGCTTAATCTTAACAGCTTTGTCTTTATTGATGACAGTCCTTTTGAAATTAACCAAATGCGCCACTTTAATCCTGATGTAACATGCCTACACCTTGATGTAGATGATTTAATCAACCAACCCACTAAATTAGCTCAGTATCCCTTTTTTAATCAAGTGATACAATCCTGTACAGATGCAACACGAACACAATCATATCGACATAGCATAAAACGACAAGCATTACGTCAAAATTCGAAAAATTTAGTGAGCTATTTGAAACAATTAGGAATGAAATTACATTTTCAACCCATGACACATCAATCATTACCACGGTGCCTACAGCTTATACAACGTACCAATCAATTCAACTTATCAACACAAAGATACAGCAAATCAACGCTACAAGAATTTCTGTCCCAAGAAAGCTTAATCCTATTCACGATTTCACTGTCAGACCATTTAGAAACATTTGGAACGATTGGTTTATTCACAATCAATCTATCGGATAATGAATGCATTATTCAAGACTTTATATTATCGTGCAGAGTACTTGGACGGGGCATTGAAGAGGCCTCGCTAACCTTTATTTGTCAAACCATGCACCAATATGGCTATACACGTTGTCGCGCCAACTATATTGCCAATTCACGCAACCATCTTGTGCTAAAAACCCTGAATGCCTATGGATTTCGAAACTGCAAACTCAACATGACACATCCTCCCCGCCAGTTTCAAACTTACTTTAGCGTCACATACTCTTTACCAACAAACCACAAGGAAATAATACATGACCATTCAGAAACAAGTTATTAAGTGTATTGCACAGGTTTTATCTATACCAGAAGATAAACTGAGTCCTGAAACACAACCAAGCCATGTAGCTGAATGGACTTCACTAATACACCTCAATATCGTCATGCAATTAGAGCAAACGTTTAAGATTCAGTTTTCACCTCAAGATCTATTGGATATGAACTCTATTGAACTTATTACTTATATGATTGAGACACACAAACATCATGCCTAAAAAAATTACATGCTGGTGTATAGACCACCATGACTTATTACTTGACCATGACTGCTTGTCTCATGAAGAAGTCAAAAGAAAAAATCAATTCATTTTTGAAAAAGACCAGCTAATTTATGCAAATACAAGAGTCGTCTTGAGAAAATTATTGTCTTATCACACGGGCATTGCCCCTCACCGTTTAATCTTTGACTATAAAGCTTATGGAAAACCATGCTTAAACTCAGACCAAAACTCCAAAAATATACATTTCAACATATCTCATTCACAATCACTCAGTATGATCGCTATCTCTCCAGGCAACGAAATTGGCATTGATATAGAATATATGCAACCCATAAAAAATATGATGCAAATTGCCAAAGATTATTTCTCAAACCAAGAATATTCGCACTTAAAAATGCATGTTACCAACCAAAGAAATACCTTATTTTATCAATACTGGACACTGAAAGAAGCTTACCTTAAATTAACAGGCGAAGGAATTGCACAAGGCCTTAAAACAGCACACTTTACAATATCACCCTCCCTCCAATTAGTACACAATGCCCAACACTCACTTACTATGCCTTCTCAAATAATCCAAAAAACTATTCATGAAAAATACATGTTCAGCTGTATAACCTTCTCAAAAAACACAACAAACCTTATGGTTAATCAACTAAACCTATGCGATGAATTCATGTCAGCCTCATAGAAATATACGCCTTTTCATACAACCTTACCCTGTCAGATGGATCATGTACACATGATCTCTTAAATATCATGACACTCACAATATATCAAGGAAGATGCTTAGCTTCCCATGCGGCAAAACCACCACGCAACGAGCGCACAACCTCATAACCCATAGATTTAGCCCAATGCCCAGCAACCAAAGATCGAACGCCGCCTGCGCAATAAAAAATAATCGGCGTTTTTTTGTCTGGCACCACCGTAGTAAGTTCAGCCTGAATATCATCTAACATACAATGATGGGCTACAGCAATGGCACCATGCTCACGCCTTTCTTGTTCACGACGCACGTCAACTAACACCCATTGATCTTTTGACTCAAGATAATCCTGAACACTCACTTCTTCCACATGTTTTTTGGCATCTTCCAATGCATGCTGCCATGATGGTACTGACATTGCGCTCTCCTAGTCATTGCTCAACCTATCTTATCATACGCCTAAAAATTTTGCGATGAAACCAACGGCATGAAAAGATTGTCAGTTACCACAACTCAGGTTAAGATCAGGTTATGATTGATACACCTCATCTGGCACAATGGCTTTTAAAAATCGTCAGTGGCCATCATTTAGAAATGCTCATTGTTTGGGCGATATGCGCTTACCCTAGTCGCTATCACACCACGATTCGTTGTGCCGTCGACTGCACTTTGATGACCATCGCCCTGAATCTATACCTGAAAGCCTATTTTCAAATCCCACTTCAACCGCATATTGCCAGCTTCCATCATTGGGCATTTCCTAGCGGACACATGAGTGCAGTGGCAGCCTTTTGGCTTGCCTGTGCATGCAGCCAATACAAGCGGTCCGTGTCGGCCCTCGTGACTTTACTGTTGTGCGCCTATGGGTGGTCTTTGGTCCATGCTGGTTATCACACGACATGGGATGTCTTCGGTGGTGCAGCGTTGGCTGGCATCGTCGTCAGTATACAACTGAGTTTAGACAACACGTCCTATCGTGCGTGGCTCCTCGCTGCAATCATCATCGTACTGAGTTTACTTCCCCCTCTCGGCCCATCGACGGTCTGGCCTTTCGTGGCCACACTAGTGACCTGGCTCTTTTTTTCAACGCAAAATATAAAAAAATTCCAATACATTTGGCAATACATCGCCTATGTCTTCTTAGCCATTGCCGGTCTTGGCGTGTATATACATCATTATACAGCCTCACCTTGGCTCATACTATCCAGCAGTATACTCGTGATATGGCTTACTTTCCTTTGCCCCTACTTTTTATATCAAATAGAAAAACGACAAGATGGATTGCGTCACGTTTAAAAAGCGTTATACTAACACAGTCGGCCCCTTCGCGACGATAGGCTGCCAACCCCGTCAGATTCGGAAGAAAGCAGCGGTAACAGCTGATGCGGGTGCCGGAGTAAGGCCGACACTTTTTCATGACCAAGGAATACCATGCGTCATCTAGTACTTGCTCGAAAATGGCGCCCACAAACGTTTCAATCACTGGTTGGTCAATCCCTGACGGTCAAAGCACTGACACATGCTTTAGATACGGGTAAAGTGCATCAGGCCTATTTATTCACAGGTACACGGGGTGTGGGCAAAACAACGGTGGCGCGTATTTTTGCACAAGGACTACTCTGCGAAACAGGTATCAGCGCTTCTCCCTGCGGCCAGTGCTCACATTGCAAAGCGATTCAACAAGGCCGGATGATTGACTTCATCGAAATCGATGCGGCATCACGCACCAAAGTAGAAGACACACGTGAATTACTGGATAATGTCAATTACCCACCAAGTCAGGCACGTTTTAAGCTGTATCTTATCGATGAGGTCCACATGCTCTCAGGTCATAGCTTTAACGCCCTGCTCAAAACCTTAGAAGAGCCCCCAGAACATGTGAAATTTTTACTGGCCACAACCGATCCAGAACGCCTTCCTGCCACAGTGCTATCTCGTTGCCTACAATGCCACCTACAGGCCATACCGCCTGAACTTATCGCCGAACAACTACGACATATTTTACAAGAAGAATCCGTTGGCTTTGAGCCACAAGCCATTGACCTACTCGCCCAGCATGCCCAGGGCAGTTTACGCGATGCACTCAGCTTATTAGAGCAACTCATTGCACTGGCCCCCACACATATTACGCGCACAGAAGCAGAAAAATTATTGGGCGTCATTCCTTATCAACAGCATATTGATTTATTGCATGCCATCCTTCATGAAGACATCGCAAAAAGCTTAGACCATGCCCGCGCGCTTCTCGCACAAGGTATCCAAGCAGATGCCATCATCACACAATTACAGACTGCATGGCATCACATCGCGCTAGCACATTGCCTGAATGAACCGCTTCCTTACGCATTAGAAGATCACCCATGGACCGCGCAAACCAAAAAGTGTCAAGAAGAGCACATACAGCTTCTCTATGAAATTACCACTTTGGGCAAAAAGCAGCTTGCCTATTCACCAAGCCCCAGCATGGGCCTAGAAATGACTTTGTTACGCACCATTTCTTTTCAACCAAGCACACCATCACTGACAAGCACCTCCCACGCCACCTCTCCCAAAAGCGCAGCGCATGGCAATCCATCCAGCGCATCACAACCAAAACAAAGCGCACGAGCAACCCCAGTCAAGCAAGCACTTACCTCTAAGCCAGCTGAGGATCTATCCTGGCATGACAGGTTAAAACAACTAAAATTAGGCAGCATGTCAAAAGCTTTGCTCTCGGAGTGTCAGATCATCGCACAAGATGAAAACACGATAAAACTCGGCTTTCCCCATAACAAGTCCCATCTATTTCATGATGAATTTCAAAAGAAAGCCACTGAGGCAGTGCATCAACAACAAAATATTCGCATCACATTCGAAGCAATCGCTGACACCACGCCCGCACAATCTGGTCAAGCCATAGAGCAATCTGCCACAGAAAAACTAGCCAAAAACCCTGAAGTCAATGCATGGCAACAACAATTTGATGGCCATATCACACAAGTGAAACTGAATGCCGAGTCCGACGTTTGAGAAGCGTCACAAATATGCTAAACTCAATGAGAACTCTTTGAGGAATGACTTATGGGCACCCCATCCATTACCGAACTTTTAAAATCTGCTAAACAATTACAAAGCCAAGTCAGCCAGATGCAAAAAGAAATGGAGCAGCAAAGCTTTGAAGCAAGCACAGATCACCTCACCATCACTATGAATGGCGATCGTCAACTGCAATCACTGCGTTTTCATGAAACTGCCCGTGAACTTTCACTTGAAAGCTTGGCGGAAGAAATCATTGCGACACAATCACGCTTAACAAACGATGTTAAAAAGCAAACCCAGTCTAAAATTGCAGATTTATCACAAAAAATGGCAAGCACTTCGCAAGAATGACCGAATCATCCCTGATACAACAAAGCATGCAAAGCATGCAGATTCTACCAGGTGTTGGCCCTAAAACGGCACAACGGATGATTTATCATTTATTACAGCATGAGCGACAACGTGGCCCACAGATGGTCGAAACACTCGGAAAATTGTTTAACCAAATAGGTGCTTGCCAACGTTGTCGCAACTTTAGTGAAACCGCTGTGTGTTCGATTTGTGCCGACCCTAAACGAAATGAAAAATTATTGTGCGTGGTTGAAACACCCAGTGATGTCCTAGCCATTGAACAAACGCATGCATTTAAGGGCTATTATTTTGTACTGATGGGACGTTTATCGCCACTGGATGGCATTGGTCCTGAGCAATTGGGTTTGCCACTTTTATTTGAACAAATGCGTATCCGTGCTATTGATGAGCTGTTAATTGCAACCAATCCCACGGTTGAAGGAGAAGCCACGGCTTATTACCTCAGTGAACAATGCAATGCACGAGACATTCGATGCAGTCGACTTGCTTCCGGCATACCCATGGGAGGAGAATTGGAATACCTAGATGGACGCACCATTGAGCAAGCCATTCAAGCTCGTCAACCGCTCATGCCTGCCTCTAAGGACGAAGTGTTATGATGACCCAAACCGACACACCCAGCCAATCATCGTTACGATCAAATGATACTTTTCTACCGATGACTGGGGCAAATCCATTGATGGTGGCCGCCGCCACTTTATTCATCCAATTGGAAAAAATACCCCACCTTCCTGATGATTGCGACCTGGGTGCACTGTCTCATGATTTCCACTACGAACTACAAGCTTTTCAAGCACAGGCCACCTTACATTACCCCCACGACAATACGCCATTGATTGCCAAAGACTTGATGTCAAGCTGGATTGACCACCAATTGAGTCAACACCCTGGTTTAAAAGATGGCTGGCTCCCTTTTCGCCTACAACAAGAAGCCACGAAAAACCCACCGCCCGAAAATCTTAGCAATGCTATTGATTACATAGACTTACTTGAATATATTTACTCTGCACAACAACTTAGTTATGGAAAAGAACTATTCCCAAGCACCACACTATTTGCTTGTATTAAACACACACGCCACCAATCTAAATCAAGTTCGTCGAGTTTAAAACGAATGGGTGTCGCATGGGGTTGGTTTTGGATAAGG
>CACKMC010000009.1 GCA_902601155.1 Coxiellaceae bacterium | reverse complement strand
AGATACTGGTGGGGTGGCGTCTCTTTGAGATTAAAATGAACGTTCATGTGATGTTTCGAGGCATGCGCGGTGGGTTTGGCTTGGCTAAAATAATCGGTGTGGAGAAGTGCCTGGCGCATTTCATCGAGTCGTTGGTAGGTGAAGGGGGTATGAGGTGGTAGGTGAAGCAATCCTTTCATTAGTTCAGGGTGTAGCAATGTGCTTGAGGTGCTTCGTGGGCCAAAATAAAAGCGTGGTCCCGTTTTAACATAGTAGAAGATTTCCCCTTTGAGTGTCGATGGATCAAGGCTAAAATGACTGTCATTGACATGTGCTTTAAGAAAGCCAAGTGCATGGGCTTTAGCAATCAGTTTATTTTTCACTTGCTTGAAAGTATGGACATTTAAGGGTTGCTGCGTCGCTGGTTTGACAAGGTTAACAAAATACTTGCGTTCAGTTTGGGGCTCAACATGCAAGTGATGCGCGGTGATCCGCAGGATAGGGCCGGGCTTAATATGAAGTGTCTTGGGTGATTCGCAAGTCACGGTGCTATGTAAAAAACCGTAAGGTTCCATGGCTTTTTTGATCAGTTGGGTCAGCATGTGTTGGTGTAAGGTAAAATAGTCACATGTGACGTGTTGAGATTCATGGGTTTCAAGGGCTAAACGCACATTGGCTTCGACATGGTGGGGTAGGCCCTTAAGATGCCAAGACTCACTGCCATGAGCGACCGATAACAAAACAATGAGACAAACGATTAAGCGCATACGATCTATTAGGCAAAAAACACATAAATTGTAAAGCGATTAAACATGAATGTCAAAGTTTTAGCGGTGATCAAAGCGATGCAAGGCTCATGGGGGATTGTCAGCAGATTGTTTTGTGATTACACTGTGTTTTCTTAGGGTTTTCATGGTTGACTATGCATGATTCAGCTTGGCAACAATTAGGTCTGCAATCTTGGTGTAAGCGATCACCCATGGTGGCGGCGCTTCCTTTGGTTATGATGCAGTGTTTTAAAGGAAGTGGTTTGACCATGCGGTGGTTTTATGACGAGCAATCTCCTGAGATTGATGACTTGTTTTCCCGTATTCAGGCAGCTTGTCGTCTTGAAGTGATATCGCTGCCGGAAGCAGAGGCTGTGGATGTGACTTTGGTGTGGGGGGAAGCCATGTATCGTCGTATTGCATCACGTTGTACTGACCATGTCACTATTGTGGCAGCACCCAGTGTCTATTTGCATGATAAGGCTGAAAAGCGCGCGTTATGGGCTAGCTTACAGTCGGTACTTCGTTTGTAAAATTGACTGGCATTCAAAACCGTTTTCTGGCACAATCACAGGATGAGTTTGTAAGGAAAGATAGACGTGAAGCCATTCCCTATGATTTACGATGAGACATTACATGAATTGTGCCAAGAAGAGCGGCGTCGTCAGCGCTATACCTTAAGTCTGATTGCTTCTGAAAATTATGCCAGTGAAGCGGTGATGGCTGCAGCAGGTTCGGTGTTCACTAATAAGTATGCAGAAGGTTATCCAGGGAAACGTTATTATGCTGGTTGTGATATTGTGGATCGTGTTGAAACGATTGCAATAGAGCGAGTATGTCAACTTTTTGGGGTTGAGTATGCCAATGTACAGCCACACTCGGGCTCTCAAGCAAACGCAGCAGTGATGGCTGCACTTTTATCACCTGGCGATTGTATTTTAGGCTTGAGTTTACCCGAGGGGGGACATTTAACGCATGGTTCATCTGTTAACTTTTCAGGTAAAATGTACCAAGGTGTACAATATGGTGTGAATCAAGACGGTGAGATTGATTACCATGATTTAGAAGAAAAAGCGCATAAACATAAGCCTGCCATGATTATTGCAGGGTTTTCAGCCTATTCTGGTATACTGGATTGGGCACGTTTTCGTGAGATAGCAGATCAGGTGGGTGCTTATTTATTGGCGGATATTGCACATATTGCCGGCCTTGTCGCCACGGGGGTTTACCCGTCACCGGTACCTTATGTTGATGTGATTACGACCACAACCCATAAGACCCTTCGTGGTCCACGTGGTGGTTTGATTATGGTGCCACGTTCTTCTGAAATCGCAAAAAAGTGTGATTTTGGCATTTTTCCATGCACACAGGGCGGCCCGTTTATGAATCATATCTTTGCCAAGGCGGTGGCATTTCATGAGGCTATGCAGCCTGATTTTGTGAGTTATCAAAAACAGGTGTTAGCCAATGCCCAGGTCATGGCGAAAACCATGATCGCGAATGGGTTATCTGTGGTCTCAGGCGGGACCCATAATCATCTATTCCTCATCGATCTCATCGGCCATACACACACTGGCCGTTTTCTAGAGCATGGCTTAGAGTCGCTGGGGTTAATTGTCAATAAAAATACAGTGCCAGGTGATCCGCGGTCGCCTTTTGAAACCAGCGGCTTGCGTATCGGAACACCCAGTATGACCACACGAGGCATGGGGACAGCGCAAGCGGAGAAGATAGCGGGATGGATCAGTGATTATATTCATCATCCATTATCAGAAGATGTGCAATTACAGATTAAGCGAGATGTGTATGCATTGTGTGAACATTATCCCATGTACTCTTCCATGTCACTTGAGGATGCCTAAATGTATTGTCCATTTTGTCGTGCAGATGACACCAAAGTATTGGATTCCCGCTTAGTCGCAGAGGGGGCGCAAGTCAAGCGTCGTCGCCAGTGTTTAGCTTGCGGTAATCGTTTCAATACGTTTGAACATATTGAGTGTGTCATGCCTCGTGTGATTAAGCGCGATGGTCGTGTGGTGTCATTTGATGAAGCTAAATTACGCAGCGGTCTCCTTCGAGCATTTAAGAAACGTCCATTAGATGATCATGCTTTTGAGGCCTTGGTGGCCAAGATTTTAGATCGCATTCGCCAATGTGGGTCCAAAGAGATTACCAGTTTGGGTGTGGGCACTGCAGTCATGGATGTGTTACAACATATTGATGCCATCGCGTATATTCGTTTCGTCTCGGTATATAATGGTTTTTCTGATATTCAATCGTTTCGTGATTTATTGGAAAAGCTGGAAAGTGATCAAGCGCCTTTGTTAGAAGATGGTGGTGTGGTATGAGCGGCGGTGCACAAAGACGTAAAGCACGGTATTTAGCATGTCAGGCTTTGTATCAATGGTCGGTCACTGCGCAAAAACCAGCCATCATTTTACGTCAGTTTCTTACGCGGCATGAAGATTTACGTTTTGATCATACTTATTTTTCTACGCTTTTTTTAGGGGTGCTGGAAAAACAAGAGACTTTACAGGCCAGTTTAAAACCTTGGATAAACGATACCCCTTTAACAGCCATTGAGGCCATTGTGCTAAAAATAGGTGCCTATGAATTACTCTTTCAATCCGATGTGCCTGCATCGGTGGTCTTGAATGAAGCGGTATTGACAGCAAAAAAATATGGGACGCAAGAGGGTTATGCTTATGTCAATGCGATTCTAGATCGATTGGCATCGTCGGTTCGACATGACTGAGTCTGAGGCCATTGCTTATTTTTGCGAGCATTTACCACCCCATGAGGTGTTGTTAGGCAGTGGTGATGATGCGGCATTACTCGCTTGTCCTGAAGGAGAAGTCATGGTGTTATCAGTCGATACCATGGTTGAAGGGACCCATTTTGAGCCTGAGATGCCTGTGCATTGGATCAGTTATCGTGCTTTGGTTGCTGCCATCAGTGATTTAACGGCGATGGGGGCACGTGGTTTGGGATTATTGATTGCATTAACACGTCCGGCTTTGACGAAGGCATGGATGGATGATTTTAGGCAGGGTTGTTATGCGGTGTCATCCGCTTATGGCTTACCTATTGTGGGTGGGGATATCACAAGAGGGCCATTGAGTCTCACCGTGCAGGTGACGGGTTCTGTGCCTGCCCATGAAGCCATGCGTCAAGGATGTGCTCAACCGCATGATGAGATTTGGATCACAGGGTATGTGGGGGGGTGCAGCTTGGGCTTTGGCAGCTTATCAACGTCATGAAGGGCAGGTGAGTGTCGAGAGTATGATGCCTTTTTATCAGCCATCGACTCCCCTAGCTTTTGCAAGGTCCATTCGTACGGTGGCGACTTCGGCAACGGATGTGAGTGATGGCTTAGCAAAGGATTTAAGGGCCTGTCTGGGCCAGTATGGCGCAGAAATTGATCGTCGTCTTCTGCCTTATCATCCAAGTATCACTTCGAATCAAGCACGCTATGGCTTGGAAGGGGGGGAGGATTATGGTCTGTTGTTCACAGCGCCTTCGTCTTCAGCGCAAACGATTGATGCCATGGCTAAGCAGCATGACATCATGGTGACCTGTATCGGTAAGGTATTGCCGTCATCTGAACAAGTATTGATAGGAGAAAATGGACGTGAGTGCTGGTCTGGAAAAGGTTATGACGCCTATCAAGCCCCGTGACCTTGAAGGGGATATCGGGCATTGGTGGAGTGTGGGCTTTGGTTTAGGCTTGAGTCCATGGGCCCCGGGAACGGTAGGCAGTCTTTTGGCGCTACCCTTGGCTTATATGACCCATGTTTGGTCATTTTGGTCACAGCTATGTTTTGTGGGACTGATGTGGGTGGGCAGTGTATGGGCAGCAGGGCGGTTAGCCAGTGTGCTAAATCAGTCTGACCCATCTGCTATTGTCAGTGATGAGGTGGTGGCGATGTGGATCGTCAGCAGTGTGATTTGGTGGATGGGTGGGATGCATCCGGTGTGGGGGCAATGCTTAGGATTTACCTTGTTTCGATTATTTGATATCGTGAAGCCTTGGCCAATATCGGCTTGTGAGCGTATACCGTCCGTGGCATGGGCTATCATGTTGGATGATCTTGCAGCAGCGATATTAAGCTGTCTTGTCTATTATATGATCTATGTGGCTATCATATAAGTCATGATGATAAGCCAAGCCACATGGGTTGTACTAAGTCGCGCATAAACTTAACCATTGGCTATATTCAGGATCTTTTTTCGCGGATGCCTCAAGGGTTTGTTTTTTCGTTTGACAAAGATGACTCAGATCCCGTATATGCCAAGGGTTATTGAGGATGCTTACTTCTGCGCAGGCATAAGTTTTTGGTTTTGTTTGTGCGATGGATAAGGCGGTGAATAAGCACATGCCTAGTACGCAAGCAGTGAGCATGGGTATGGCGTGATGCAAGCTCAACAGATGACTTTGCATGAAAACAGGTAGGATGATGATGCCGATGAGGCAGATGGCATTCATCACTTGAGGCGCAGTTTTTTGGATGAAATAGCTTGTGTATTTGGGGTATGCCACCATGTTTTCAATCAGTGTTTTTATGCTTTGTAGCATAGTGATCAGCGATAGCATACCTGCGGCGATGCCTAAGCTAAGTATGAGAGGGGAGAAGTGACCACCTGTGCCAATGGCGGCATTTGCGCAGGCATTGAGTATACAAAGTGAGATGCCAACGATGAGTAATGCCACAAGCATAGCCCATGATTTTTTTGAGTGTGTGCGCCCATCTTGATGGGAGGATGCTGTTTTTTTGGTTAGAGATAAAGCATCTAGGCATGTTTCACAGCATTGCCATGTAAAAATAACTTCACCGATGATAAAACTTGCACCAAGTATCAGGGTAAGTGGCCACGCCATGGTATGGGTGAAGGAGGAGGAAAGGAAGAATGCGTAAGTGCTGCGCAATTGTTCTATGACAACCGCTATGGCGCCGACTTGTGTGATCGGTACAATCACAGCAGTCAGTATGCCTTTTAGTATCCATGCTTTACGATGTTGTGGGTTTTTCTTCCAGATTTGATGCAGTGGTTCTTGTGTGCTGCTTGGCCAGATTCCCAATAAAAACCAGTAGCCCAGGCGATAAAAGAAGCCAGGCTTTTTCTTGGATGTATCATGATCTTTTGGATGAAAGACAGTGTATAAAGGATTTTGTAGTAATGGAAAAGTCATGCCAGCGATGGCGAGGGTCATGACGATAGAAATGCCTGTGTATAAAATGGTGTGGTGCTGTAGGCTTTGAAGCCATGGAATGGTGGCGTGTTGATAGCATTGGTAGGTGAAAATGCCAATCACCATACTGCCGCCTAAGGCAATCAATGTGCTAAGCACCGTCGGTAAAATAGCCTGACGTGCCATTTTTCCTTGAAAAATATGCTGCCATTGGTGAATAAAGTTGAGATGTTTGCGCTTTGTTTTTCGTAATGAAAATGCGTCTAAAGCTTCTTTAGCATACAAGAGTGTATTCAGTAGAAGGCCTGCTAGGGCAGAGGCAATGATCAGGGTGATGAATACATGGGTGTGTTGTGTGATCCATGATGCATGTAATGTGTTTTGTAATGTGTTAAAAAATGCTTGAAGGTAAAAGGAGCTGTTGACGTAACAATCGATACCTACTAAGAAAGAAAGTGCGAAAATAAGTGTGTTGATTACAATTTGAGTGCGTTGCATGTTGGTGGCCTTATTATTCAGTGCTGAAAACAAAAAATGATGGTTAGCGGTTAATTTGTTTTCGCCTGGTTTTCATAGCAGTTTAGCCGTTTGTTTGAACCAATTATACGCCCAAAATGTCCATTTGTCAATTGTAGTGCCTGTTTTTTTGGGTATTAGATGATTTGTTGGGATATGTGGGGCATCCGGTGCAAAAAATGTATCGATACAGTATTTGAGACATTGCAACTTATGGCGGAAGGTTCTACATTAAGAATGGATGTATGTTTGACAACGCGCCTCGTTGTCAGGGAGAAGATGATGTATTCATTTTTATTATCATGTGTGCCCTACCAAAAAAAATTTAGATACCATGTTGCATTGCCTATCGCATGTTGTGGTATTTTAAATGGGGTGGTGATCACTGGCTTAATGGCAACTGTTTGGCCATTGGGTGGCTATGGTTGGGCTATTTTTTCGACTTTGGCTGGATGTGAGTTGATTTGTAATAGCCTTATTATGCTCTATTATTATTTCAAAGAATCCATTAAAGATTGGCAACATTATTTTAAACGCCATGCATGTGTGCAACCTATACTGTCTTTTCTTAGTGTGTTAGCCATCCTTGGTTTGAAATGTTTTACGTTGTGTGCTTTGCAGCGCGTGATTGTGATGCATGCGGGGTATTATCAGAGCTGGGTGATGGCATTTGGTCTAGCGATGGCATCCTCAGGTTTTGTATTATTTCAAACACGTGTTGCACTGAACCAGTTGTGTGCAAAGAAACCAAGAAGACCGTCTTTGTTTATGTCGTTGGTGATGGCCAGTGTGAGTACAGCGGGCCAAGCTGGCGCGCTTTTGTTTATGTTGCATCGCTATCATAGCTGGGTATTTGCTTTAAGTTGTACGGCGTTGATTGCGATCACGCAATTGATTAATCGTTGGTTGATGGATATCACATTGTACCAAAGTCGGTCACCCTCCAAAACAAAACAAAGTGCCTTAAGCGCTTTCATTCTTCGGTTGTTTCAAACTAAAAGAGCTATGCCATTGCTTACAGTCTTTGCGATGATTCGTGTGGGCGTGATGGGATGGTTATGGTATGCCCAAAGTCGGGCTATCTTTTCGCGTTTTGCTCACTATCAACGGTTTTGGTTGGGTTTTTGCATCATGATTGGTGTGGTCAGTGGCGCCAGGGCAGCTTGTTCAAGTTGGTTATCATTATTGCGACTCGCGCAACAGGTGAAAGAAAAGTGTGCGTACGCTACCCCTATGGCAGAAGGTGTGACACAGCCAGTATCGCTGAATAAACCCGAAAAAAACGCAGTCAGTATGCGTCCTTCGGTTAACAATAATAAGCGCGTTGTTGAGGAAAAGAGACCTAGTGCAAAACCGGCATAGGCTACTCTTTTGACTCTTCACTCAATAGCTTTTCCAGTAAATGAATGCTGAGGTTACCCTTCACAAAATCAAGCTGTTCTAAAATAAATTGATGCAGTGCTTTGTTACATGTGATGCCTTCGATCACTAACTCGTTTAATGCCAGTAACATGCGTTGAATCGCATCTTCTCTCGTCGGTGCATGGACAATCAATTTGCCGATCATCGAGTCGTAGTGGTGAGGAACTCGATAACCATGATAAATATGGGAATCAAAACGAACGCCAGGTCCACCTGGCGCATGGAATAGTGTGATTTTTCCAGGCGTCGGACGAAAAGTGAATGGATCTTCTGCATTGATACGACACTCGATGGCGTGTCCTTTTAATTGAATATCTTTTTGTTGATAGGGGAATGCTTCACCTGCAGCGATAGATAGCTGGGCTTGGACTAGGTCAATGCCGGAAATCATTTCAGTGACGGTATGCTCCACCTGAATACGCGTGTTCATTTCGATAAAATAAAACTCACCATCTTGGTAGAGGAATTCAAAGGTACCAGCGCCACGGTAATTCATTTTTTGACAGGCTTCGACACAACGCTGTCCAATTGCTTGGCGGGCTTTCTTAGTGAGATGAGGTGCGCATGCTTCTTCCACTACTTTTTGGTGTCGGCGCTGCATGGAGCAATCTCGTTCACCGAGATGGATTGCCTGACCTTCTCCATCACCCAGCACTTGCACTTCAATATGGCGTGGTCGAGTGAGAAATTTCTCCATATACACATCAGGGTTATTGAATGCAGCCTGTGCTTCTTGTCGCGTCATACGAATGGCATCATGCAATTGCTCAGGGTCATGCACAACTTGCATGCCTCGGCCGCCACCACCACCGGAAGCTTTGATGAGCACTGGGAAGCCAATACGTTCAGCAATGGCTGTGTTGGTGGCATCATCTTCGGTTAACACGCCATCTGAACCGGGAACGCATGGGATGCCTGCTTCACGCATGAAGCTGATCGCTGCCACTTTATCCCCCATGGTGCGGATTGTCTCTGCACGTGGGCCAATGAAAATAAAACCACTTTGTTCAACTTGCTCGGCAAAGCCAGCATTTTCAGATAAAAACCCATAACCGGGATGAATGGCATCGGCATGTGCAATTTCAGCGGCGCTTAAAATCGCAGGGATATTGAGGTAGCTGTCCTTAGAAGCGGCAGGTCCAAGGCATACGGCATGATCGGCAAGTCGTACATGCATGAGGTCACGGTCTGCCTGCGAATAGACAGCAACCGTGCGGTAACCCCGTTGTTGGCAGGCTCGCAAGATACGTAGCGCAATCTCACCGCGGTTGGCAATGAGAACCGTCTTCATGAACTTGTCTCAATCGCAAACAAGGCTTGGTCATATTCAACGGCTTGACCATGTTCTACTAAAATTTCTTGAATGACACCTGCTTTTTCAGCTTTGATTTTGTTGAACATTTTCATGGCTTCGATCAAGCATAAAGTTTGGCCCACTTCCACACGGTCACCAGGTTTGACAAAAGGTTCTGCATCAGGAGAGGGGGTGTGGTAAACCGTCCCAATCATGGGTGCATTTAATGTATTTTTAGGAGATGAGGTACTTGCCTCTGGCTCTGGTGAGGGCGTGACAGGTGTGCTTGGTGCTGAGCTAACAATATGCTGAGTGGGTGATGGGGTGGCGACAGCAGTTTGTGCGACTTGTTTAGGTCCTTTACGTAAGCGAATACGATGGCCGGAAGCATCGGGTACTTCCAATTCGTACAAACTACTTTCCTCAAGTAAACGAATAAGTTTTTTAAGTTGTTTTAAATCAATCGGACCTTCAGACATATGCAAGAACCTTGTGTTAACTATACTAGCCTACATGGTAGACAACCATCGGCGATATTATGGGATATCTTATGCGCCTTGTCTAGTCCTTACGTTGTGCGAAGACCTTATGCTATTTTAAACATGCAAGCGTATCATGCTTATACAGTGTGCAGCTGGCTTGTCAATAAACAGTATCATGCCTTGTGGATTGGGGGGATATGATATGGCATCAACAGGATGAATCACATGGTTTCGTATGCTTCAAAGGCTTGTTGCCTGATGACACAACTGTCGCAAGTGCCACAAGCTGGGCGGGCAGCAGTGGCACGGTAACAAGAGATGGTTTGGCTGTAGTCAACACCTAACCGTATACCGAGTGCAATGGTTTCGGCTTTACTGAGATGAATTAAGGGTGTTTCAATCGTCACAGAGTGTGTGGCAGCAAGCTTAGCCATGGCTTGATACGCTTTGATGTAGGTGGGACGGCAATCTGGGTAGCCTGAGTAATCGATGGCACTTACCCCAATAAACAATGCATCTGCCTTCAATTGTTCAGCCCAGCCAAGGCCGTAGGACAGAAAAAGCGTATTACGGGCAGGGACATAGGTGCTTGGTATGTCCTGACTGTCTGTGGCGTCAGGCACGGTGATGTTGTCTGAAGTGAGTGCTGATCCGCCAAGTGTCAAAGTGGGCAAGGAAAGGATTTGATGATCGGTGACATGGCTTGCGCGGGCAATGCGTTTGGCTGCTTCTAATTCCACCACATGTTTTTGCCCATAATCAAAACTTAAGGCATATAAGTCATAGCCTTGCTCTTTGGCATAAGCTAAACATGTGGTCGAATCAAGGCCACCTGAAAATAAGACCACAGCTTTAGGTTGAGACATGTAAATGCTCCAGTTCTTGGCAATGCTGTTGGTAGGCATGCAGTGTTTTCTGATCACGTTGATGATCTTGGGTTAATTGATCAATGACATCTTGAGGGGCTTTGGCTAAATAGTTTGGATTAGCCAAGCGTTTTTCAGCACTTTGTACAGTCTTTTCTAATTTGGCGATGTTCTTTTTCATGTTGGCCATCACTTGTGGCAAATCTATTTTGCCGTGCACATCAAGGTAGGCCGTGGTGTTTGCACCGATCCAACGGATGCATTGCTTCGGTTGTGTTGTTACTTTCTCGATGGCAGTGATCTGACACATGGCATCAAACCATGGATGAAATGATTGCCATATGGGGTCATCATCTATCACATAAAGTGTGAGCTTCTCTTTGGGTGAAATTTGGAGTTCAGCGCGCAAGGTACGTAGTCCGATCATGATGGTTTGTAATCGGGCGATGGGGGTTGAGTCCACCAAATGCGCTGTACATACACTGGGATAAGCGGTGCGCGCGATGTCTTGATGCATGACATGGCTTCTTTGTGCCAAGGTTTCCCAAAGGTGCGCTGTTAAAAATGGTATCACAGGATGTGCCAGTTGCAGGATGTGTTGGAGGGCCTGAATCAAGCATGCCTGTGTGGCAGTGGCGTGTTGCGCATCCTTCAAGAGCGGTTTGCATAACTCAACATACCAATCACAGTATTCATGCCAAATAAGGTCATATAGACTATGGGCCAATAAATCAAAACGATGTGACTGAAGATGTTGGTGAATGGTTTGCGTATGATGAGCCAGACGATGAAACATCCATTGATGGATGGTATGTTGCGTGATGTAGTCATCTTGCCATATGGATGCAAAACCTTCGGTGTTCATCATCACATAGCGTGTGGCATTGAATAGTTTATTACAAAAATTTCGATAGCCACTGAGTCGTGATAAGTCAAAACGAATGTCTCGACCTGTGTTGGCGAGGGCGCAAAAAGTCATACGAAGCGCATCGGTGCCATGTGCAGAGAGGCCATCTGGAAATTGCTGTTTGGTTTGGGCAGCAATACGCTCAGCATGTTGGGGTTGCATTAAACCTTTGGTTCGTTTTTCAATGAGATCATCCAAGCTGATGCCATCAATTAAGTCCAAAGGATCCAGTACATTCCCTTTGGATTTTGACATTTTCTGGCCTTTGTTATCACGAATCAATCCTGTGGTGATGATTTGTTGGAAGGGTGCTTGTTCTGTAAATTCAAGGCCGAACATCACCATGCGTGCTACCCAGAAAAAGATAATATCAAAACCTGTGACGAGTACATTGGTTGGGTAATGTTTCTGTAATCGCTGCGTATTTTCTGGCCAGCCCAAGGTTGCAAAAGGCCAGAGTGCCGAGGAAAACCATGTGTCGAGTACGTCAGGGTCTTGGGTCAAGGCAATGCTTTCATCCAATTGATAAGTCTGACGAACATTTTTTTCATCCTCACCTACATAGCATTGGCCTTTGTCATCGTACCAAGCTGGGATGCGATGTCCCCACCATAATTGACGACTGATACACCAATCTTGAATATTTTCTAGCCAGTGGCGATAGGTGTTGGACCAGTTGGCGGGTACAAAAGCAATGGCTTCCTTGTCTAGTGCATCCAAGCCTTTTGCTGCGAGGGTTTCCATGGCAACAAACCATTGTTCCGTTAAACGTGGCTCTAAAACAGCACCGGAGCGATCACCCATAGGGACCACGTGAGTATGCGGGGTTTCATCGTGAAGAAGTTTTTGTGCTCGCAATGCAGTCACCACTTGTTTTCTCGCGACGTCAATGGGTTGATTTTGATAGTCTTCTGGCACCTTGTTATTCAATCGACCATCGGGGTGCATGACACACAGTAAGTCTAAATCATGGCGTAAACCAACGTCGTAGTCATTGAAGTCATGGGCAGGCGTAATTTTTACACAGCCTGTGCCAAATTCCCTATCGACATAAGTGTCGGCAATAATAGGGATGTGGCGAGTGGTTAATGGTAAAGCCACTGTCTTACCAATCAAGTGTTGGTAGCGTTCATCGTCAGGATGGACGGCAACCGCCTGATCTCCAAAGAGTGTTTCAGGGCGTGTTGTGGCCACTTCCACATGGCCTGAGCCGTCGGATAGTGGGTACAGGATATGCCATAATGTACCTTGTTTAGTTTGCTCTGATACTTCAAGGTCTGACACCGCGGTTTGCAGCACAGGATCCCAGTTCACTAATTTTTTGCCACGATAAATCAAGCCTTTCTTGTGTAATGTGATAAAAGCGTGCTGGACTGCTTTGGACAATGTTGGGTCCAAAGTGAAGCATTCATTTTCCCAGTCGACAGATGCACCCAGTCGTTTAATTTGTTTCGTGATACGTTGGTGTGCTTGGTCTTTCCAGGCCCATATTTTATCCACAAAAGCTTCGCGTCCAAGGTCATGGCGGGTTTGAGGGAGTAATTGACGCTCGACAACCATTTGGGTGGCAATGCCTGCATGATCTGTGCCGACTTGCCATAAGGTATAATCGCCACACATGCGACGATAACGAATCAAAATATCCATCAGTGTTAATTGAAAGCCATGGCCCATATGAAGGTGTCCGGTCACATTAGGTGGTGGGCACATGATGGTATAGGCAGGTCCTTGGCCAGAGGGTGTACCCAGTTGATTATTTTCCCAATGTTGACGCCAGTGAGCCTCAATTTTGTCGGGTTGATAGCTTGTTGCCATGATTGCACCTCATATCCTGTGGCTGTATGGTAGCATAGCGTCTTTCAGCTGTGAACGGACGAACGACAGTTAAGGGGGGATAGCAAGCATTTTTTTGTCATGGTGTATGCTTTGCGGTATGCTAGTTCATGGATAATTCAGGGGAATGGGTAACATGGCGCAATCATCGTGGGATACGACTCGGTATTGGCTGTTTGATTTAGATGATACCTTGTACCGTGATGCCTGGACCATTTTTCGTCAAGTTGACCATCATATGCTTACTTATATGACAGGGGAGCTTGGTATACCACGACAGCGTGCTGCCTATTTAAAAGAGTGGTATTATGAACGCTTTGGTTTAACGATGACTGGTTTGATGCGTGATTATGCCATTGATCCTGAAGATTATCTTAAGCGCATTCATGATGTGCGTGTTGATCACTTACGTCCCAATACACGACTAAGGTCTCTTTTACAGGCTTTGCCTGGCCCATGTTATGTCCTCACAAACAGTGAAAAAACATATGCCCATCGCGTATTGCATGCGCTTGGCATTGCCGATTGTTTTCAGGGGGTGTTTGATATTGTGGATGGTCAGTATCAACCCAAGCCTTCGGCCTCTATTTATCAAGCATGTTGTGACACGTTTGGGTTGTCGCCGTCACATGGTACTTTTTTTGACGATCGTTTGATGAATGTCGAAGCGGCAATCGCAGTGGGTATGCAGGGGGTGTTGATTGCGGATCATAAGGTTGCGCAACCTAATATGTTTGCTTCATCGTGCGTGGAGGATGCATTGATGGACATTATTTCGTCGCGCACATCCATCAGTGTGCCATGATTTTTGTTCGTTATTTGGTCCTAGATTTTAGTCGTAAATGTACCGCCTTATTGGTAGGGATGATGGCCTTGGCGATCATGGTGGTGATATTAGATCTCAGTCGGGTGAGCTTGATGGTGAGTGCCCAGCAGATATTGTATGCTTGTTTGATGCGTTTAGGTGACATCTGTGTGTTGACATTGCCTTTCGCGATTTATTTTGCATGGGTTTGGACGGGCTCTTCTCTGGTGAGTCAGCAAGGGCGGTGGTTGTTTGAGCAAGTGGGTTTATCGATGCGTCGGTGTGTGTTTTGGGTGGTATTGACCAGTGCTGTGGTGCTGGGGATAGGGCAGTGTCTTGCTTATGTCAGTGTCAAGTCACAACCGTGGGCTCAGCAACGTATGGTGGTGGCGATGACCCGCCACCTCATGCAGTGGCCGGTGCGAACGATGATAGCACTGCCCCATGGTCAACAGTGGTTGATTTGGCATCGTGATCATCAGGGGCTTGGTCGTGTGTTTTGGTTTAAGTCGCCGGTATTTCATGGCGATAAACCGCCTGATATGGCTTGGACTGATGCCCGTTCAGTGCGGGTGGATAAAACGGGTTCGGTGCGTTTAAATGATGGTCGCGTGTATGCGGTAGACTGGTCTAAAGAATCTTCCTATTATATCGAATTTAAAAAATTTATGGCCTCATGGTTTGGACGTTCCTGGCATGCCAGCACCTATGTGTCTCACTATGCCCTTCCTTCCGTGACAGCCACGCGCGTGGAGCGTTGGCAATTTGATTGGTTTATCATGCCTTGGGTTTTGTCGCTTTGGGGCTGGGTGATTGGGATCATGAGTGATCAGTTGCCTAAGCAATGTATGCAAGCGATCGTGGTATGGCTAGGCTATGGTGCTTGTTTGGCTGGCAGCCACCTTTTTGTATTGGCCAGTTGGTATGCTTTATTGCCCCATGCTTTGGTGGCCTTGCTGGCATGGTGCTTTATGAGGCGATACGCATGATTTGGCATCAATACATACGCCGACAGTGTTTGCTGAGTTTGGTGGTATGGGTGATGAGTTTACTTTTCTTCATGGGCATGCTGGAGTGGGTGCTACAATTGGCACATATCAGTGCACAGTATACGATGACCCATGCTGTTCGTTATGCATGGGCTTTGTTGCCACGCAATCTTTATCAGGCCATGCCCTGGGTGATGATTGCAAGTGTATTATTCACTTATGCCCGCTTACAAAAAACAGGTGAGTGGTTGGGTATGCTTGCCTCAGGTATGTCTATTGATGCCATGCGATTGTCTTGCATGCAAGTGGTGTTAGGCGCCTGTCTTTTTTTTGTGGTGCTCGGAGAAGGGGTTGCGCCAGATCTTACCTATTATGCCAAGCAACAAAAGCCCCATGCTGTACACCAAAACAAAGGGGTTTGGTGGCAAGATGGGCATGCGGTATGGTATGCCAATCATTTAAGGGGACGTCATTTGTATCACGTGATTCGCTATCAGGTGATTGATCCGCCTCAAGAAATTAGCTATGCCCCTCATTTATATTACGCGCAAGGTGTGTGGCGCGGGCATGGGCATGCGATTGTGTTGAAGAAGGGACAAGTGGTGCCACGTCTTATGCAAGATGATGCTTGGCCATTGTCCTTAAGTGTCAGGCAGTTAGCGCATCGGTTTCAGCCGACAAAGCTTGATTGGCATGTTTTATGGGGTGAGGGTTGGTTGCCTGTCGTGCGTTATGGGATTTACCATCGTCTGCTGCAACCTTGGTATATTATTTGGTTGAGCTATCTTGTGTTATTAAGTTTACCACGGTCTGCGCGTCCTTTAAGCAAGCGTGAATATGGCTATGCATTGGCGATGGGTGTGGTGAGTTTGCCCGTGCCGGCTTCATGGGTCATGGGTTTTGGTGTGTCGTGTTGTTTGTGGGTGCCCATGATGATCTATGCATGGGTTCATAGAAGGCTTTTGAATAAAAGAAGTGCGTGATTTGGTATTTTGCGAAGCCTATGAAATTAATGTAAAGTAAGTGGCATGTTACATAGGAGGTAAATCTTGCTGCATGTCTTTCGCTTACCCAGGAATTATCTCTCTGCTTTGGTGCAATGGCCTGGTTACCCATGGCTTGTTTGGGGGTTAGGCGCTGCTTTTTTCTTCACTGAATACGTGGCAAGACTGGCACCCAATGTCATGGCTGACGCTTTGATGGCTCATTTTCAAGTCAGTGCTTGGGGGTTAGGTGTACTGTCCGCCTATTTCTACTGGCCTAATATTTTGATGCAGTTGCCTGTTGGGGTGTTAGTCGACCAGTATGGTGTGAAGCGTATTTTAGTGGCCATGACAGCGATTTGTGGTTTCAGTTGTGTCTTATTTTCCATGACATCGTCGATTGGTTGGGCTTATTTCTCACGGGCTATTTTTGGCGCAGCCAGCGCCTTCGCGTTTGTGGCAACATTGAAAATAGCGACGCAGTGGTTTCCGGCTTCTCGGTTTGGGTTATTGGCAGGCGCAACGCAAGCATTGGGAATGATTGGGGCCGCTTTTGGTGAAGGGCCTGTGGCCTGGCTCATGGCGCATTTGTCTTGGGTGGCCAGTATTCAGGTCATGGCCATGATGTTTTTTAGCTTATCATTGCTGATTGCTTTGATTTTTCGTAATGCGTCACGTGAAGAGAATGCTGAGGCAGTGCCCACGTGTTATCGTGGTTTGCTAGCCGGGTTGTTGGTCGTGTTGAAAAATCGTCAAACTTGGGCCAATGCTTTTTTTGCGGCACTGATTTTTGCACCAACAGGCGTTTTTGCCGAGTTGTGGGGAGTGACCTATCTGCAGCATGTGGATCAGCTTACCCATATGCAGGCAGCCGAGGCGATGTCTATGGTCTTTTTAGGCTGGGGGATTGGCGGTCCTTTATGTGGCGCATGGTCTGATGCTTTGAAGCGACGCAAACCCTTTATGTATGGTTCGGCATTGCTTAGTATGCTTTTTTTAATGTTGGTGCTTTATGTTCGTTTTGACCATCTCTCGGTATTGTCCGTATTGCTTTTTTTGTACGGTGTGGCCAATAGTGGTTTAGTGATGGCGTATGCCTTATCTGGTGAGATCAATCCGCAGCCTGTGGCGGGTGTGTCCATTGCTTTTGCCAATATGGCATCCATTGTTTTGGCGCCTGTCTTGCAAACATTAGCGGGTTGGTTGTTGGATACACATTGGGATGGTGTCATGGCACATGGCGTGAGGATGTACAGTGTTCATGCCTATCATGTGTCAACGTATGTCTTGCCTGTCACATTATTATTGGCTTTTGTGGTCGCTTTTTGGGTGAAAGAAACGCATTGTCAGCGTATTGAAGAAAGCCAATGAGTGCCAAAAGCTGGGGCGTTTTTCAAGAGACATTGGCTCATTATCAAGCCCATTATATTGCATGCCATGTTTGGTACGATGGTTGCTTATACACGTTAACTGTCACGGCGGATCAGTGGGATGAAAGCATGGTGACCGATGGGTTTCCTGTCTATCGTATCACGTCGACTGCCTGGCTTCCTGTGGATGATGATTGTGTGTTGATGCCTGATGTATCCTCCATGCGTCTGAATCCAACGGCCAGCGATGTGACCCTGACGATGTTTTGTTTTTTAACCAAAGCAGATGTTTCATTGGGCACTTGTATGCGACAGGCACTGCTTGCTGGTATGTCAGCCTGGGGAGAGATGTGGGGTGCGCTGCAGTGTCAACCATTGATGCGTTTTCAAGTGGTTCGTCAACATGGTATGATGGAAGATGCGTGTCCACCTCATCATCGTGCCCATGATTGGACAGGGCCATCTTATGCATTACGGCAAGAATGGATGAAGGTGTTACAGGCAGCGGATTGGCCTGTCATGAGTCACTATTTTGATGAGAAAAGTACAGAATCTTGTCTTCAGTTGGCGCCGATGCCGCTGTGGAAGGGGGTAGATAGTCTTGTGCTTGGTGCTGGGTTGTTGGGTCATGTAGCGGATGCTTTTGCTTTCTCGGCCACCTTGTCATCCTTGTTTGAAATGACGTGGTCATGGTCTAGTCATCAGCCGACTGATCAAGCGCTTGCGCATATGGCCGCTGGTTTGTGTTATGGGTTCAGTTTGTACCAGGCATCTTTTGGGTCAAGCGATGTGGTTTGTTCGGTGAAGGTGTTATCAGGTCATGGTTTGGTGATTACGTGCTCGCATGTCCGTGATCCCTATCAGGTGTGGTATGCGATGGCATGGTCAGCTTATATAGGTCTTAATCAAGGTCTTGCTTGGGAAGTGTGTGATGATGGTAAGACATTTAGTGTGACGAGAGCGTCTCTGTCGTCTGTTGATCTGATGCAGTTTAAGCAGGCCTGGGTGTCATTGTCACCTTTGAAATTGCCACAAGCATTGGCGAGCATGTAGAGGAATTCAGTATGTTGAACCGAGTTGCAAAAGGTGCTTTGTTGGTTGCAGGTACCTCCATTGGTGCGGCGGCATTGCCACTGCCCTTGAGTGTGATGCCTTATGGATTAGGTATGGCATGGTTGCTCATGACAGGGATGTGGTTGCTGATGATGTATGCAGGTTTATTAGTGGTTGAGGTGCAGTCTTCTTTGCCCAATTGTCATAGTTATGTATCCATGGCAAAGGAGACCTTAGGTCGGTGGGGGCAGGGTGTGACATGGGTGTGTTATATGTTGTTGTTGTATTCCTTGTTAGCCGCTTATTTAACCGGTTTATCGAGTGTGTTTTCTGCCGTATATCACGCATGGTTTGTGGTGGGTCTTGGGAGCATCGCGTGTGTGGCTTTGTTTTGGGGTACGTCGCTTATTGAGCGTTGTAATCGTTGGGTCTCCTATAGTTTGGCGCTGATTTTTTTTGGCTTAAGTATTTTGTTGATATGTCAAACACATGCTTGGTCTTCTGGGGTATTGCCTTGGTCGGGAAGTTGGCAATTAGCGCCCCTCATTTTATTGGCGTTTGGTTTTCATGTGGTGATTCCGAGCGTGGTTTATTTTTTGAAAGGTGAGGTTCTTTTGGCGGCTAAATCAGTGCAATGGGGGTCTTTTGTTCCCTGGGTTTTATATATTATTTGGACGGGGTTAGTTTGTTCCGTTTTGCCTCAGGCGTCTGGGTCGATAGACGGCAGTGCTCAGGTATCTCAGTCACTGGTTTCAGCCTTATCTCATACAATGAGTTGGCGTGGATTGCCTTGGATGATTGAGTGGTTTGTGATGGGGGCGATTTTGACGTCTTTGTGTGGGATTGGTTTGAGTTTGCGTGATGTATGGTTTGATGTGTTGCCCATGGTAAGAAGTATTCAGTTGCGTCTCTGTGTGCCAATCTTAGTCGTATTGCCAGCTATTTTTTATGCATTATGGTGGCCACATGGGTTTATGGCTGCGCTGCGTTATGCGGCGATTTTTGTGGTGCTTTTTAATGGTCTTTTTCCGTGCGTGATGGTAGCTATATTGCGTACCAAAGGTGTGAATTCTTTGTATCGTGCGCCTTTAGGGGGGTATGGTTTGGTGGGGGCAGGGTGCTTATTTATGGTGCTGTTGGTGATCAGTGTATACCAGGTTAGTGTCACCTGATAAGATTGGATTGGAATGACGCTGAGTAAATGGCGTCCCCAAGGGGATTCGAACCCCTGTTGCCGCCGTGAAAGGGCGATGTCCTAGGCCTCTAGACGATGGGGACTTAAAGTCCATGGAGCTAGGCGGGCTCGAACCGCCGACCCCTTGCATGCCATGCAAGTGCTCTCCCAGCTGAGCTATAGCCCCTAACTCAAATCGATTTTAGGACGCTTCATAGCTGATGTCAAGCAGTAAATGATGAATAAAGAAAAGAGGGGGTTGTCTTTTTCGCTCAAATTGCTATAAAAGGAAATGGTGATCTTAAGGAGGGGAGTCATGCGTCGATATTTTTTTCTTGGGCTTTATTTGCTTGCGTCATGGGCTTGGGCTGAGGGTTTGGCCGATAGTTTCAATTCTATGTTGTACTTTACAAATAATTTTGTGGATAAAATTGTCATTATCACAGGCAGTGGATTATGTGTGGGTGGTTTGATTCAGTTTAAGCAGCATCGTGATAACCCTATTGCTGTCCCATTGTCAAAACCTATCTGGATGATTCTTATTGGGTTAATGCTTGTCGGTTTAGCGTATATCCCAAACAATATCACTGCTTCTTTGGATCCCACAGCATGAGCCAGGTTATTTTGCTTGGGCCGCCCGGTTCGGGAAAAGGCACACAAGCTACGCTTTTGGCGAAAGCACAAGGTGTGCCGAGTTTATCAACCGGAGACCTGTTAAGGCATGAAGTGGCTGCGCAGTCGGCGCTTGGCAAGCAAGTGCAGGTGGTGATGGCTGAAGGGAAATTGGTGTCTGATGATCTTGTCATTGCCATCATACAGGCTCAGCTTACCTCTTCACGGTGTCAATCAGGCGTTATTCTGGATGGTTTTCCTCGTACATTGGCGCAAGCAGAATCTCTGGCAGCTTTTTGGCAGCCTAGTCATGTTTTTTCATTCACCTTGTCTGATGATGCCATCGTGACTCGTATGGCTGGTCGACGTGTTCATCCAGCCTCTGGGCGAACTTACCATACTGTCTACTGTCCTCCAAGGCAAGAAGGTGTGGATGATTTAACAGGCGAAGCTTTGGTGATTCGGCCCGATGATCAACCGGAAACTGTGCGCCATCGTCTTCGTGTGTATCATCAGGATACGGCACCTTTGCTTCGTTACTATCAAGCGCATGACGGATTTCGAACGATTGCTGCTGATCAGGATCCTGAGGTGATACATAGTCTGATATGTCGTGAGCTTGCCTAGTTTTTACCTAGCTTTCATGTAATTTGATTCGTATAACTTTATTTTTTTTGCCTGTAAGGGTGGCTTTGCCTTGACATCCTTGGAATGAATGCGATAAAGTGTCGATAAGTGGGGCAATGTGGGGAAAAGTGGTGGCAGCTTTTCGCGGGTTAAACGTCATGAATGTCGACAGTAAAGGTCGTGTCGCTTGCCCTGCGCGTTATAAGCAGCAAGGATTGTTTGCCCATGAATCCTGCTTTGTTGTGACCATTGACCCAGAAGACCCCTGTCTTCTTTTGTATCCACTGGCACAATGGGAAGTGATTGAAGCTTCCATTGAGTCATTGCCTAGTTTTCATCCCACAACACGACGCGTGAAACGTTTATTGATTGGCCATGCAACGGAAGTCTTTTGTGATAAGCAAAGTCGCGTGTTGATTCCAGCCGCATTGCGTGAGTATGCTGCGATTGATAAAACATTGATGTTTGTTGGTCAAGGGAAAAAAGTAGAATTATGGAGTGAAGCCGTATGGCATAAACACCGTCAAGCATGGTTAGAAACGGACGATCAAGAGTTGCCCGATGCTTTGAGTGAGGTGGTGCTATGACCGATCACATTCCCGTGTTAGCCCAAGAAGTATGCGAGCATCTACTGACCAACCTTTCGGGTTGTTATATGGATCTAACCTTCGGCCGTGGAGGGCATAGCCGTATGATTTTGGCGCAGCTTGATGATCAAGCCACATTGTTGGCATGTGATCGCGATGCAGCGGCCAGTCCAGATTCATTGCGTAACGATTCACGGTTTACTTTTCGTCACGATGATTATGCAGGCCAATGTGCTCATTATTTAGCGCAAGGTTATGATGATAAGATTGATGGGATCCTCATGGATTGTGGGGTGTCTTCGCCGCAATTAGATGAAGCGGAGCGTGGGTTTAGTTTTAAGCATGATGGCCCATTGGACATGCGTATGGATCAGCGTCAAACCTTGACGGCAGACACCTGGTTAGCAGCAGTAGATGCCTATGATTTAACCACGGTGTTACGTCAGTATGCGGATGAGCGTTACGCAAAACGTATTGCCAACGCCATTGTCAAACGTCGTGAAGCACAGCCCATTACGCGCACCTCGGATTTGGCGGCACTGGTGGCTTCTGTTTTACCCAAGACGCCTTCACGGATCCATCCTGCCACGCGCACATTCCAAGCGATTCGTATGGCAGTGAATGATGAATTGGGTCAATTGGCTAAGGCATTGTTGTTGAGTTATCAGTTGTTGCGTTGTGGTGGACGCTTAGTGGTTATAGGGTTTCATGGCGCTGAAAATCGTGTGATCAAAGCGTTCATACAAGCCAAAACGCCCGGCAATGAATCGGTGTCCCTTGGTATGCATACCCCGCCAAAAATCGTGACAATGAAGCGAGTCGCTAAAGTGAAGCCCTCGGCAAATGAATGTCAACATAATCCCCGTGCACGCAGTGCAGTGATGTATGTGGTGGAGAAAGTCGCATGAACTTAGCTTATCCAGAAAGGTGGCGTGCATTGCCACGCTTCAAAATTCGCTGGCCGGTGACATCATTACGTGTTGTATTTATCTGTAGTGTGATGTTGATGGTGTCAGCGCTCAGTAATGTGTATGTGCAATACCAAGCGAGGCATGCTTTTTCCGCTTGGCGTGGTTCTATTGCCGATACGGAGTCTTTACAACGTGTGCATCGACAGTTGTTGTTAGAACGTGCCGCATTGCGTGCACCTGGTGAATTATGGCGTCAAGCTGATCAGCGCCATTTTCATGCGATGGCCTTTGCTCGGAGAAAACACAGTGGACGCAAGCGATAATTTAAGGTATCGCATCATCGTTTGTCTTGTGATGCTTTGTTTTACTGGCATTGTGTCGCGTTTGATTGTGCTCACTGTATGGCAGCATGATTTTTTAGCAGAGCAATCAAAGCATACAAGTTTGCGCACACGGATTTTGCCAGCGCATCGAGGTCATATTGTGGATCGAAATGGTGCGCCATTGGCGGTGAGCTTGGCGACGGACTCGCTGGCTTTGCACCCCCATAAAACGCATTGGACAACCAAGCAAATTAAAAGTGTTGCTTCGCTGATCAAGCGATCTGAAGGCTTTATTCGAAGACAACTAGCGCGCCGTTCAAACTTCGTCTACCTTAAGCGTCATATTTCTCCTTCGGTTCGACAAGCCTTAGAAGCTAAAAAAATGCCAGGTTTGATTTTTTTATCAGAGCCCTATCGCTATTATCCAGTGGGGGAAGTGCTTTCGCCTGTCATTGGCTTTACAGGGGTTGGTGATCGTGGGTTGGAAGGTTTGGAGCTAGCCTATGATACCCATTTAGCGGGTCAAGAAGGTTTGGATGTGGTGGAACAGGATCCCACAGGACATGTTTTGTCGATTAAGCAGCATGTGAAGCCTAGTCATGCAGGTCATGTCTTGCAGTTAAGTATCGATAAAAAACTTCAAGGCGTGGTGTATCATGCTTTGTCTGATATGGTGGATAAAGTGCATGCTAAGCATGGTTCTGTTGTGGTGTTGTCTCCCACTGGCGAAGTATTGGCGATGGCCAGTTATCCCAGTTTCAATCCCAATCACCGTGTGGGTGCTCAAACATCGAACTATCGTAATCATGCCATGCATGATGCCTATGAACCCGGTTCTGTATTCAAGCCATTCAGTCTCTACAGTGTTTTGGCGCATCATCGTGCCACGATGCAAACGAAAGTATCCGTCGGCAAAGGCTTGCTGCGGTTAAATGGACACACGATTCGTGATGCGCATCGTAATCTTGGGCGCATCAGTGTGAAAGATGTGATGCGTTATTCAAGCAATGTAGGGATGGCCCGTCTGACATTAGCAGACCCACCCCAATGGTTGCAAGACAGTGCGCGTTTGTTTCGTTTAGGTCAACGCAGTGCCTTGAATTTTCCTGGAGAGCGGACAGGGCGCATCAAAGGCTATTTAAAGCGGGGGAGTTTATCCCATGCGAGTTTTTCGTTTGGCTATGGTTTGACTGTGACCAATTTACAAGTCGCACAAGCCTATATGATCCTTGCGAATCGAGGCGATTACTACCCACTCACTTTATTGAAAAGAATCCATCCCATCCAGCCCCAGCACGTGGGTGATGCACAAGTGATGGACCACATATCCCAAGCATTGGAAAGTGTGGTCTCTGAAGGCACGGGAAAGCGTGCTGCATTGCCAGGCTATCGTATTGCGGGGAAAACAGGTACGGCGCATTTAGTGGGTCGATCTGGTTATGTGCAACGACATTTAGCTTCTTTTTCTGGCTATGTGCCTGCCTCCAATCCTAAGATGATTATTTCTGTTTTTATCACGGCACCTGATCATCGCTATCATTTTGGAGGCCAAGTAGCCGCACCTGTTTTTGCCGATATTGTGAAGCATGGCGAGCGTTTTTTGCCCAAGAGAGTTGAGGGGCGCGCATGAATTTTGTACACTGCATGTATGAGGAGATTTATTGATGCACCAATCCCTGCCTACGAGTAATCTTTTATCCCATCTTTTGCGTGGATTGACGGTTGTCACGCCCGGCCAAGATCGGCATATTAGTGCATTAAGCCTTGACAGTCGAACGGTTTCACCTCATGGACTATTTTTAGCAGTGGAGGGCCATGAGTCAGATGGTCGTCATTATATTCAACATGCCATTGAGCGTGGTGCCATTGCCATTGTTTACGAGGCACAAGGTGGGTTGTCCGATGAGGCCTTGCAGGCGATTCAAACTGCTGAAGAACAAGTGATTGCGCTAGGTATCCCACGTTTGAATCAAAAGGTTGCGATGATTGCGGCGCGTTTTTATCAGATGCCAGCACATCGTTTACTGGTGTCTGCAGTGACAGGCACCAATGGTAAAACAACCTGTTCTTATTTATTGGCACATGCTTTGACACAACTTGGTCAGCCAGCAGGACTCATGGGGACTTTGGGGCATGGTGATGTGCATGACCTTGAGGATCATCAAGGGCTCACCACCCCTGGGCCAATTCAGTCGCAAAATATTATGGCTTTGTGTCATCAACAGGGTTTACGTCATATTGTTTGTGAAGCCTCTTCCCATGGTTTGGCGCAAAACCGTCTGGGTCAGAGTGATGTCACACCCATTGATGTGGCGATGTTTACTCAGCTAGGCGAAGATCATTTAAGTTATCATCAGGGTTCCTTGGATTTATATGCAGCAGAAAAGCGTAAATTGTTTTGTCGTGATTTTTTGAGGGTTGCTGTGTTAAATTTAGATGATGTCTGGGGACAACAGTTTGCATCATGCACCACAGCCCAACAAGTGATTGGCACGACTTGCCAAGAAGAAAAACCTCATGTGCAGTATTTTTTACAAGCACACAGTATTGAATCAAGTGCAGAAGGTTTACGCTTTCATGTGCACTCTCCTTGGGGTGATGTGATCGTGACCAGTCCACTATTGGGTCGTTTTCAAGTCAATAATCTCCTCACTGTGCTGGGGGCATTGCTTGGTTTGGGTGTGCCACTACAAGATGCGGCTGCGGTGTTGTCAAAACTACCGACTGTACCGGGACGCATGCAAAGTCTACGAGGCGATGCCTCCAAGCCACAAGTGATCATTGATTATGCCCATACTGAAGATGCATTACGTGCTGTGCTTCAAAGTGTCAAAGCATGGTGTCAGGGACGCATTTGGTGTGTATTTGGTTGCGGTGGTAATCGTGATATCGCCAAACGTCAGGCGATGGGTCAAGTGGCAGAACAATTCAGTGATCATGTCATTCTAACCGATGACAATCCACGTGATGAATCACCGCAAGCCATCATTGCCTCGATCAAAGCAGGTTTGGTTTGTCCATGGGCTGCGACAGTAGAACATGATCGAGATAAAGCCATTGGTGATGCCATTGAGCAAGCTCATCATCATGATGTGATTGTGATTGCTGGAAAAGGCCATGAGCAATATATTGTGCGCAGTGGTGGTATGAAAGAAGCGCATAGCGATTTTGCTTCGGTTCAACAACGTTTGGGGTGCGTCGCTGATGTCGTGCACGCTTAATCAAATCACGCAGTGGCTTGCCTTGCCGTCCCTGCAGCAACATGCTGTGATCACAGGATGGAGCACCGATACCCGAAGTCTTCAACCAGGGGATGCTTTTATTGCATGGATTGGCCCTCATCATGATGGCCATCAATTTTTAGAAGAAGCCGTGCAAAAAGGCGCTTCGGTGTTGATTGTATCCCAGCCATTCACGCATGATACGGTGCCAGTCATTGGTGTCAAAGATACGTACCAAGCGTTTTGGACTTTGATGCGTCATTGGCGTCAGCAATATGACACACGTGTCATTGCCGTGACAGGCAGTTGTGGTAAAACCAGTACTGTGGCCATGATCCGTCAATGTTTAGAAGCGCATTATGGATCGGATCAAGTATTGGCGACAGAGAAAAATTTTAATAACACCCTGGGTGTTGCGCAAACCATCGCACGTCTTCGTGCGCATCATCAGGTGGCCGTTGTTGAGGTGGGTATTGATCGTCCTGGAGAAATGTTGATTGCTTCTCGTGTGGTGCAACCAGACATTGCTTTGTTAAATAATATTGCACCTTGCCATCTTGAGCAGCTAGGTGATGAGTGGGGTGTGGCTTATGAAAAAGGACTTTTGTTTCATGCTTTGATGGAAAAAGGCGTGGCGATTTATGATCAAAGCAGTCCTTATCGATCAGCATGGTTACCACTTCGACCCAGTATGACCCATGTATCACATACTGGGGAGGCGGCACCTGTGGTATGTGATGTGGTGGCGACCACTGCCTCACAGACTACACTGACTTGTCGTTATGGTCCCAACGCATCGAAACAAACCATCACAGTGCCTCTGGTGGGAAAGGCGATGTGTCAAAATCTTCAAGCCGCTTTAACGGTGGCTTGGTCTTGTGATATCCCTTGGTCTCGTTTAGTGACCATGCTACCCACACTCCAATTGCCTCAAGGACGCATGACTTGGCGCAAAGGACCGCAACAAACACGCCTTTTAGATGATTGTTACAATGCCAATCCACAAGCCATGCTCGCTGCCTTGGAAGTCATCCAAACACAACCGGGTCCTTACGTACTCATCATGGGTGATCTTTTAGGGCTGGGTGAGCAAGCGCGTGCCTATCATCAACGTCTTGCCGAAGTGGTGGCTGCCATGGAATGGCATGCGGTTTATACGGTAGGTCCATTAGCGTCTATCATTGCAAAATCGTGTCAGGGACAGGCGTTTGAGACAGTGGATGCGTGTTTACAACAGGTCACATTGCCACCACAAGCTGCTGTCTTAATCAAAGGATCCCATGCGATGCGTTTAGATCGTCTTGTGAAGGCGTGGTCATCATGAGTATGTGGACGCAAACGGCGCTACCAGTCTTTAGCCTGTCCTGGATAGCCACACAAATCACTATGCCTTGGTTCATTCGTGCGATGAAACGTTTAGGTGCTAGGCAGCAAGTGCGCGATGATGGCCCCACCACGCACTATGTGAAAAATAAGACGCCAACCATGGGAGGCTTGGTATTTTGGTTCATGGGCAGTCTATTTTGTTTCATGGCCTTGCCAGCTAGTTTCCTCATGTATTGGATACTGGGTGCCACAGCATGGTACGCGATCATTGGTTTGATCGATGATGGTTTAAAAATCAAACGGGTGTCTGGTAAAGGCTTGAGTGCACGGTGGAAAAGTGGGCATCAGCTCATCGCTGCGGTCGTACTCAGTACCATCGCCTATTACCATGGTTATGATCACACGCAGTTAACGCTTGGATCGTGGCACATCCCTTTGGGTGTTTTTTTTATTCCTTGGGCAAGCTTGGTGTTTTTGGCCACCACGAATGCTGTGAATTTAACCGATGGTCTAGATGGTTTAGCGATTGTGCCCTGTTTAATCGTTTTAACCACATTGGCAGGTTTGGCGGTCACCATGCAGCCAATGGATGGGCATGCCATGGTGTATGTGGTGCTTGCCTCTGCGATGTTAGGGGCTGGTTTTGGTTTTTTATGGTTCAATACTTATCCTGCGTGCGTATTTATGGGGGATGTGGGTGCTTTATGTCTTGGTGCCATGCTTGCAGCGGTTGCACTGAGTTTGCGATTAGAGTGGACGCTTGTGACTTTGGGCAGTGTGTTTGTTTTAGAGACTTTGTCGGTGATTATTCAGGTGTTAAGCTATCGTTGGCGGGGTAAGCGGGTGTTTCGAATGGCACCTTTGCATCATCATTTTGAATTACAAGGTTTGAAAGAACCACAAATTATCGTGCGCTTTTGGTTAATTTCGCTAGCCAGTGTGGCGTTGACGATCGGATTGATCGCATGGCAATAGAAGCATGGCGAACAGTATTGGTGTTAGGGTGGGGCGTCACAGGACAAGCTGTCACGACGTTTTTGGTTAAGCAAACTAAGCAGGTGATCGTTTGGGCACCACGTGAACAGTGGCCCAAAAAAGCATTGCCTTCTGTCACATTTGTGCATTATTTTCCTCGTACACAAATAGATGGCGTGATCATTAGTCCGGGTATTCCTAAGCATCATGCAATTTATCAACAATGTGCGCAGGCAGGCTTGTTGATTTGGAGTGATTTAGATCTCTTTTCATCCCAATCCTCACAGACAATTTACGGCGTCACGGGTACCAACGGCAAGAGTACTTTGGTCCATGCTTTGGGTACATGGATGGCTGATAAGCTAGCGATTGGTGGCAATTTAGGACCACCTGCCATCACTTTGTTAGATCAGCCACAAGATGCTTGTTTATTGGAAGTCTCTAGCTATCAACTGAGTCATAGTGATGTGTTTTCACCCGCTTTGGCTGTGGTGCTTAATATTGCCCCTGATCATTTGGGTTGGCATGGTAATTTAGAAGCCTATGTCGAAGCAAAAACAGCTTGGCTATCTCATGCCAGGCATGTTGTCTGCAATGCAGATGATCCTTATTTAATGACGTGGGCATGTGAAAACACCCTTGCGAATATCACTTGGTTTTCACCGAAGCGTCGTCAAGTGTTAGGCGGAAGTGCGCAGACACAAGCTTGGATTGATACGCAATGTCAACAAACGAGTTACCCCCATGCTGCCAATATTCTGACAGCCATTGCGGCCATGGGTGAGGCGATGGACTGGGATTTGCCAGCACACGCCACCACACCGCTGCCTTGTTTGCCTCACCGATGTCAATCACTGGGCCTTTTTGCTGAATGTGAATGGTTTGATGATTCTAAAGCCACTAATGTGACGGGCGCTTTCCAAACGATCGCCCATCTTTGTGCGTCTCAGCCTTGTGTGGCTTTGATGGGGGGGCAATTAAAGGAAAGCTTACAATCTATGCCAGCATGGGAGGGGCCTTTGCCTAAAGCGGTGATTTGTTTTGGCGAGTCACGGCGTGTATTTAAAACATATTGGCAAGCGCATTGTCCATGTATCGAAGTCGTTTCTTTGGCGGATGCGGTCAAACAAGCCATGGCGTGGTCTGCGGCTGGCGATGCGATTGTATTGGCACCTGGCGGTGCCAGTTTTGATGCCTTTCAGGGGTTTTCAGCGCGCGGAACAGCCTTAAAAAAGTATTTAGAAGAGAGTGTTCATGGCAACTAAGTGGTATTGGGATCAAGGCTTATTACTCACGGCTTTTGCCTTGGTGATGGTGGGTGTTTTGATGGTAGCATCCGCATCTTTTGCGATCTCACAAAAGCAATTTGGCATGCCCTTTCATTTTTTTTACCATCATTTGTTTTATGTGTTGGTTGGGCTATTGGCTGCCGGTGCTTGTTTATTCATTCCCTTAAATGTATGGCAAGGATTTGCCCCCTATGCCTTTTTATTGAGTCTTGCCCTCTTAGTCATGGTCTTGATTCCTGGGCTAGGGGTGCATATGAATGGAAGTGTGCGTTGGCTTCGTCTTGGTCCCTTAACATTACAAGCATCAGAATGTATGAAGCTGGCAGCTATTCTTTATTTCTCTGATTTTCTTAGCCGACAACGTGCCCATGTGCGCTATTCACCCCAAGGTTTTTGCACCTGTCTTATATTATTGGCCATCATCAGTGTGCTGTTATTATTAGAGCCCGATTTTGGGGCAACCTTGGTGATTACGGTGGTGACATTTGTCTTACTTTTAGTCGCAGGTGTTCGTTTGCGATATCTTATGTATTTGTGTGGTTTGGCTGGCAGCGTATTAGCCATACTGGCGATATCAGCACCCTATCGTTTATTGCGTTTGACCTCGTTTCTTGATCCATGGCGTACGCGTTTTGGTTCTGGCTACCAACTCACGCAAGCATTGATTGCTTTTGGACGTGGCGGTATCACAGGGCAGGGCTTAGGCCATGGTGTGCAAAAACAGTTTTATTTGCCAGAGGCCCATACCGATTTTATTTTTGCCGTGTTAGCGGAAGAAGGTGGATTAATCGCTTGCTTGATTGTTATCACTTTGTTTCTATATTTGGTGTTACGTGGGTGTTGGGTTGCCCGTGAACTGATTCGTCAAAATCAACTGTTTGCTGGGTATTTAAGTTATGGCATCAGTGTATGGTTGGGTTTTCAGGGCATGATTAATGTCGGGGTGAATATTGGGTTGTTACCGACGAAGGGACTTACCTTGCCTTTGGTGAGTTATGGCGGGACAAGTATCGTCATTACCTGTGTTGCCTGTGCGTGGTTGTTACGCGCATCGCATGAGATGGCGAGTCACCCCTTACGGACATGCCAATGACCACGGTGGTGATGGCGGGTGGAGGCACAGCAGGCCATGTGCATCCTGGCTTATGTGTGGCGCGTTTGTTGCAAGAGGCTGGGCATACGGTGTATTGGTTAGGCACATCCACTGGCATGGAAGCAAAACTCGTGAAACCTGTGGTCCCCTTTAAGACGATCTATGCTTTTCCTTTAAGGGGCAAGCAGTTATGGGCTAAACTCAAAAGCTTGATAGGCTTACCTTGGTCTGTGTTACATGCAGGGTATTGGCTTTTACGTTATCGACCAGATCATGTGTTAGTCACGGGAGGGTATGTGGCACTGCCGGTTGGCATCGCAGCATGGCTATTACGCCGAGCTTTGTTAGTGCACGAACAAAACGCTGTGCTGGGATTGACAAATCGCGTGTTAGCCCACTTAACCACCCAGCGTTTCAGTGCTTACCCCTTATCAGGGTGGACATGCATTGGGCAGCCGACTTATTTTCATCAGGATAGAACTTGTCCGGCCAAACGTCATGTTTTGGTCTTAGGAGGTAGCCGTGGTGCACAAGCCATCAATGAGTGGGTGGCACAGACTTGGCATCGCATGCCTGAAAAAGAACGTCCAATACTTTGGCATCAAGTCGGTGTGGCACATCGTGATGCGTGGGCAGCATGGTATGCATCTCATCAGATTGAGGCACGTGTGGATGGTTTTATTGATGACATGGAAGAGGCTTATGCTTTTGCATCGCTAGTCATTAGTCGTGCAGGCGCCTTAACTTTGGCGGAATTGGCCCATGCTAAGCTCCCTGCTATTTTAGTGCCATACCCTTATGCGGTGGATGACCATCAAACCGGTAATGCCAAGGCTTGGTTAGCAGATCATGAAGGATATTTATGGCCACAAGATCGCTGTCATGCCCAAGATTTGCACGCTTGGTTTGAGTCATTGGTATGGCCAACAGTCACGCGACATGTACGCAAAGGACCCAGTGAGGCTGCGCAGGCGTTGGTGCGTCGATTATCCTTGCCATGACAATATCCTTGAGAGCTGCTACACTCAAAATAACTTGATACGGAATGATGATGGCCACAAATTTACGCGAAGATGAAACACCGCATTTACCTCCTTTGTATTGTGTGGGTATCGGTGGCGTTGGTTTGTCGGGATTGGCGCTATTATGGCGCGCTTGTGGCGGTGAAGTATGGGGTTCAGATTGTCAGGAAAGTCCTCGGTTTGACCAGCTAAGGGATGTGGGCGTACAGGTGTGGGTAGGGCATGATCTCATCAAGATACCATCTCATGCATGGGTGGTGATTTCGCCAGCCATTGCTGATGATCATCCCATCCGTGATGCGATCAAAGAAAAGTCTTTTCAAACAGTGACACGCTTAGCGTGTATGATGCACTTATTGGGTGATCGCCCGATTGTGGCCATCACAGGCACGCATGGCAAAACAACCACCACGGCATGGCTTGTGTATGCTTGTCAGCAAGCAGGCTTATATCCTGGTTATTTTATAGGTGGCGATACGGCGCAACTTGTAAGTCATGCATCATGGGGAACGTCGCCTTGGTTTATTTTAGAGTTGGACGAAAGTGATCGAAGCTTTGTCCAAACGCATGCGCATACTGTGCTTGTCACGAATTTACAGCATGATCATTTAAAACCGGGAGAGACGTTGGCATCTTTGCAAAACACCATGGTATCCTGGTTACGCGATAGCCAAGCGAAGCAAATCTGGCTCAATCAAGATGATGAAGGAACGAAACACTGTAGCACACAGCTTCAAGAGAATGTGCATACTTATGGCTATGATCAGACAGCTGATTATACACTGGAAGAGTCAAAGCAGGGCCTGGCTATCCATGATCAAGCAGGTAAAACATGGCAAATCGTGCCCAGCTTACCTGGTCGTTATAATCGAAGCAATGCGTCAATTGTTGCTTTGTTAGCCCGTGAATTGGTGCGTGATGAGCACAGTATTGCTTCGGCGATAGCTTCTTTTCAAGGGGTTAAGCGTCGCTTAGATTATTTGGGTGTCTGGCAACAATCCGGCCATGCGTGTCATGTCTATGATGATTATGCGCATCACCCAGAAGCACTGGCATCGATGGTGGGTGCTTTAGAGGAGCGTTATCCTGGTGCTGTGATTCATGTATGCTTTCAGCCACACCGTTACACACGTACACAGCAGTTGTTTACTGATTTTGTGCGTGTGTTATCCAATTTATCAAAGGTTCATCTATGGCCGCATGATACCGCATATGAAAAAGACATCGCGGGTGTGAATAGTGAATCTTTGAGTCAGGCATGTGAAGGTGATGTCACGTTTCTGCCACAAGCCAAAGATTGGGAAGTAGCGTGTGAGCATGCCTTGTCTCATGGCGATGTTTTGGTGTTTGCAGGGGCGGGTTGGATCAGTACATGGGCGCGATCGTGGTGGCAGCGGAAAACGATGGTATGTTAACAGCGTCACTTCGAAAACAGTGGGATTTACAAGGTGAATGGCGTGAGTCATGTTCACTGAAAAAGTACAACACATGGGGTTTTTCAGGTCAAGCAGCCTATGCCTATTGGCCGAAAGATTTGGCGGATTGCCAACGGTTTTATGCGTGGTGGAAAGCACATTATCCAGCAAAGCTCATTCGTTTTCTTGGCTTGGGCAGTAATGTATTGATTCCTGATGAGGGGATTGATGGTGTCATTGTGTTTACACAAAAAGGTTTGACGGCATATCAGCAGGAAGGTGATCATGTTATCTGTGAGTCCGGGATGACTTGTGCAAAATTTGCCAAGATTGCACGACGAGAAGGTTGGCCTCAGGCGGAATTTTTTGCGGGTATTCCCGGAACGATGGGTGGTGCCATTCGGATGAATGCAGGTGCTTTTGGTGGAGTCACCAGCGATCATATCATCGCCTGTGATGTGTTAACGCAAGATGGTGATATTGAGCGTATCGATGCCAAGACATTGACCTGGGGATATCGTCATATGTCAGGTTTAGGTCAAGCACCCATTGTGCGTGGTATTTTTCATTTTACTCAAACAACACAGCAGGATAGCTTGAGTATTGAAGCTTTATTAGCTAAGCGGCAAGCGACACAGCCTATTGGTACGAGAAATTGTGGGTCGGTTTTTAAAAATCCACCGGGTTATTTTGCCGCAGCCTTGATTGAGCAAGTGGGTTTAAAAGGTTATCAACTTGGACAAGTGAAAGTATCGGATAAGCATGCTAATTTTATTGAGCATTTAGGACAAGGATCAAGTGATTCGGTGAGGGATTTGATGGCGATGATTCAGCAAACTGTTTATGATAAACATGGTATTTGGTTAGAACCTGAAGTGCATGACCTAGGAGAAAAATAATGAGTCAGCGATCTTGGATAATTTTGATGGGGGGATGGTCTGGTGAGCGTGACGTGTCTTTGCGATCAGGTACTGCCGTTGCGAAGGCCTTTGAGGCCCTAGCTTATGATTATCAGGTGATTGATTTACAAAGCCCTGATGACCTTTCCATGCTTTTGCCCTATCAAAAAACGCATGTCCTATTCAATATGATACATGGGAAAGGTGGGGAAGATGGGCAGCTAAGTGCTTGGTTTGATCTACATGGATTGGCTTATTGTGGCAGTTCCGTCTTATCCTCTGCACTGAGTATGGATAAGCTGCGCGCAAAATGTCTCGCATCTTATCATGGTGTGCCTGTGCTTCCTATGGATATCTTGCATGAAGAGTCGGATATAAATTCGTTAAAAAACAATGAGTTCCCTGTTTGTTTTAAGCCGATAGATCAGGGTTCTAGTTTGGGGGTTTCTCGTGTGGAAGACATGGCGTCATGTCAGGCAGCTTTTTTACATGCGAGACAGTGGGGACCGGTCATGGTGGAGCCTTGGGTCAATGGTCGGGAGTTGACAGTGGCTTGGGTGGGCGCACAGTGCTTGCCTGTGATTGAAATTCAAACGCCCAGTGGTACGTTTTATGATTATCACGCTAAATATGAGAGCCACGAAACCATGTATGTTTCTTTGCAAGAACAAGACAGCACATTACAAGAGCAATTAGCTGCATGGACC
>CACKMC010000008.1 GCA_902601155.1 Coxiellaceae bacterium | reverse complement strand
AACTTGATTTGTGGCGAGATAAGCGTAAGTCTAAAGAAGCAAGTACTTTGCATAGCGTTTTCTTCACTGCACGGTACTGCTTAGCTGTTTTTGTGAGAATTAAGATATCATCCATGTATCGACAATAATACATACCCTGTTTAGCGTTGATCGCTCGATCAAGGGCGCCTAGGTACAGTGCCCCAAAAAAAGGCGATAAACTTGAACCACGGGGTATGCCCTTGGTTGGTGTCCACAGCACACCGTCTTTATCGATAGGGCGTGTGATGATGGCTTCAAGGTAGTGTAACAAACAAGGGTCATCAAAGACTTGATGTACACAGGCTATCAAGTGGTGATGACGGATCGAGGCATAGAATGACTTGATATCAATCCGACAAAAGTAGTGATCGTTTCCACTGTTCAGTGCTTGGTGTGTGGCTTGGGTGATGAAACGGATAGAAGAAGGGCCTTGAAGATGAGTACACTTGGGGTGAATAATATGAGGAAAACAAGGCTTGATAGGATGATAAATCACATGCATCCATAAACGATCCCACAAGGGTGTCACTTGTTGGCATGATCCACCATAATATGTTTGCTTGATGGGTTCAAAAAGGACTTGTCCTTTTTGGAAAGCGTGGATGGCATGTGGATGATCTGACCATTCACGAAGAAAAGGCCCTATGCGATGATTGGCATGGATCCATCGATAGCGCTTTTGTTGTGTGCGATACCATACTGGGATGATATAATTTAGGATGTGTGGTCTTAAACGCATGGGGTGTGTCATAATCAATAGTGTACAGTGTAAAATCTGGGATGAAATATGGCAAGCATCTGTCCTCATTCAAGATACGTAGGACGATGAGTCCTTCCTGTTGCAAATAAATTGAGATGACGCATAAGGCAATTAATTGATCAAGTCTTGATGAGGTTGAGTGCAATGATATAGATACGGGTATCAACTCATAACCTACTAAGAAAGTCTTGAGGGTAAGCATCAGTGTATGGTGTATAGTATGCTTGACTTGCTACCCCATGGGCTCACTTACTCAGCGATCAAAATTAGGCGATGAGACTTAATAAGAGATCCTTAGGCATTATAAAGGTCTTCTAAAAAATTTTTCATAAACCCAGAGTCCTGATCTACTTGTATGAAGAGGGTAGGTTGGTTTAAGTCTTTTATGACCTTAAAACAAGTTTGCATGCTGACTGGATACTGCCGGCTATACTCCCATGATGATCTTAATAGATAGTGGACAAAATGCGCTAAAGATTTTGAGAGGATATCCATCTTTAAAAACACGTACAACATTGAATTACATGACCTCTTATCACATGTTATCTTTTATCCCTACAGATAGTCTATGTGCATATTGTTTAAAGACATATTTTCTCACAGGATGTTTACTACACACTATGTTTCCAGATTGAATTTTATATCAATGAATCAAGTGCTGGATGAATTTACTGGCAGTAGGGGAGTGGCTAAGGTTATGCGCTGACTAATCATCGATGACAGGCTTATTTACCCCAAATAAGATAGTTGTTTCTATGGGTTAAGACAAGATGCTTTTAGTTTTTTTTACCGTGTCAATTATCGGGTATTTTTAGGTTTTGTACTTTTAAAGTCAAGTGCCTTAAGCTCTGTATTTCCCACATATTTTTTCTAAAGTAAGAGGGTGGATCTCAATACGTCAACAGCCGATCATGCCTAAGTAGTCGAGTATCCTTCCTGTTTTAACTGGTTATATAGACGTATTTTTTCAGTTTTTGTTTGCCAACTTCTGGTATCATCCTTTGATTTACATCCCAGTGTTTATAAGGTCGGGCGCAACTTGATTAAAGAAGTATAAAGACTTCCTTGTTTTACAATCATTATCAACATAAGGGTCTTTTATATTTAAAATCCCCCATACCTGGTGTTAGCTTATATGGTATGTAGCCGTGAGATAAGTTTAACTCTAAGCAGTGATTAGACTGACGCTAAACAGCCCTCAATGTATTTAAATCAGTACCGTTTATTTTTTACCTGCAGGCTAGGAAAATCTAGGATGAGTCTTAGGTATTGTCACTTGCGTATGGCGAGTGAGGGACTCAGAGCCAGGGCGCCCCAAATGGTCTGTAGGTTGACAGCATGAGGATGCCATGGCGTCAAGACGAGCAGTGATGGCTGGATAGCTTGTTTGTTGCTTCATCCAAGCGATGAAACGGCCACTGTTCAATAATTCAGGGAGATGTGTTTTGATTTGATCGAGACAATCGGTCACACCACGGGTTAAATCTGTTTTGAGCTTTGCCATGGTCAAGGTAAATTGAAGGATAGGGTCACCATAAGAACCTTTTTTATGAAAAACCTGAATTTTTTCCATGTGGTCAAATGACATACGGTAAGCCCGATAGAAATTCCACTCTATGGCATAGGTCATGGCATCATGGAGATCACGTAATTGTTTTTCGAGACCATGGTCGTCTAAACGCTGCAAATCATTTAAGCATATGGGGTCTTTAATAAAACGAAAGAAATTGAGCGTATGAAGTGCTGCGTGAAGATGAGGTAGATGATGGATTAAATCGTATTTCGGGGCCCTGAGGATCGTATTGGGAATAAAACGTCCTCGTCGTGTATGAAACAAGGACATCTCTGCCTGATTGGGTTCAGTCATCCTCACAGGGTATGTCAGTGAGAAGTCATAAGATCTATTGAATGTTTCCCAGTGACTGATATGTTGTTTATCAACTAAGCCAAGATCACACTGTTTAGTAAATGCATGCGTGGGCAGTGATGCCAGTATTTGAGGCGTACGTAATGTCCATTCCACCGTATTTTCTTTCATACAGTTTTTATCAATCAAGCCATCACCTCGACCAAAGCATATGGCATATTGATCACTGACTTTGATATCACAAGCAGAGAGCGCGGCTTGTGATGCAATATACGATTGGCGTAAATTAACCTGTGCTAATAAACCATGATCAGCAATGGATGTGGTATATTGTTTAGGCGTTAATGTCCTGATAAAGGGCATCCATGGCGCTTTTTGATCACTGGCGATAATACAATCAATCATGCGTAAAAACAATTGACCACGCTCGGTTTTGACCTCGCTTTTGCATTGTGATTTTTTTGCTTTAAAGTGTGCATCTGCAGCTTTATATTGGGCTTTGCTATCCATTGGTATCAGATCTTTGGTGGGATGTTGGTCGGCATGGTACAGCCTTTGTTTGTCATGATAGGCATACAAATATTGACTTAACATAATTTGCTCTGCTTCTTCAACATGAGGTAGAAAAGAGAGAAGATTCTCGGGATGGTAAGCAGATAAAGCTTGTGCTTTAGTCAAGCCAAAATGTTTTTGTAAACTTTGTTGAAAAGTGAAGGAGCGCTTTTTTTGTCGAAATTGACGCTGAAGTCGTATGAGAATGTGTTCTGCTTTTTCACGATCTCCCCCATACCGTTGTATGAAACGCTTGGTTGCTTGCGCTTTGTCTGCTTCTTTTTTTTGTAGATGTTTGGGATAGGGGATACATTGTGCGCGTGATGGTGTCGTTAAATATTTACTGAACAGGGCATGAAGCGAAGGATTAGGACTTTGGTGCGCCAAGGCAACCAGTTGGCCATCACTGATAAAGTCATGGTAGAGAGCGTCTTTTTGACAGCGTGAGGCGAGAAAGCTTTCAAGCTTATTAGCTAGCGTCGCATCGTCGGGGTGAAGGCAGTAGTTTACCATGTGTGCCCATAATATGATCTTTTCGCTAAATAGAGGTTTTTTTGAGCCAAATGGGGATGGGGTGTCACTTGCGTCGCATGGTAGTATCCAGCGAATGAGTGATGGATTGGCGCAAATACCGGCTTGATCGATAAAATAAGTGTCAAATTTTTGGGGGTCTAATTGTTTATTGCGTTTGGTAAAAGGAACCAATATTTTAGGCAGTGGATTATAAGGGTAATGACGTAGTACGGACACGGTATAACACAGTAGTCTTTCATGCGGTGCCAAAGCGCCTTGATCGTAGTTTGCACAGGATTTGTCAAACGCTTCCCATGAGAGATAGGCCTTAGGTTTTGCAGACATTGTGGTAAGATCGTACATATTTCAGATTGTTTTAAAGTAATATACTAGCCTTAAATCTTTTATTTGTCAATTATTTGGTCATAATTCTGTGCTATGATCTAGGGTATGCATATGCTTCTTACAGGTTTTAACACGGGTTGGTCCATCAGCGCATTGTGGCCATGGATAGCGCTTTTAAAACGTTACCATGCTGCATGGAAAATTGATTTACTGGTTAATAATGAACGCATACATGCTTGGTTGAAGGTATTGGATGAGCCTTACTTTTACGATCAGGTGTATACCCATGCCGACCATTTGCCAATGCACTATGACTTAGTGATACATGGTCATGATGATCCTGATATCCTTCAACATCCACGGATACGATGTATACCCAATCGGCGTGGGTGGATCAAAACTTGGCGAGGATTCTGGCTTTTTAATCAGCGAGTCTTTAAACGCCTACAGTATGCTCATCCTGTGAATCAGTTAGCCCCTTTATTTCGTTGTTTTCAGCTGGCAGATCGACTGGATTTTATGGACATGAATCCTTATCCTAGACAAGTCAATGATCCTTGTATGCCGATTGACATTTTATATGATGTGACAACATCCTCAGCGTGGCCCTATCATCAATTATTAGGACGCCATTTACAACAACTTGGCTATCATGTGCGATGGAATCCTTCGTGGCAGGTCATGAAAGAACGTCCCGGCCTTATTGTGACATGGTCTGATGAAGCAGCGTTGGCAGCGTTTCTTGGTTTGGCTGTTTTATTTTTACATGATCAGTCTGATTATCATCAAGCATGGCCTTTGGGTGAGCAAGTGAGCTGTTATCAAACCATGAAACGTGCGTGTTGTAGTCTTCGTCAAGTGATCCATCAAGTAGAATCAGTGTGGGCGCAATATCAAAGTCAAGCGCATCCCCTCATGATGCCAGAGTCCACCTGTGATGCTAGACGATTTTAAATGATACCTTTGGCAAGGCTGTGAAACTTGTGGGTGGTTGACAATAAGCAAGCAATAATAAACAAAGGCCAAGCCATAGCATGCCATATTCACTGTAGGGTGATTCACCTTGAAAGTATGGTACTTGAAAGGTGGCTGCTGCCGGTTTGGCAAAAGGCAGTGTATGACTGGTGTGGGAAAATGGCATGATGACGGTGGAAAGGCCATAATTATCGACATAAATAAGCGGCTTTTGGTGTTCTTGTACTCGCATCTCGGCCATTTGTAATTGCTGCATAGAAGCTTGTTTGCTGGCAAACCAATGGCTGTCATGAAGAGAAATCAATAAGGGACGATGATAGCTTAATTGCCTTACCAGGGAAGGGAAAATAATTTCGTAACAAATGAAACTCGCGATAGGGTAGTGCTGAAGCTTGAGATCTTCTTGTTTTATTGCACCTGGTGTCAGTTGGCTCATGGGTAAATTTAATGTGTTTGCCCAGGGTTGAAGCCATGTCGGTATAAACTCACCAAATGGTACGAGTTGACGCTTATCTATGCCTTGTTGATACGTGGGTGAAATCATGAAAGCACCATTGTGCCAATGGCCATCATGATAACGCATGGCACCGGTGATTAAGGTTTGATGGTGTTGTTTAAGGTGTTGCTGAAGTGTAGAAAGTACAAGAGGATTTTGGTCATTTAAGATACTGGCTTCTGGCCATACAAGTATTTGATGGGGTGATTGGCTCAACGTAAGATACCTTTGAAGTAGCGCTTTTTCACCCATGGTCCATTTATGTATGGCTGCACCTTGTACCACATGGAATGATGTCGTTTTAGTACTTGGTTTTGTCCAGTGTGTTTGGGGGCTTGCTAGCATGAACCATGCAATCACAGCTGCCCACATAGCACGTGTGGCATGACACTTTGTGATCATCATACGATAACAACAATAACTGCATAGGATGCTTAGCGCACCGACACCATACACACTGAGCAGTGCGGCGTACTGTCCCAGTGGGTGAAATGTGTGGCTATAACCCAATAAAAGCCACGGAAAACCTGTTAAAAGTGTGCTTCTAAGCCACTCACTGATGACCCATAGTGTTGGCAATGCCCACCATACTTGGAGTCGATAGCGTGGAATAAGCCAACCAACAGTTGCAGGAAAAAGACTTAAGTAAGCAGCAAGCATCAGCACACAAAGTATAGCAACAACGCCTGGCAAATGGCCAAAATGTTGAATGCTATGATTAATCCAATGTAAGCCACTCACAAAAAAACCTAGGCCAAACCACCAACCAACCCAAAAGGTTTGTGATGGTTTACGTTGATGCAAATGATGTATCCAATAACAGGGTGCTAACAGTGCCAATGGCCAAAAACCGAAGGGTGGAAAGGCAAGCTGTAAGCCGAGACCACTCAGAAAAGCCCATAGTGATGGAAGATATTTCATGATAACAGATCAAGTCTCAAGCTATGAATGGTACGATGTTTCATTTGTTGAATGGTGAAACGCATTTTCTTATCTGTTAGTTGATCCCCAGGTTTGGGTATCATGCTCATGGTATGACAGATGTAACCACTGAGAGTATCGACATGTTCATGTTCTAATTGTAGGTCGAGGGTTTTGTTCAGTTCATCCAGTGGTGTATGACCCAAGATGATATATTGCTTTTCGCCTACTTTTTGGATCAGTTTACCGGTATCTTGATAGTATTCATCTTCAATTTCACCCACGATTTCCTCGACAATATCTTCAAGCGTAATTAGGCCGGATGTACTACCGTACTCATCCACCACCATCACCATATGCTGATGATGTTTTTGAAAGAAGCGCAGTAGATCATCAATGCGTTTACTTTCTGGTACAATATGCGCCGGAAGGCACCAAAGATCGATAGTCTGATCAGGCTTGTCTAGATGAAATAACAAGTCTTTTGCTAATAGAATGCCATGAATATCATCGATACTTTGATTGATCACGGGAAATCGTGAGTGTTTGCACTCAAGGAGAGTAGGTAAGACATCATGCAGTGTTTGACGATGAGATAATGAAACAATATGAGAGCGTGGAATCATAATATCACGCACTTGCTTATTACCCATACTTAAAACCCCTTGCATCATTTGTGATGATTCAGGCGTAATAATATGTTGGCTGGCGCAAGCTTTGATCAGATCGACTAAAGCATCTTCGGAAGTTGGCATCCATTGATAACGCCGGCGTAATCGTTCAAGCCAGGTTGTTTTTATTTTCTTCGGTTTCATAAGCGCGTATTACTTTTTCAAGAAGGGGGTGGCGGACCACATCATGGATAGAAAAGGTGGTGACACCGATATCTTCCAGGGGGGAGAGTAGTTTAATCGCATGCTGTAGGCCTGAATTCATGGGTTTAGGTAAATCAACCTGGCTTAAGTCACCAGTGATCACAAGTTGGGAACGCATGCCCAAACGTGTGATAAACATTTTGAGCTGTAGAGGGGTTGTGTTTTGTGCTTCATCAAGAATAATAAACGATTCAGATAGTGTGCGTCCTCGCATATAGGCAAGTGGCGCAATCTCAATCAGCCGGCGTTCCATACAATGCTTGATATGCTCTGCACTGAGTAATGTGTGTAGTGCATCGTATAAAGGGCGTAAATAGGGATCAACTTTTTGTGCCATATCACCAGGTAAGAAGCCAAGGCTTTCACCAGCCTCTACAGCGGGGCGTGCCAGGACAATTTTATTCACTTGCTGCGATTCTAAAGCATGGACGGCTTGCGCCACGGCCAAAAAGGTTTTGCCTGTACCAGAAGGGCCAATCCCAAAATGAATCGTATCATGCGCCAGCGCTTTAAGATATGCAGCTTGTTGGGGGCTGCGTGCTTTGATACGTCTTTTTTGAGTCGTTAAGATGGTATGATCATCTTGGGCATGAGGATGGCGGAGTGAGCACAAGGCGAGGTGAATATCGTGGGCTGAGAAATGCGATTGCGTTGCAGTGGCTTCATACAAATGAATCAATGCTTTTTTAGCCAGTGTGACGGCTTCTTCTTCACCCATCAAGTGAAACACATCATGCTGATTATGAATTTGAATATGCAGGGTTTGCTCAATTTGCCGAATATGCGTTTCAGTGTGACCGGCTAAAATTGCTAAGCGCTCAGGATCAGCATCTTCAATCGTATAGGTCAAAGCAAAGTCCGACAAGTTAATTCCTTAAAGTCAGTAAGCGTATTATAGAACATTTTCAGCAATTTGGTCGACGGTTTGACCCTGCAGTGAAAATTTAAGTGCTTGGGTGATTTTTAGTGGTATCAATTGCCCAATGAGGGATTCATCGCCGTCAAAATTAACTATCCGGTTGTTTTCCGTCCTGCCTTGCCATTGATTGCCTTGTTTACTGGGCCCTGTCACCAGAACCATTTGTACTGTGCCCACCATATCTTCAGAGATTTGTTGCCCCTGTCGGGCAAGACGTTGTTGTAACAGAGAGAGACGATGTTTTTTTTCTTCCATCGTGACATCATCTGGATAATCTGCTGCGGGCGTGCCAGGTCGTGGACTGTAAATAAAACTGTAGGAAAAATCAAAACCAATGTCACTAACTAGATCGAGTGTCTCTTTAAAATCTTCTGTCGTTTCACCTGGGAAGCCAACAATAAAATCAGAAGAAACACTGATGTCAGGTCGCACCGCACGCAGTGCTTGGATGCGTTCACAAAAGTGCTCACGTGTGTATCCACGCTTCATGCGTGTCAGTATTTCATTGGAACCACATTGTACGGGTAGATGGAGATGATTCACTAATTTGGGCTCTTCTGCATAGGCGGCAATGAGTTCATCACTGAAAGCATTGGGGTGCGATGTGGTAAAACGTATACGCTGAATGGTCTCAATTTGTGCAATCGCATGAATCAATAAGGCCAGCGAGATATGATGTTGTGTGTCGAAATAATCATTCACATTTTGGCCTAATAATGTCACTTCTTTGACACCCTGCTCAGCCAAAGCTTTCACTTCTTTTAAGACCGCTGGTGCAGGACGGCTGAGTTCCTCGCCACGCGTATAAGGGACGATGCAAAAACTACAATACTTACTGCATCCTTCCATGATAGAAACAAATGCCGCCGGTCCATCGGATTGAGGAGGGGGCATATGATCAAACTTTTCAATACTAGGGAAGCTGACATCACAGACTTGTTGACGTTGTCGATAGATGGTGTCGATCATTGAAGGTAAGCGGTGTAGTGTTTGTGGGCCAAATACAAGGTCAAGATAGGGGGCTTTTTCAAGCAATTTTTCACCTTCCTGACTTGCAACACAACCACCAATGCCTAATATAAGATTGGGGTTTTTATGTTTCAAACGTTTCCAGCGACCGGCTTCTGATAAGACCTTATGTTCGGCTTTTTCCCTGACTGAGCAGCTATTCATCAAGATAAGGTCTGCTTCTTCAACGACTGTTGTGGGTTCAAAACCATGAGAGTCTTTGAGCACATCACGCATTTTTTGCGAGTCATACTCATTCATTTGGCAGCCATAGGTTTGAATAAATAGCTTTCTAGACATTAGGTGGCTTCTTTCGGATGATTATAGACAGGTGTAGCACAGGTTTCTTTTAAAAACAAGGTAAGCACGCCTGCGGCTAAGAAAAGCAACGGTAGGATACTCAGTGCTGTATGGTATTGTGTCAGCACACTGTATTGTTTTTGGTGTAGCAGGATCCAGCCAATGAGGGGCTGGAAAAAACCACCAAACATCACAAACATATTGGTCAGTGCCACCGCGGTACCTGCCAAATGATTGGGTGTTAAATCAAAGCTAATGGCAAAGACCAACACTTGCGCACTGGAAAAAAAGCCATAAGCCACAAAAAAAGAGAGGAGTAAAGTTTGATTGGTGATGGGGATATAGAGAATAACAAGTGATGTCATGAGCGCGCCGATGCTACCAAGGTATAAAAGTGGTTTGCGTCGTTTTAACCAAGCCGATAATGTGCCCATCAATGGGCCACCCATGATCCAGCCCACAAAGATGGCTGAACTCATATAAGCAGCTGTATGTGGTGTGAATTGTTTGACCTCGGTGAGGTAGGGTATGGCCCATAACCCCGCAAATAATGTGGTGGGTGAAAAAAGACACATACCAATCAATGCATTGAGTACCAGTTGTCGAATACGTAATACTTGCAATACATCGCGTGTTAGGCGTGATAACTCATCTTTAATTCGCTGATGTTTCGGAATAGTTTGGTGATCCACAAGACAAAACCATAAGGCTAAGGTTAACAGTAGTCCAAACCCGATACTAAGCATCATGGTGTGTGGATAGCCTAGGGTGACTTTCAATTCCGTGATCAATACTTCACCACTGATGGCACCTACCATACCCAAAGCCGTTGTGAGACCTGAGATAATAGCAAAATAACGATTAGGTAACCAATCTGCAGCGATTTTTAAAACCCCCACAAAGGCAAAAGCGGACCCGACGCCAATGGCAAAACGACCGATGCCTGCTAAGGTTAAGCTCCAGCCGGAGATGAAGATTAATGTGCCCATGGCGCAAAGGAAGCTAGAGAGCGTCAATAAGCGGCGAACCCCATAATGATCCATCAATGTACCGGCAGCAATTTGTAGGGGAGTATAGGCATAAAAATACGTGGCGGACAGTGCACCAACGGCTTGAGGAAGCATATGATAGAGCAGTGACAGCTCTTGGGTCGTCACGCTAGGCGTTACGCGCAGAAAAAATTCGTAAGCATAAAATAATGCGGCCAAAAGACACATTAACCAAGGGCGAAAAGTACTCATGAAACTTCCTCATTATTTGTGGCATTTGTTTCAGGCAAAAACGGATACAATAGGCAGGCTATGCCTGTCATGATAGGGCAGCTTGCCAAGGCCCAGTGATAAGCATGCAATGAAGGTGTTTGGCCATAGTAGTCTAAAATCATGCCGACCATGGGTAAAGCCAGTGCGCCACCTAAAGTATTGAATGTATTCATAAAGCCTAAGGAAGTGGTGCGAAGGGATGAGGGTACATATTCTTTAAGTAGAGAAAAAGCAGGCAATGAACCGCCTGTAAGAAAACCGAAACAGGCCAATAAAAGATCTAATACATATGTATTTTCAGGTGGGAATACAAAGAGTATACCGCCTACGATGGTTGTGCCAAGCGCGCCAATGAGTAAGGGGGGGCGTCGTTTTTCAATATGGTCAGAAAAACCCCCTAATAAAGGCGCACCCAATGCAAAACCAATTAAAAGCCAAGAAAAGTGAGCAGCAGCTTGTTCTGTGCTGGTATGATAAATAAGTTTGAGATAAGGAATGCCCCATAGGCCTGTTAAAACCAAGAAAGGTGCAAAGATCAGGCCTGCAAATAAGGCCACAATCCAAGCCGTTGGCATGGTGAATAATGATTGAAGGTCTTGAAGAATGGTCTGTTCTTTGGTGTTCTGAGGTGCAGTTGTTTTGGGGTCATGAGGTACACCAATACGAGACCATAGGCAAATGAGGAGACCCACGACACTCGCTAACCAAAATACATCACGCCATGGCCATTTTGCCACCAGCCATGCAAGCGGTGCTTCACCAAATAGTTGGCCTAGCATGCCAATGGTGATGGTGAGCCCTGTGAGTGATGCAAAACGATTACTAGGAAACCAAAGTTGCGCTAAACGTAAGCAACCCAATGCCGCGAAGGCAGCACTTGAGCCAATCAAAAAACGGGCCACACCAGCCCAAAACGCAGTGGGTGCGATGGCATGAATGGCGGTGGCTAATGCGCATGTGAAAATAGCTGCACATAATACGGTGCGTGTTTGCAGGCGATCATACGCGACACCAACAGGGATTTGTAGGATAGCATACGGCCATAAAAACATAGAATTTAGCAGACCCAGTGACGATGCATTGAGCTGAAAATCATGCATCAGGTGCTCTGTCATGACACTTTGAGAGACTTGTAGTAAGTTTTGATACGCATAAAATAAACCGGCACCACTCCAAATAATCCATGGATTTTTTAACCAACGTGTCATGTTTGCTTCCTTACAAAGGGTTATGCATAGATCAACCAGTTTGTTGAGCTATGATATTAAGTATCAGATTGATCGAGTGCCTCGCGTAATAGTTGATTCGCGATCGTCGGATTCGCTTGCCCTTGGCTTTCTTTCATGATTTGCCCTACAAAGAAACCAAACAATTTGTCTTTACCTTGGCGATAATCATCGCGCTGTGTGGGGAAACGTTCGAGAATATTTTCGATCATCGTGCGCAATGTATCGGGATCACTGATTTGGGCTAAGCCATGTTTTTTGATCAGATGATCAATGCTTTCATGCGGTGTTTCCCATAAGAGTGCGAGCAGTTGTTTTGCCATTTTACCAGACAGTGTGGCTTGTTCAATGTAGGTGACCAGTTGTGCCAGCGTTTTTGCATCGATAGGGCTATCTTTTACTGAGATGTTATGCTGATTAAGATAGGTTTGTAATTCAACAGTTAACCAGTTTGCGGCTAATTTTTTAGCCTGCGTATGTGTGAGCATGTTTTCGTAAAAATGAGCCAATGCTTTGTCTTGGGTAAGTACATGCGCATCATAATCACTGAGTTGGTGTTCATCGATGAAGCGTTGTTTTTTGGTCCATGGTAGTTCAGGCAAGCTTGTTTTGACTTGATTAACATATGCATCGTCGAGTAAAAGAAGTGGAAGATCTGGGTCAGGAAAGTAACGATAATCCTGCGCATCTTCCTTGCTTCGCATACTACGAGTACATTGATTGTTGACATCGTAAAGACGCGTTTCTTGTTGAATGCTGCCGCCTTGTTCTAAGCAACGTATTTGCCTTGCCACCTCAAAATTAATGGCTTTTTCGACATATTTAAAGGAGTTGATATTTTTTAATTCAACGCGTGTGCCGAGCGGTGCGTCCGGTGAAGGCCTGACAGACACATTGGCATCACAGCGCATGGCGCCTTCTTGCATATTGCCTGTGGAAATTTCAAGGTAACGAATCAGTGTGTGAATGGTTTTGAGTAAGGCAACAGCTTCTTCGGGGCTCGTCATTTGTGGTTCGCTGACAATCTCAAGCAAAGGAATGCCTGCACGATTTAAATCAATGCCTGTGTAGCCTGCTTGCATGCCTTCATGGACGGATTTACCAGCATCTTCTTCAAGATGTGCACGTGTGATATCAATCAGACGTGTTTGTCCATTCACATGAATGGGTAAGGCACCCCCTGTGATAATAGGGTAGGCATCTTGTGTGATTTGATAACCTTTGGGTAGATCAGGGTAGAAATAATTTTTTCGAGAAAACACATTTTTCTCATTGATAGTTGATCCCATCGCTAATCCCATGCGTACTGCCAACTGCACAGCACGTTGGTTGAGCACAGGTAATACCCCAGGGAGACCGGCGTCAACAAAGGATACTTGACTATTGCTAGGTGATGCAAAGCTTGTAGAAGAGCCGGAAAAAAGTTTACTTTTCGTATCGAGCTGGACATGTATTTCGAGTCCAATCACAGTTTGCCAGGTCATGATAAGTTCCTATGCTTGAAATAAATCAGGAATACGTTGGTGCCAATCGGTGACTTGCTGATAGGCGTGAGCTGCTTGGAGTAACAAGCCTTCTTGCCAGCGTGGACCAATGAGTTGAATGCCAACAGGCAGGCCATCAATCATGCCGCCTGGCATGGAAAGCGCGGGAAGCTGAGCCAGGTTAGCTGGAATGGAGAAAATGTCGCCCAAATACATGCTGACTGGATCACTGGTTTTTTCGCCTAATCGATAGGCTACTGTGGGTGTGATAGGCCCTAGAATCAAGTCACAGGATTCAAAAGCTTGCTCAAAATCGTTGGCGATAAGCATTTTCATTTTTTGCGCTTTACGATAAAACGAGCCATAAAAACCACTGGAGAGGGCAAAAGTTCCAATCAGTATTCTACGCTTCACTTCAGTGCCAAAGGCCTCACGTGCATTTTCATAGAAATGATCGATGGTATCAGTATGGTCAGTACTGTGGCCATAGCGTACGCCATCAAAACGAGCAAGGTTCGACGATGCTTCAGATGGTGCAAGAATGTAATAGGTGGGAATCGCTAAGCTACTGTTGGGTAAATGAACTTCTTTAAATTGGTGGCCTAATTTCTCGAGTATTTGTCTTGCCTCATCAATACATTCTGCGATTTGAGGATCTAAGTCATTGGAGAAAAATTCAGCAGGTAGGCCGATGGTTAAGGGCTTTAGAGGCTGTGCTAAATCATCCACATAGGATGGGACAGGTAAATCACAGCTGCTGGCATCGCGAGGATCATGCCCTGCCATGCCTTCAAGCAAATAAGCACAATCTTGGGCACTGCCTGCCATGGGGCCACCCTGATCTAAACTAGAGGCGAAAGCAATCATACCATAACGTGATACACGGCCATAAGTAGGTTTGATACCTGTGATACCACAAAAGGCAGCAGGTTGACGAATAGAACCGCCGGTATCGGTTCCAGTACAACCTGGAATCAGGCGTGCAGCCACGGCAGCGGCTGATCCACCGGATGATCCACCGGGCACACGAGAAAGATCCCAAGGGTTTTTACATGGACCAAATGCACTGTTTTCATTGGAAGAGCCCATGGCAAATTCATCCATATTTATTTTACCCATTAAAATGGTGCCAGCCTCACGAAGTTGTGCAGCACTGGTTGCTTCGTAGGGCGATACAAAGTTTTCAAGCATGCGAGAGGCACACGTGGTGGGTAAATGCTTCGTGCAAAATATATCTTTTTGACCGATGGGCACGCCTGTGAGACGTGGGGCATCGCCTTGGGCCAATGCTTCATCTGCTTTTTTTGCAGTTTGCAAAGCATCTGGATTCACTGTGATAAAGCTATTAAGCTGGCTATCATATTGCTCAATGCGTTGTAAGAAGTGAGCCGTGAGTTCTTCAGCAGAGAAATTTTTGGCGCGTAGTCCTTCAATACAGGCATGAATACTATAGGTATGCATAGAAAATCCTAGTTATCATCAATTACTTGAGGAATCAGAATGTGTTGAGCTTCTTGGTCATAATTCGGACAAATAGTAGCGAGTGGCTCACGTTCATCGCCTTCAGAAACCACATCCTCACGAAGCAGCTCAGGTGTGATGCGTTGCTTCATATCTAAGTGACAGACATGCTCTGCATCGACTTGGTCGAGTGAATCAAACAAAGCGAGAATATTTTTCAAACAATTTGTGTGGCGTTCTGCTTCTTCATCTGTCAGTGTTAAATGTGCAAGTTTGGCAATTTTCTTGGTTTCTTCAGGGTTTAAACGGTGGCCCATAATCATGATCCAAAAACTATTAACCCACCGATTATGCGATTGATTGACGGCATTTGTCAAGAATGATAACGTTTTTTGCTTTTTGTACTCGACTGCTTTAGGATGAAACACTTAACATTGTTGCGGAGTATGAATCATGACCCCTTTGAATATTGCAATCGTTGCACACGTTGATCATGGAAAGACCACTTTGGTCGATGCTTTGCTTCGCCAAACAGGTATGAAAGTGGCGCAAAAACGTGCCATGGATTCGAATGAATTAGAGCAAGAGCGTGGCATCACTATTTTATCAAAAAATACAGGGATCACTTGGCAAGATAAGCAAACGAATCAAGCACATCGGATTAATATTGTGGACACCCCTGGCCATGCTGATTTTGGCGGAGAGGTTGAGCGTATTTTATCCATGGTAGATTCCGTTTTACTTTTGGTCGATGCGGTAGAGGGCCCTATGCCTCAAACACGTTTTGTCACGCAAAAAGCCTTTTCGTGGGGTCTTAAGCCCATTGTGGTAGTGAACAAAATTGATCGGCCTAATGCACGTCCTGATTGGGTATTGGACCAAGTATTTGAATTATTTGATCAATTGGGAGCCAGTGATGAGCAACTCGATTTTCCGGTGGTGTATGCATCGGCTCTACAAGGTATTGCTGGAGAAGAAGCCCATGCCATGGGTGATGATATGGCCGTTTTATTTCGTATGATCACAGAGCAAGTCAAGCCAAGAGAAATTGACGAATCGGGTAGCTTCCAAATGCAATTATCCAGTTTAGATTATTCAAGCTATGTGGGTGGTATTGGGATTGGTCGTATTAATCGAGGCCAAGTGCGTGGTAATCAGCCCGTGAAGGTGATTGCCAGTGATGGGCAAGTGAGATCAGGCAAAATTCTTCAAGTCCTTGGTTTTCAAGGCCTTACACGTGAAGAAGTTGATGTGGCTTATGCCGGTGATATTGTGGCGGTCACGGGTTTAGATGGTCTTCGTATTTCTGATACCCTCTGTGATCCCTCCTGTGTTGAAGCCATGACGCCACTCACAGTGGATGAGCCGACGGTGACAATGACGTTCCAGGTGAATGATTCTCCTTTTGCAGGTAAAGAAGGGAAATTTGTCACAAGTCGTCAATTGAAAGAGCGTTTAGAACGAGAGTTACTGAGTAATGTTGCGCTGCGTGTCGAATCTGGAGAGCGATCTGATCAGTTTCGTGTGTCTGGTCGGGGTGAACTGCATTTATCTATTTTATTGGAGACGATGCGTCGAGAAGGTTATGAGTTGGCTGTGTCAAAACCTCAAGTGGTGGTGAAAGAAGAGGGGGGAGAGCGCACAGAGCCCTATGAAAGAGTGACTGTCAATGTAGAAGAAGCCCATCAAGGTTCTATTATTCAATATTTGTCGGAAGCCAGAGGGCAGTTACAGCAAATGCATACTGATCAGCATGGACGAGCCCAAATGGACTATATCATTCCTACACGGGGTTTAATTGGGTTTCATGCCCGCTTTCTTACCATGACATCAGGTACGGGGCTTTTATATCATGTCTTCGATCATTTTGGCCCCTATCAGCCTGATGCGCATGTTGCAAGAGATCGCGGAGTATTGATTGCTAACTGCATGGGCACGGCACGTGCTTACGCGCTATGGAATTTGGAGTCACGTGGTCGTTTATTGATTTCGCCGCAGACAGAAGTATATGAGGGAATGGTCGTTGGGATACACACACGGGACAATGATTTGATGGTCAATGTAACGAAAGAAAAGCAGCTCACCAACGTGAGGGCATCAGGTTCCGATGAGAATATTCAGTTGACACCCATACAAGTGTTAACCTTAGAGCAATCACTTGACTTTATTGATGACGATGAGTTGGTGGAGTTAACGCCTGCTAACCTTCGTTTAAGAAAACGTTTGTTATTAGAACACGAGCGTAAACGGGCAAGTCGTCAAGCTTCATCAAGCTAAGACAAATTAATTATTCGGTACCTATATAGAAAAAACCGCCAAATCTAATGAAAATTTGGCGGTTTTTTTAAGTGTTAAAAATGGGTTTTTACGCCGACAGTGACCACAGAGACTTGGCTTGATTTATCAGGATACATATAAAATTGGCCGGTAGGCATTTGGGCGTCACTTGCTTTGACTGCAAAGGCGCCACTGATATCATGCATGGCGTAATGATTATAGGTAAGGTAGGCATCCCAATGGGGTAAGAGAGTGAGCGTATAGTCAGCTTTCCAATGAGATTTTCCATAGAAAACTGCAGCACCCTTTTTGCTTGTTCTTTCATAGCCTAGATGGATGGCTTGGCGGTATTGAGTGTCTTTCGTATGAAAGTCAATGCCAAAACTATAGATGCTTGGTTTCCCTTGTATGGTATTCGGGCTACCTGTGGTGGAGGGTATGGTTGGACTAAGGTCACGCAGTGTTTTAGATACCGTGGTGTATCGTGCAAATGCGTCATATTGTCCAAAGTGGGCTTCAAGATTAGTTTGGTATGCACGAGCTTTTGAAAATAAGGCAGTGTCTGAAATATCATTCATGAAATAATGTTTGATTGCTTCATCGTCACCTAATGTACGTGCATCATCAAGCATGCTTGCATCCCATGACAAGGTCACGTGTTTGATGTTTTTTTTGACATGGATTTTGAGGCCAGTATGGTCGAAGTTTTTGCTATCATCTTGCTCGTTTCGATAGCGCCAAACACTGATTCGAAGATCCTTGGTAAGCGCCATGCTGGCTTCAGCGCCTAGGCTTTTCATTTGACTAAACATTTGATCAAAGCTGGGTGTGCTTGTATAAGGGTTGCGATAATGACCGAAAGTATTAAATCCTTTGCCTAACTTTAACCAAATATTTGCATGCGATGGATGAGTGTATGTTAAATAAGTTTCATCCAATTGAAAATGCTTTTGTTGATCGATGGTATGGTTGTATTGGACTGTTTTACCGGCCTCATCAGTTTTGGCCATACGTTTAGCATAAACATCATTATTTCCATAGTGGATATTCATATGTGCCTGTAGTTTTGGTGTAAGTGTGGCATCTAGGAACAAATTAAGATTGTTGACACGATAAAATTGTGCTTTGTTATTATCATCGAAGGTGACAGTGCTTTCAGCAGTTTGTGTATCGACGTTAGTAAGTTTCGTAGCGCTCTCAACATGGTCGCTGGATAAGTGTGTATATGCTATATCCATGATGCCAGAGATACTGAGTCGCTTAAACCAGCATATTGTCGGTTGGTGTCCGCTTGTCACGGTATTGTTAACCCACTTAGTATGCGTATTTTCAGCAAGACAAGAAAGGTTGCTAGGTTGATAAGTAAGGGAATAGTTAGGGTAAGATGCCATGCTTGTGGCGTATATCAGGGCGCTTGTTAAGGGGATGACGAGAGATTTTAAATATGACATAGATGAATCCTTTCTTAGTCTAGGCGTGCCAAATGGCGCATTGCCTATTGATATCATAAATTTTTTGGATTAACAAGCGTTGATATGATAGGTAAAAGCTTGTTTGGATTTTATGACGTCATAGCATGCATATATGAATAGGTGGGTCAAAAGCAACATAGATAGCTTGCGTGTGATGACTCATCATGGGATAAGCGTAGAAAAAAGCCCAGGCCATGCTGGGCTTTTTTGTTAGCAATAACTGCTTACATGTGTGCTTTGAAGCCCACAGTAAAGACAGACAGTTTGGCTGGTTTATCGGCTGTAGCATAGAATGAGCCAGCAGCAGCATCTGTGCCTTCTACAGCAAATGCACCACTGACTGCATGCATTTTGTAGTGATTGTAGGCAACATAAGCTTGGAAGTTCTTGGAAAGATCCACTGTGTAGTCTGCATTCCAGTGTGTCTTGCCATAGAATACGTTCGCACCATTTTTATTGGCTGTTTCATAACCGACTTTAACGGCTTGGTTATGACCAGCTGTTTTATAGTGATAGCCTAAACCAAAGCTGTAGATTTTAGGCTCACCTTTGATGGTGGTCGGGCTAACTGTCGTCGATGCGGTAGTGAAAGCAGCAGTATCTCTGAGGCTTCCACTTGTTGCTGTATAAGCAGCAAAGGCAGTCATGTCTTGATAGTTTAGACCAAGATGTGCGTTGTAAGCCGTTTCTTTGCTATAGTTGGTAGTGCTTGTTGTGTCTGCCATGAAGTAGTTTTTCACTGCACTGGTTGAGCCCAATGTGCGCGCATCATTCACCATAGATGCATTGAAGTTAACGCCTACTTGATTGTATTGGCCTTGATAGCCAATGCGTGCACCAAATTTCTTGAACCCATCGCTATCAGTGTCATTCGCTTCATAAGTCCATGCACTTGCATGCCAGTTGGCATCTGAGCTCATACCAAGCTCAATACCCGTGATGGATGCTTGCGCAAAGGCTTGTGCAAAGCTAGGTGTGCTTGTGTATGGATTTTGGTAGTTACCAAAAGCATTGAAGCCTTTACCTATCTTCACATACACAGGTGAGCGTGCAGCATCATGATAGGTCACATAAGCTTCATCCAGTGTGAAGGTGTTGGCTGTGCTAGGTGTTTTGTCTATTGAGTTGATAATACCGGATCCAGTTGGTGCCGATACTCTTTTAGCAAAAATATCATGATTACCATAATGGATGTTGAAGTGAGCATTGACACTTGGGTTAATGGCGGCATCTAAGAATACGTTAACATTATTTAGACGAAAGAATTGAGCGGAATCATCATCTGTATTGAGCGTCACAGCTGCTACACCTGTCGAATCATTTGGTGTGCCAACCTCATATGCAAAGTCACTGGATAAATGGCTATAAACAAGATCAGCAGTACCACTGACAGTCAGACGATTGAACCAGCATGTGCTAGCGTTAGCGCCTGCTTGGTAGCTATTACCAACAGCGACAGCATGTTGACTTGGTCTTTGGCACGCTGAATGTTTTCTAGCATGCTTAGGCGCATAACCTGCGATGGCAGTTGTGCTGATTAATCCCACAGCAAGGATTGCTGCGATTGGTTTGATGTAACTCATATTTATCTCCTAACGAGCCCTCAGATTATTAACCTGAGTATATCCATTTAATAACTATCAGTTTATTATTATCTACACAAGCATTGATTGTATTGACAATAAATGTTCTGACTTCCCTTGAGGCAATTGGTTATAATTATGCTAACTTATTATCTAAGAGCCCTTTTTTTGGGTTTTTATTGTGAGAGAGGGCCGGTCAATCTGATGCGGCTGGAGCGTATGGTTTGTTGTTGCATGGGGGAAGCAAAAAAGCCCAGACCATGCTGGGCTTTTTTGTTAGCAATAACTGCTTACATGTGTGCTTTGAAGCCCACAGTAAAGACAGATAGTTTGGCTGGTTTATCGGCTGAAGCATAGAATGAGCCAGCAGCAACAGTACCATCTGTGCCTTCTGCAGCAAATGCACCACTAGTTTCATGCATTTTGTAGTGATTGTAGGCAACATAAGCTTGGAAGTTCTTGGAAAGATCCACTGTGTAGTCTGCATTCCAGTGTGTCTTGCCATAGAATACGTTCGCACCATTTTTATTGGCTGTTTCATAACCGACTTTAACGGCTTGGTTATGACCAGCTGTTTTATAGTGATAGCCTAAACCAAAGCTGTAGATTTTAGGCTCACCTTTGATGGTGGTCGGGCTAACTGTCGTCGATGCGGTAGTGAAAGCAGCAGTATCTCTGAGGCTTCCACTTGTTGCTGTATAAGCAGCAAAGGCAGTCATGTCTTGATAGTTTAGACCAAGATGTGCGTTGTAAGCCGTTTCTTTGCTATAGTTGGTAGTGCTTGTTGTGTCTGCCATGAAGTAGTTTTTCACTGCACTGGTTGAGCCCAATGTGCGCGCATCATTCACCATAGATGCATTGAAGTTAACGCCTACTTGATTGTATTGGCCTTGATAGCCAATGCGTGCACCAAATTTCTTGAACCCATCGCTATCAGTGTCATTCGCTTCATAAGTCCATGCACTTGCATGCCAGTTGGCATCTGAGCTCATACCAAGCTCAATACCCGTGATGGATGCTTGCGCAAAGGCTTGTGCAAAGCTAGGTGTGCTTGTGTATGGATTTTGGTAGTTACCAAAAGCATTGAAGCCTTTACCTATCTTCACATACACAGGTGAGCGTGCAGCATCATGATAGGTCACATAAGCTTCATCCAGTGTGAAGGTGTTGGCTGTGCTAGGTGTTGCGTCTACCTTGGCAACAGTGCCAGCTGCGCCAGGAGCTGTAGTAGTTACTGTCACTACTCTGTTAGCAAAAATGTCATGCTTACCATAATGGATGTTGAAGTGAGCATTGACACTTGGGTTAATGGCTGCATCTAAGAATACGTTAACATTATTTAGACGAAAGAATTGTGCTGAGTCATCTGTGTCGAGTGTCACAGCTGATACACCTGTTGTGCCATCTGCTGCGGCAACAGTGCCTGCAAAGTCACTGGATAAATGACTGTAAACAAGATCAGCAGTACCACTGACAGTCAAACGATTAAACCAGCATGTGCTAGAGTTAGCGCCTGCTTGGTAACTATTGCCAACAGCGACAGCATGTTGACTTGGTTTTTGGCACGTGGAATGTTTTCTAGCGTGCTTAGGTGCATAACCCGCAATGGCGGTTGTGCTAATTAAACCCACAGCAAGGATTGCTGCGATTGGCTTGATGTAACTCATATTTATCTCCTAACAAGCGCTCAGATTGTTAACCTGAGTATATTAACTTAATAATTATCAGTTTCTTGTCGTTTATTCAAACATTTATTTCATACAAAATAAATATTATTAATTCATTCGATAAAAATATTATTAATAGTGCTAATTTATGATTTAAAAGTATTTTTGGTCCCTATTTTTTGGTGTGGTGGAGAGTCAACCAGTCTGATGCTGCGACGCTTGCTAGGGGGGAGATGAGTGTATGGTTTAATGCTGTTGTATAAGGTGGAACAAAAACCCCCAGACCATGTTGGGCTTTTTTATTGACAATAACTGCTTACATATGTGCTTTAAAGCCTACGGTAAAGACAGCGCTTTTGTCAGGCTTTTTAGCTGAGGAAAAAAACGGTTTTGGAAGCGTCTCTGTTACTGCCATCCATGTTTCATGGACTGTATGTATTTTGTATAAGTATAGACTAACATGAGAGACACCATGCGTGTTGCTATGTTTTCGCCGATGTTTAAGGGTGTTGACCAGCGCTTTATTAGGATGGCAATAGATGATGATATGTATTTAAATAAAATATGCGATGTAAGGAGTCTCTGATGAAAAAGCAAGCACACATCATACCATGCCCTTGTGGCACAACATGGTCTTATGGCCAATGTTGTGCTTTGTATCACCAAGAAAGGGCCAGTCCTTGGTTGCCTGAAGTATTGATGCGTGCACGATTCAGTGCGTTTGTTATGCAGCAGTGGCGTTTTATTAAAGATACCGCGGCACTACAGGCCAGCGAAGGCCTATCTATTCGTCGTTTGAAACAATCCTCACATGCTTTGGCATGGAAACGATTGCATGTTTTACGGTGTTCATTGGTTGAGCAGGATACCATGGAAGCTTATGTAGCGTTTGAAGCTTATTTTATACAAGATAAAAAGAAAGGAGTACATCATGAGATTAGTGTGTTTACTCGCATAGATGGTCGTTGGTATTATACGGGCACCACAGTGCAATGGCCTACGATAGCGGCTCGATAAGTTCGCCGCCTATGCACGGTGACAGAACGCCTGTGGTATGTGGTGTGGATAAGGGGAGTCCTTTAAGGTGCCTTGCTGCCAAATAGGCAAAGGCTTCCGCTTCGATGGCTGCTTCATGGCCATAATATGTGTTCATCGTTTCGATAGGCAGTGCCGTTTGCAGGGCGGAAAATAAACAAGGGTTACGACAACCACCCCCAGAGGCAAGCCAACGATTAACGCTTGGTTTCATGGCTTGAAGTTGCTGGATAAGAAATTTAGCTGTCCATTGCGTTAAGGTTGCACAGCCATCTTCTAGGCTTAATGTGTGGAATGAATTGGGCCATGAAAAATTAGCGCTATCTAATGCGCAGTGTGGGGGTCCCATGATCTCTGAGTGTAGTGTGTCGAGTATATCAAAATAGTCCTCATGACAATGGCCTTGCTTAGCCCACTGACTGTTTTGATCAAAGTGAGCACCTTGATTGGTTTTCATGCGCACCCATCGATCGATGAGTACATTGGCAGGGCCGATATCTCGTGCGTAAACGTCTAAGAGGCCATCACCAGTGATCACACTGATATTCGCAATACCCCCTAGATTTAAGAAGCCTAATGGAAGGGGTAGGTTAAGCTGTGTAGCAATGGCCTGGTGATACAAGGGGGCCAGCGGGGCACCTTGCCCACCTTCTTGCAGGTCTTGTTGCCTAAATTGATGGACCACAGGTACCTGCAGGGTTTGTGCCAGTTGTTTGGCGTCGCCAATTTGAATGGATAGCGCATGCCTTGGATTATGATACATCGTTTGACCATGATAACCAATCACATCAGGTTGAATCGTATGGCGAGATAATAAAGTTTGGATCGCCTGACAGTGTAATGAGCTGGATTGTGCAGTGACTTCGTCAATACATGCATTGCTAGGTATTTTATTGGGATGTGGATGCGTTTGATAGTGGCGTTGATAAGAGGATTCAAGCGCTTTGAGTTGTTGGTGCATGGCTGTGGTATAGGGTTGAAAATGATGGTCAATAGATCGTATAAATTGATGGCCATCTGTTTCCAGTAAAGCCACATCTATGCCATCCATGGACGTGCCACTCATGGTGCCTATGCAAAATATTCGATGACGCATGGTGATAGTGTCTCAAATCTTATGTCTTATGGAAAGAGGGTTTGATGATGTATGTGTGAATTTTTGGCTGTTTAGATGACTTGTCAATGAAAATCATCATGATAGCGTTGACGACTTAATCCATTGATCATGCCAAGGCAGCAGGCAATCAATACAACCGCGCTTCCTCCGTAGCTTACCCAGGGAAGTGGGACACCTACAACGGGAAGTAGGCCGCATACCATCCCAATATTGATGAGATAAGACAGTGTGAATAGACAGGCTAAACTACCACTTAGCCGTTGGGTAAAAAGAGAGGGGCTTTGATTCGCTAACCAAAAGAGTCGTAAGCTCAGCCCAAAAAAAATAAGCAGTAATAATATGCAGCCAAAGAAGCCAAATTCCTCCGCCCATAATGCAAAAACAAAATCGGTGGTTTTTTCAGGTAAGAAATGAAAGTGAGCTTGGGTGCCATGCAACCATCCTTTGCCCCAGATGCCACCTGAACCAATGGCGATTTTGGCTTGAATACTATGGTAACCAGCACCCAGTGGGTCATGATCAGGGTTTAAAAATGTCAGCACACGTTGTTGCTGATAACTATGTAATCGTGACCATAAAAAGGGTAGTGTGCTAATAAAAAGTATAAGGCTCGTTGTGATAAAGCGCCATGATAAGCCGACCAGTAAGAGTAATGATAAGCCGCAACTTGCTAAAATAAGCGCGGTACCAAGGTCTGGTTGTTTTAGTACAAGTGCGACGGGTAAAGCGATCAAAGCCAAGCTGATAACTAAGGGCTTTGTTTGCATGGGCAGTGTTTGTTTATCCCAAAACCAAGCCAGCATAAAGGGCAGGGTAAATTTCATGAATTCAGAGGGTTGAATATGCCAGGCGCCAATCACTAACCAACGTTGCGCCCCTTTGCCAATACTCCCAGCTAAGGCGACAGCAATAAGCATGATTAGGCTTATGGTAAAGACATAGGGAGAAAAATCATAAATTTTTTGTGCACTCAAACGACTGGTAATGGCAAAAATGATAAAACCCAGTGCAAAATGAAGGGCTTGTTTGGTGCATAAAGTGCTCCAGCCATTGGCTGCACTGACTAAGCATAATTCACTGATGCAGACTAAGAGGAAAAGGCCAAATAATAGCCAGTGATCCATATTATTAAGAAGACGAAATGGTTTTATCATGTGTATGACCTGAGGAAGAAAAAAACGCATCCATGATGCGTCTGGCAACGAGAGGGGCTTGGTGACTATTTTCTGTGATGACAACTACCACGATTTGAGGGTGTTTGACAGGTGCAAAGGCGACAAACCAATGATGGTCCCATAATCGTTTGGCAAGATGAGATTCATGGTACTGATGCCTCACATGAAAGAGTTGTGCCGTCCCTGTTTTGCTTGCCACTGCATAGTGGGTTTGGCCAAAGCGCCACGCCGTGCCTTCGGTAGTGACATGACGCATGGCTTGAATCACGGTGCGCCATGCTTGTGGATGATAGTGAATAGTCGGTAGATCAGCATAGTGCTTTGCTTGCCATTGACCTTGAAACGGTCGTGTTGCCAAGACCAAGTGTGCAGGTTTTGCATGCCCTCGATTGGCAAGATAGGTCATCGCTTGAGCCATTTGAATCGGTGTGACGCTTGTATTGCCTTGACCGATGACGGAGATGACTGTATCCCCTAAGTACCAAGGATGATGTTGGTGTTGTTTTTTCCAAGAAGGCGAATTGAGCACGCCGGTGGGTTGATGGGAGAGATCAAGGTGGCTTGCATGGCCTAAACCAAAAGAAGCCAATCCTTGATTGATATGCTGAATGCCCATTTTAAGGCCCAACCAGTAAAAGAACGTGTCACATGAAACAATCAGCGCTTTGGCGACATTCACTTGCCCGTGCCCTTCGGTTTTCCAGTCACGAAAACGATGACTGCTATGGGGTATTTGAAAGAAGCCGGGATCTTGTATGGTGGTTTTGGGTGTGATCGTATGATCATGCAGGGCTTGTAATGCAATGAAGGGCTTTAAAATAGATCCTGGTGGGTAGAGGCCTTGGCTGGCACGTTGGAATAAAGGATGGTTTGGTTGACGTAATATCTGACGGTATACATGAGGATTGACAGGGTGAATTAAATCATTGGCATGGGCACTGGGTGTGCTGACCATGGCCAATACGTCGCCGGTTTTCGCAGACATAGCAATGACGGCGCCACTTGCCTTGCCCATGGCTTTTTGGGCAATACGTTGTAGGGTAATGTCGAGGGTGAGTTGAATGTCATGGCCAGCGTGTGCTTGGCTTACTTGGTCTGTGCCCAATGTATGATGGGTGGCAGTATGTGTTTGGTTATTGAGTCCCAATTTTCCTCGTAATGTTTCATCATAGGCCTGTTCAATGCCGGTTAAGCCGTGCATGCTCGGCGCTTGCCAGGCAACATAACCTATCGGCGTGGTGGTGATGTCACCAAAGGGATAGAAGCGTGATAAATGCGTTTCAAGATGCCAGTCAGGATGCGGTTGGGTCATTAACTGTGCAAGTGTTTTGTCTTGTAGATGATTGAGGCGACCATATTTGGGGTAGGACCGATTGCGTAAAGCAGGGTATTGTGTTTGCATGGCATGCCATGTGGCTAGATCTGGTTTTTTTTTAAAATGTAGCGCATGTTGGGCGCGATTGCCTGCTAAGAGCGTGCCATGTCGATCAAAAATGAGTCCACGTTTAGCACTCACCCATATAGGGTTGGTATAATTTTGTTGCGCAAGACGATGAAAGTGTTGGTGTTGAAAACATTGTAAAATAGTCAGGCGTAGGATGATGACCATCACAAAGCAGGCAAACAGTGCCACCAAGCATCGAACCCTTTGTTGGAGTAAGAGGCTGGCGAGCTGATCGGAAAAAGGTAAGCGTATCATGGGCGATGGTAAGGGTGCCCTTGATTCAATAAGGCAGCACGATACAGTTGTTCCACGAGCATTACCCTTGCTAAATGGTGAGGCAATGTTAAGGAGGAAAGCGACCAACATGTATCCATGTCTTGTTTAAAGGATGGGCTGAGCCCATCTGCGCCACCTAAGAAGAAGGTGATGGACTGGCCGTGATCGATACAAGCTTGTAGATGTTTAGCCCATTGTATGGAGGTATGGCTTTTTCCTTTCTCATCCATTGCGATACGGTGGGTGTGGGCAGGCGATGCGTGTTGTAAACGAAGGCAGTCATGCTGTTGGCGTTGTACTTGGCTGAAAGAAGGTTTGTGTTTCGTGGGTTTTAGCTGTTTAAAAATAATTTGGTGGGGAGAGGGTAGTTTTTGAAGCCACGACTGTTGGGCTTCTTCCGCCCAGCTGGGTGATTTGTTGGCGATAAATACAATCGAAATTTTCATGAAGTGCTAGGTTGATTATGTGCAGACCATAGTGCCTCAAGACGATAAAAGTCACGTGTTTTTTCAAGCATGATATGGACCATGATGGCCTCGCAGTCCACTAAAACCCATTCCGCATCTTCTTCACCTTCCACGTAAGGGCCGCTAGTCATGTTGGGTTTAAACGCTTCATGCACTTTATTGGCCAATGTTTTGTTATGACGTGTCGAGGTGCCGTGACAAATAATCATGGCGTCAGTGAGACTGGACCAGCCTTTAGTTGAGATGCACACCACATTTTGTGCTTTGTGATCATCCAATACCTTTAGCGCCAAATCAATGGCTTCTTTTGTTGAAAAAGACATCTTATTTATCCCGCGTTTGCGTGACTTACTATGCCAAAGAATGCTGGCGTGTGCAAGTTCAAGCGACTTCTGTTTCCATCAAAGTTTCTTCTGATGCTTGTTCGTCTGAGGTTGCTGCTTGTTTGCTGTTGGCTGTGATACGATTCAATAGCTGTGTCAGGCTTGCAGTCATCAAAGTAAAATCGGTGATGAATTGGGTGTGGGGGTCTAAGCTATCTTGGTCTTGATGCTGTAAACCATCGAGGTATTTTATTCTTGAAAATACACCGGGCTCCTTAAGTGTGAAACGCATGTTTTCCGGCCATTCTAGGGCAAGTTCCACCACTTTTCGTTCACTGTGGATATGGTTCAAAATATAGGGGTCATCGAGGTCTTGGCCTTTGAACGTGCTTTTACTTTGTTGATTAGGATAATCGGCGATACAGCACTGGTCATGAATGATGATGTCTTCAGGTAATTTTTCTTGTTGAAGCCATTGCGTCATTTGGTCAACGAGTGCGGTCTCAAAATGAATGGGTTCGGCAGTAAAACCAGGTAAGCTATGGCGAAGTAAAGCAAGGCAGTGTTGCACGAGACTTTGGCTTGTGCTGCCAATGAATAAACGTTTTTGTTGGGTGTCGAGGTAGAGGTCGCATGTGGTTTTTTTAATGAATGCACGAGGGAGTAGTTTGTTGACTGTTTGTTCTTTGATTTGTTTTTTTTCAAAGGCTTTGAGTGGTTCTTCTTGTTTGCACTGTGCTTCGGCAATGGCTTCTTTGGTATATTGCTGAATAATTGCCGGTGGTAGAAGGCGTTGTGAAAGATTGAGGCGCATCATAATATAGCGTTGGTGTGCATGCGCTATCGGGCGATGGGGGCTGCTTTCAGGGTAAGGGGAAACCCAGCCTATTTGCATCCATTCATGGTCTGGACACGCTGTTGCTTCAGTTTTTTCAAGTTGCTCGAGTACATGTGTGTACGATATTGGTTGGGTACTTTGGTAGTCTAGTACACTGAATTTTGTAAACCACATATTGTTCTCCTATTGGAATTTGAGGGTGTGTCGCGATTTCTTGAGCCACTCACGTGTATCGTAACAGGCTGGATCTTGTTGTAAAGCACGTTCGAAATACGTCACACTATCTTTATAATGTTGTAGGTAATAACTGCATAAGCCAAGATCATGGAGTGTGGCGTGTTTTTTTGGATTAGATTGCAGCGACCGTTCAAAATAGTTCTGGGCTAACCAATATTCATGGTGTGTGTAGAAGAGTGAGCCAAGTTGGCTTAGCAGGTCTGATTTTTGGTATATATCATAATAATGTTCACTGACTTTGGCAAAAATTTGGCGTGTCATTTTTTTCTCTTTGATAGAAAATTTGCCATAATATTGGTTAAAGTAGGGCAAGAAAGTGCCCAATACGTGTGGGTCGTAGTGACTTAATTTCAGTAATGAGCTGACAGCAGAAAAGGTTAGTTGAGAGGCGTCGCGTGCAATGGCGTGGTAAAGATTGAAAAAATCAGCCACGTTCGGTGTGTTCAATTGTGTGTTGATGAAGTGACGTAAATGAGGGTTTTTGGACCATTCTCCATAGCTGAGATAAGCGGCGGTGTGTATGCCAGATGAGAGAGAGGTCTCGGCGACGCTGCCTTGGCGATGTTGGTGCCATAATCCTAAGCTATGAAAGTTGACCATGACAGAAAAACTGCCGTGATGCACTAAATCAAGACTTTGTTGTTTTTCGTAATCTGCTAATTTGTTATGGCCTTTATCTGTGATAAGTGTGAAGCACTGTGGGGCTAGTGTGTGTAGGTAGTCAAGTGTGTCAAACCCTGACGTGGGTAAAAGAAAATGACTGTTTTTTTAAGTGTGTGGTGTAATACGCTAGCATAGCATTGCGATCTGGGTGATTAGGGTAAAGTTGCGAGGAGACTGGGTGTCTTGAAAAGCGGATGTTTACTTTAGAAAGATCTTGATTTTTTTTGTTTTTTTTGGGTTGTGTGACATGTGTTTTAACAAGATGTAATTGGCCTTGCTGGGTATAAAAGGCATCATGTGGGATGGTGTCGATTAAATAATTAGCACAAACTAACAAAGGGTTTTTGAGACTTTTTTCATGGATAGTGGTTTGTTGTAATTGTAGTTTAATCGGTGCAGGTTTGATGCAATTAAACTGAGCAAAATCAAGTTGTTTTGCCCTAATAAAAGGTTCAAGCTGACGGTGTTTTTTCCAAAAATCAATATTATTTTGGGTGAAATCTGTCATGATGTAGATCCATTTAAGGTCATCATAGCCCAATAAACGTTGATAGTGATTGAGTTGATTCAGGAGGTAAAAGCTAAAAGTGCCTGTGCCGGTGCCGAGTTCAAGAATGTGAAATGCTTGACTTGGATCATGATGCGCTTGTTGACTTTGGTCCTTCATAAAAGCAAGGTATGCTTGTGCATATTGGGCCGCAATAAAATTATTGCTGGTAATAAAATAGGGCACATCGCGTTCCCATGCGCTGATTGTTTTTCGATGATAATATTCCATTTGCATGGACCATATTTGCGATTGACTTAGCGCGACATTTTTTTCTATCACATCGTGTGAAAACATGGTAAGGCATCCTTGGTGATGAGTCATAGTCTTAGCATAAAGTTAGAAAGACTCGCTGGCAAACGTCAATGGCTGACGCCGTTGTCATGCGATGACTTTATGTCTTGCAAGTATGTGGATGTTTTTGCTATAGTAGGTGATGTTTTGTAGGCACGTAGCTCAGTGGTAGAGCACCACCTTGACATGGTGGTGGTCGGTGGTTCGATCCCACTCGTGCCTACCATTTCTTTGCTGATTGTACTCAAGGAATTTTTATGAGTGAGACACTACGTTTAACTTTGCGCGATGGGGTTTCCCATGCGATTGAGGTAGGCCAAGTTGCAGCAACACTTGCCCGTGAATATATGCCACGTGCAGCACAAGATATGGTGGCTGTGTCAATTGATGGACAAATCAAGGATGCAAGTTATGTGGTTGATCAGTCGTGTCAATTGGATGTGATCACTGCAAGCAGTGAACAAGGGCTCGAAATTATTCGACATTCTTGTGCACATTTGCTTGCACAAGCCGTGAAACAGCTCTATCCATCTGCCCAGGTAACGATTGGTCCGGTGATTGAAGATGGTTTTTATTATGATTTTTATTATCCACCTGGGTTTAACGAAGAAGCTTTGGCGGCGATCGAAGCGAAGATGAAGGCCTTGGTCAAAGAAAAGTTAGTCATTAAGCGTCATGAGTCACCCCGGAATGATGTGATTGCTCAGTTTCAGGGTATGGGTGAAGACTTTAAAGTCAAAATTATAGAGGCATTGCCACATGATGAAGTCATCTCTGTCTATGCGCAGGGTGATTTCCAAGATTTATGCCGTGGCCCACATGTTCGACATACAGGGCAACTTAAAGCGTTCAAGTTAACCAAGGTATCCGGTGCTTATTGGCAAGGTGATCAGAGTCAGCCCATGTTGCAACGTATCTATGGTACGGCTTGGGCGACACGTGAAGATTTGAAAGCGTATTTGACGCGCATAGAAGAAGCGAAAAAGAGGGACCATCGGTTATTGGGACAACAAATGAACTTGTTTCATTTGCAAGAAGAAGCGCCAGGCATGCCTTTTTTTCATCCAAACGGTTGGACTTTGTATCAATTGATTCAGCAGTATCTTCGTGACAAGTACCGAACATTTGGGTACCAAGAAATCCATACGCCTCAATTAGTGAACCGAAGTTTGTGGGAAAAATCTGGCCATTGGGATAAGTTTTCAGATGAAATATTTATTGTAGAAGGTCGCAATGATGATGCAGTATCGGCGATTAAGCCGATGAACTGCCCTTGTCATGTCCAGGTTTTCAAGCAAGGGTTAAAGAGTCATCATCAATTGCCGCTACGTTTGGCAGAATTTGGGTGCTGTCATCGTGATGAGCCTTCTGGGGCATTACATGGTTTGATGCGGGTGCGTTCATTCGTACAAGATGATGGCCATATTTTTTGTGAAGAATCATCAATTGAAGCGGAGATCTTGGCCTTCATTCAACAAACACAAAGTGTTTATCAAGATTTTGGTTTTACCGATCTTCAATTAAATTTATCCACCCGTCCCGCACAAAGAGTGGGGGATGACGAGACCTGGGATCATGCTGAGCAGGCGTTAGAGCGTGCTTTAAATGCGACAGGGTTGCCGTGGATATGTTTGCCAGGAGAGGGGGCTTTTTATGGCCCTAAAATCGATTTTTCTTTGAAAGACTGCCTTGGCCGTTTATGGCAATGTGGTACGGTTCAACTGGATTTTTCGATGCCCAAGCGTTTAGGTGCGAGTTATGTTGCCTCGGATGGTAGCAAGCAAGTGCCGGTGATGCTGCATCGGGCCATGCTTGGTTCGATTGAGCGTTTTATGGCTATTTTGTTGGAAGAAACGGCAGGCAAATTGCCTTTGTGGTTAGCGCCGGTTCAGCTTGTTGTGATGAATGTGTCATTAGATACTGCCAGTTATGCGGAATCTGTGGTCGCTCATCTGCAAAAAGGTGGGTGGCGTGTAGAGACTGACTTGCGTCAGGAAAAAATTGGTTATAAAATTCGTGAGCATACGTTAAAGCGTGTGCCGTTGTTAGTGATTTGTGGTTCACGTGAGCAGGCATCAGCCGAGGTATCGATACGAACTCAGGCAGGTGAACAGCTAAGTGGTTTGTCGTTTGATCAGCTGACAGCGTATTTGCAAGCGCATTGTACTAAAGGAGAGCAATTATCAGTAAAAAATTAAGAGCTAACAAGGAAATTGTGGCATCACTCATTAAAGTGATTGATGAAGAGGGAAAAGCCCTGGGCGATATGACTGTGGCCGAGGGATTGGTGTTGGCTGAAAAAGCTACATTGGATCTTGTTGAAGTCTCCCCCAACGCACCTGTGCCAGTTTGCCGATTAATGGATTATGGGCGCTATCGTTTTAAGAATCAAAAAAAAACAAGTGCAGAAAAAACAGAGTAAGCAAAGAGTCAAAGAAGTCAAAATACGGCCTATGACAGGTGATGGTGATTATGATGTCAAGTTGCGACGTGCAATTGCTTTTTTAGAATCAGGTCATAAAGTGAAGATTACATTACGTTTTCGTGGTCGTGAAATGGCGCATCAGGATATTGGGTTCCAAATGATACAAAAATTCTTACATGATTTGGTTGAATATGCATCGGTAGATCAAGCGCCAAAAATAGAGGGAAAACAAATTCATTTGTTGTTGACGCCTTTGAAAAAGTCGTAGTGCCTAGTTGCGATTCCTTAGCCTTTGTGATTTAATCACTGGTAAGGAGAGATGGCTGAGTGGTCGAAAGCGGCGGTCTTGAAAACCGTTGAGGGGCACCCCCCCTCCCAGGGTTCGAATCCCTGTCTCTCCGATTGCGATAAGAATAATGAGTCAGGAGACTTTTATGTCCATTAAAGTGATGATTGTTGATGATCACAAGCTGGTCAGAGCAGGGTTGAAACAGGTATTAGAATCTATAAATATAGAGGTGATTGCCGAACTCAAATCGGGTGAAGAGGCTATTGAGTCAGTTCGCCAAGAAGTGCCTGATGTGGTGCTGATGGATATCAAGATGCCGCATATGGATGGTTTGGAAGCCACAAAACGTCTGTTGCGTATTGATCCTAATTTAAAAATTATTGTGATCACTGTTTGTGAGGATAATCTTTTCCCCTCACGTTTATTACAGGCTGGTGCCTACGGTTATCTTACCAAAGATGCTTCTGTCAAAGACGTGAATCGTGCGATCAAAGCGGTTTGTGCTGGTCAACGTTATATTAGCACCAAAATAGCCAGTCAACTTGCTATTAAGCATCTGACAGATGACAATGCATCGCCTTTTGATCAGTTGTCAGAAAGGGAGTTGCAAGTGGTAATGTTGATCAGTCGTGGTCAAAAGGTCCAAGCGATTGCTGATCGTCTTTGTTTAAGTCCTAAGACGGTGAATAGTTATCGCTATCGGGTATTTGAAAAGCTGCAGATCAATAATGATGTGGAGCTTGCTTTGCTTGCAGTAAGGCATGGTGTGCTTGATAACTTTTTGACGGAAAGTGAAACCGTTTAATCTCAGTGAGTTTGCGAAAAACGCCCCACGCGACGCGGGGGTGTATCTTATGTATGACGTGGAAGAAACCTTGTTATATGTGGGAAAAGCTAACTCGTTGCGCCAAAGGTTGACACAATATATTAAGCCAAGAGATATCAAGACACAGCGTTTGGTTTCGCAAATTCATGCCATTAAACTATGGTTGGCAGCGTCGCCTGATGAGGCCTTGTTACTTGAACACGATTTAATCAAAAAACATCGTCCAAAATACAACATACTCTTACGTGTTGACGACAAAAGTTATCCTTATCTTCGGTGTGATGAACGTCATCCTTATCCCTGTATCTTGCGCCATCGAGGTAGTCGACGTTTACCCGGGCGGTATTTTGGTCCCTACGTCAATCAGTATGCACTTCAACAATCCATTTTATTTCTGCAGCGTTTGTTTAAAATTCGTACGTGTACCGATCGGGTGTTTGCTAACCGAATACGCCCATGTATGTTATACCAGATTAAGCGATGTTCAGCGCCTTGTGTTGGTCATATTGCGCAGAAAGATTACCAAAAAGATGTGCAGATGGCGATGGATTGTTTACTGGGTAAAACACAAGAAGTACTGTCATTTTGTCAAGCTAAAATGACAGAGGCTGCCAAAGCGCTTGCTTATGAAAAGGCCGCATATTATCGTGACTTGATTCAAGGTCTGCATCAATTGTATGGCGACAGTATTTGTAGTGATGAATCAAAGCATTGTGATGTGATTGCGGCGTCTTTACAGGGAACGTCGTGGTTAGTGTGTGTGTTGTGGGTGCGTGATGGTCAAATTGTCCATACTCATTATCAAAGCTTACAACATCGTTTAGATTGTGACAAAGCCAGTGTCTTAGAGCAGTATATCTGTCAAGCGTATTTGTCTGATCATGCGCGTAATCAATGGCCGGCAGTTTTATTGACTGAAGAGGTGATTACCAATCAGGCATCTGTGACACGTGCTTTATCCGTTCACCGTGCGCATGCCATGTATATTAAGCAGCCTATGCGGGGCGTGGCGGCAAAATGGATGAAACAAGCGCAAAAGAAAGTACTGCAACAAAGTCAAATAGCTGAATGGCCTTGGACCCTGCTAGAAAAATCGACCTATTTTCCATCTACGCTGTATCTCATCGCATGTTTTGATAATAGCCATACGGCTGGCAGAGAGGTGGTCGGTGCTGTGGTATTATTTGATCGTCAAGGCCCGATAAAAAGTGGCCATCGACATTATCGTCTGACGAAGAATGAGGGAGATGATTATGATGCGATGCGAGAGACGGTTTCTCGCTTTCTTTTGGGGCGTCTGAAACATAACCAAGCCTTGCCTGAAGTCTTGCTGCTTGATGGAGGCAAAGGGCAATGGGGTGTTGTATCGGATGTTTTGATGGAACTTCAATTGTCTATGACGGTTATCGCGATGGCAAAAAGCTCAAAACGGCTTGCTGGCCAAGAGCGTTATTATACTGGGTCTTCTTGGTTTAGCCTCAGTGCCACAGACCCGCTAAGCCATCTTCTTCAGCGCATTCGCAATGCTGCCCATGAGCACGCTGGTCGTTGGCATCGACATCACCGTGTGAAACAGCGCTTGCGTAGTGATTTAGAGAGTATTGATGGGGTAGGGCCCGCGATGCGGCAACGTTTATTGACGCACTTTGGTGGTTTGAAGCAAGTTAAATTGGCGAGCATCGATGCTTTGCAGCAGGTAGAGGGGGTAGGGCCGCGATTAGCCGCGGTGATTTATGATTTTTTTCGTACCTAGCTTGTGTATGCGTCTATTCATGTTAACATAAACTTATTTCAAAGGATTTATTGTGGTGACACCTAATCAGCTTACTTGGTTTCGGGTGATGCTCATACCTTTATTGATTGTTTGTTATTTGATCAATTTTCATCATCACTTTTATTTTGCAACCGCTGTATTTGTGTTGGCAGCGTGCACAGATTGGCTTGACGGTTACTTGGCAAGATTATACGGTCAAGCAAGTAGGTTTGGCGCATTTCTTGACCCTGTTGCCGACAAGCTTCTTGTTGTCACGGCCTGCTTGTTGGTTGTGATGCATTACCATACGGCGTGGATTACTTTGCCGATTATCATGATGATGGGGCGAGAAATTACTATTTTGGCTTTACGAGAGTGGATGGCTTGTATTGGTCAGCATATGAAGATGCGTGTCTTATATATTGCGAAGGTCAAAACAGGTGTGCAATTATTGGCATTAACATTACTGCTCATGGGATTTTCTTTGCAGCATTTATTTTTTAAGTTTGGTGTCAGTTTGCTTTATATTGCAACGCTTTTTACACTCTATTCCATGGTGATGTATTTAAAAAGTGCAAAGACTTACTTGACAAATGATCTGTAACCCCAATAATGTCTATGTAGCGGCGGGAATAGCTCAGTGGTAGAG
>CACKMC010000007.1 GCA_902601155.1 Coxiellaceae bacterium | reverse complement strand
TAGTGCCATTGCCTATGAAACGATTTTTGCAGCAGATGGTTCTTTGCCATTGCTCACACCTATGAGTGAAGTAGCGGGGCGTTTATCGATTCAGTCAGCTGCGCAATGTTTACAAAAATCCTTTGGTGGAGAAGGCGTCTTGTTAGGGGGCGTGCCAGGTGTGAGACCTGCAACTGTTTTAGTCATTGGGGGCGGCGTTGTGGGTACAAACGCAGCCATCATGTCTAAAGGTTTGGGGGCAACGACTTTGATCATGGATCGCTCATTGTCTCGTCTACGAGAGCTTGATGTGCAATTTGGTGGGCAAGTGGAGACGATTTATGCCACACAATCTGAGCTCATGCAGTTATTACCACATGTGGATGTCATTGTAGGTGCTGTGCTTCAACCAGGGGCTGCAGCGCCTAAGCTTATTTCTAAATCAATGTTGAGTCATATGCGACCAGGTAGTGTGCTTGTGGATGTGGCCATTGATCAAGGCGGCTGTTTTGAAACATCCCGTCCTACGACACACAGTGACCCTATTTACATCGAAGAAGGCATTGTACATTACTGCGTAGCTAATATGCCTGGGGCGGTGCCTAGAACGTCGACATTGGCATTGAATCATGCCACGTTACCTTATGTTTTAAAGCTTGCATCTCAGGGTTTGTCTGCCTTGAAAGATGATGCCGGCTTTCTAGCGGGGCTAACTGTACATCAAGGTGCCATTACCCATCAACCGGTTGCAGATGCTTTGGGCTATGCATGCAGTACTTGGTGAAAAGATTGACATAAAATCCATTTGGATAAATGACATTCTTATGTTAATGTAAGATAAGTTATTGGGAAATTATGTTGTTAGATTTAGTTCATCTTTCACGTTTTCAGTTTGCACTTACTGCATTATTTCATTTTACTTTCGTACCGATCACCTTGGGATTAACTTGGTTACTTGTGGTGATGGAAGGCTTGTACCTGCGTACTCAGGATGTGATGTATCAAGACATGGTCAAGTTCTGGGGCAAGCTATTGGCGATTAATGTGGCAGTAGGGGTGGCCAGTGGTGTGACCTTAGAATTTGAGTTTGGCATGAACTGGGGGTTTTTCTCACATCTTATCGGCGATAGTTTTGGTCCGATTTTGGCGATAGAAGGTATCACAGCATTTATGCTAGAAGCGACGATGTTTGGCTTGTTTTTCTTTGGCTGGGATCGCCTGACACAAAAACAGCATTTTGCGGTCACTTGCTGTATGGCGCTTGGGGCTTCTTTGTCGATTGTGAATATATTATCAGCCAATAGTTGGATGCAGCATCCTGTTGCCACAGAGTTTGATTATGTTCATTTTCTTGTGCACCTCAAGAGTATTTTAGCACTTTACCAAAATGAATTAGCACAGGTTCGTATCGGCCATGTCGCATCAGGTGGCTTTGTTGCCGGTTCGGTGTTTGTCATGGGGATTAGTGCTTATTATTTACTGAAAAGGCGCGACATTTTATTTGCAAGACGTTCTTTTGTATTAGCCGCAGCATTTGGTTGCATTGCTTGGGTGTTAGTGTTTTATTTTGGTGATGAAAACGGTATTTTAGATGCACGTGTTGAGCCTGAAAAACTGGCAGCCATTGAAGCGCAGTGGACCACTCAGAAAGCACCAGCTTCTTGGGTTGCATTTGCGTTTCCAGATCAAAAAAAACAGACTAATCATGCCAGTGTAGAAATTCCTTACATGCTCAGTCTTATTATTTCTAAGTCATTATCGGGTACAGTAGTTGGCTTAAAGCCTTTGATGGCAATTAACCGAGATCGTATTATATCAGGTGTGAAAGCTTATCGTGCCATTCAGATTATTCGTTCTGGTCAAGCGGGTAAACGAACGTATTCGATTTACGAGACTAACCGCAAGCATATGGGCTATGCTTTCCTTTTAAAACATTTTCAATCTGATCTTGTGGCGCCCATTAAAGCCGAGGCACTTGAGAAAGCTGTGCGTGCCAGTATTCCTAATGTGATGGTATGTTTCTTTACATTTAGGATTATGATAGGAATTTGGGGCGTGCTTGGGTTTTTATTTATTCGGGGTTTATATCTTTCGATCAGACAGCGTCTTGTGAATCATCGTTTTTTTCTTCGATTATGCACGGCTGCCATACCTCTACCTATCGTGGCTGCTTGGTGTGGTTGGATGTTGTCTGAGATAGGTCGTCAACCTTGGGTGATTCATTCTATTCTTCCAACGTATATGGGGGTTTCTTCCTTGTCAGTGAATTCCGTGTTAACAACCTTGGTACTCTACGTTTTATTTTATTCTGGTTTGCTGATTGTTGAATTATGGTTGATGTTTCGTATTGGGCGAAAAGGCCCTAGCAGTCTTGGCCTCAATCGTTATCATTTTGAAAAAGTGGAGTCAGCGCAATGATTTTATTAGACTATGCTTTTCTGAAAATCGCATGGTGGTTAGGTATAGGCATGGTGTTTGTCATGTATGCGATGACAGCAGGGTATGATTTAGGGGTGACGATTTATCTGCCTTTTATTCAAGATGAGTTAGATCAACGTGTTGCGCTTAATGCCAGTGGGTTTACTTGGGATGGCAATCAATCTTGGATTGTGTTTGCAGGTGGAGGCCTTTTTGTGATTTGGCCAGTAGTGTATGCTGCAGCCTTATCTTTTTTCTATTTACCCATGGCCTTTATTATTGTGGCATTTTTTTTGCGCCCAACAGGGTATGATTACCGTGGTAAAGTGGCCAGTGCAAAATGGCGGCGGGCATGGGATTGGGCATTGTGGTGGAGTGCGGTTGTGCCTACTTTCTTTTTTGGTGCTATTTTGGGCAGTGTGTTACAAGGTGTGCCACTTCATTTTATGAATTACACGCAACGCCTAGTTTTTGACGGCAGTCCTTTTGCCTTAATTTTCTCGCCATTCAGTGTATTGTGTGGCTTGGCTTCGGTTGTGATGATTATGATGCATGGCGCGAGTTTTTTATTTCGTCGAACAACGGGTGAGCTACGCGCATGGGCGCAACTGATGCATCGTTATACCGGTGCTATTTTATCACTATTGATGACGGTTGTTGGCTTGTATTTGTTTTTCTTAATACCTGGTTATCAGCTTGAAGTCTTTGATACCGCACAACAATTGCCGATGGTTCATAGTGAGGAAGTGATTCGCTCGGTCGGTGGTTGGATGAAAAGTTATATTACCTACCCTTGGAAAGGATTTGCCTTGTTCTTTTTTACCATATCATGGTGTACAAGTATGTTCTGTAATTATATCAACAAGGCTCGTATTTGCTTTTATGCGAATGCTGCCACTGTCGCTTGGCTGATCGTATCCATTGGTGTGACATTATTTCCTTTTTTAATTCCCTCTTCTTCCTTCCCTGCGCACAGTGTGACGATGTGGAATGGGGTAGCCAATCATTATGCTTTAAATATTATGTTTTTCATTGCGACTGTGCTCATGGGTTTTACCATGTTTTATAAACTGTTTACTTTTTCTGTGTTCTGGGGCAAGAAAGAAACACTCAGTCGTGAAGAGGTGTTGGCCAATGATCGTGTGTACTATTAATGAGGAGTAAGTGATGTATTTCATCATTGCTGTGATTGGTTTGTTGACTGGGTTAGGTGTGAGTTTTGTATTAGGATGTTATTTACATGATCGATTTAACCCGTGATCAATGTCATATTATAGGCCTTATTGTTGTTAAACTATGTTTTTTAATGTTGTTTTATTTTTATTTTTATCATAAGCCAGTGATTCAGCATCACGTGTGGGTGGCGCATATTTTCTCAGCGTAATGCGTTTTTATGTTACCTCAGCATTGAAGAGATTACTTGACTTGTTTGGTTCCGTGCCTCACCATATCATCAAGCCAAGACAAAGGGAGATTTGTCCATGTTAACAAAGCAATCAGTCACATTTCGTCGGGCCAAAGACAATGAAGAGATTTGTCCGATTATATGCCTAACTAAAACAGATTGGGAAGCAAAGTCCTATGCATTGAGCGCCCATGAATTGGCTTGGTTAGAGACCTATAATTTTCAGGCAGAACCAGGTAGTTTTGTGATAATTCTGTCAGAGTCAGGGGCCTTGCAACGTGTTGTGTGCGGTGTTGATTGGGATGATTTTTGGACATTATCATCTTTGCCAAGTCAGTTGCCTTATGGCCTTTATACACTTGATATTCCATCAATTCGATGGGAACCATGTTTGTTAGCTTGGTCTTTAGCTTGTTATGAAAACCGTTTGTATCGTTCCAAAGGCGAAGCAAAAAGATGGCCTGAACTTGTGGTGCCTGATAGTGTGTCAGATCATGTGTTATCCCATGTGCAAGATTGGCATCAAAGTATTTTTCTCGTGAGAGATTTGATTAATGCGCCTGCAGAGGATTTAAATCCTGCTACCTTGGCGGAAACTGTGCATGCTTGTTTAAGTCCTTATGATGTTTCCGTGACAGTGATTGAGGATTTGCTGGATCGCAATTTTCCTGCTATCCATGCCGTAGGTCGTGCCGCACCACAGGCACCCCGTCTTATTGAAGCCACTTGGGGTAATCCAGATCATCCAACCGTCACCTTAGTAGGTAAAGGCGTTTGTTTTGACTCTGGTGGTTTAGATATTAAATCAGCGATCGGTATGCGAGACATGAAGAAAGATATGGGGGGCGCTGCGCATGCACTTGGTCTATTTTTGCGATGTGTGCAGGCCAAATTACCCTTGTCACTTCGTTTGCTGATTCCCGCCGTGGAAAATGCCTGTGATGCCAATGCTTATCGGCCAGGCGATATTATCAAAACACGATCAGGTTTAACGGTTGAGATCGATAATACCGACGCAGAAGGCAGGATGATCTTATGTGATGCACTCACCTATGCCACAGAGACACCCACCGACTTATTGATTAATTTTGCGACGTTGACTGGGGCGGCACGTGTTGCGATGGGACCCGACATCCCCGCCTTCTTTACACGACAAGAGGCGCTGCAGCATGCTTTGAGTCAGCATGGTAATAAAACCTATGACCCTATCTGGCCTTTGCCACTCTACGAGCCTTATCGCGCCATGTTAAAAAGTACCCTGGCGGATTGTACAAACTGTGCAAAAACAGGTTATGGTGGTGCTATTACGGCAGCTGTTTTCTTAGGGCAGTTTGTTGATCCCAAACAGGCGTGGGTGCATTTTGATTTGATGGCGGCAAATACACGCACTTTACCAGGTCGACCAGAAGGAGGGGAGGCGCAGGGCTTACGTGCTGTCTTTGCTTACTTGGTTCAACGTTATGGTGCATGATGTTAAAAGAGGATGTGCGTTGTATTCGTGTTGCACTCCCTTTAGCGCATCAAAGTGAGCTTTATGATTATTTAGTCCCATCTGTGTGGGCGATCCAACGAGGGAGCTGTGTTTCAGTGCCTTTTGGTCGTTCCACGCGGTTGGCTTATGTGATTGATGTTGATATTATTTCAGCGCTTGATACGCCATTGAAAACTGTGCATGCGCATTTAGTCGATCGATCATTAGCGTCAGACTATATCGATTGGATTGACGCCATGGCGAAGTATTATCACTGGCCTATCGGTCAAACGTTAAAAGTTGCCTTGCCACGTTTGCTTTGGTCATCGTCACATCAAGCAAAATTAGGTGGTGTTTACACTTTAGTAGATACCTTGCACGACAAGTTACCAAGCACATGCACAAAGGTGCAAAAACACATCGTGCAGTGTTTGAAGCAAGTAAAGTCTTTGCATAGTTCTTTATTGGCCATGCACGATATTTCATCACGAAGTATGCAGATTATGGTGGATAAGGGCTATCTCTCTTTTCAGCCTTGTGCGATGGCGCGACAGGATCATACGCCTACTTTACATAGGTTGACAGAGGCGCAACAAGCTGTGGTAGATCGTGTGATGGTAGCGGATCAATACGAAGCGTTTTTGTTAGATGGTGTGACAGGGAGTGGTAAAACCGCAGTGTATTGTGCTTGGGTGAGTACCCTAGTCAAACAGGGTGGGCAGGTCTTGGTTTTAATTCCAGAGATTGGTTTAACAGAGCAAACCCTCACGCGTTTTGCGTCATCCTGTGATGCGCACGTTGCGGCATGGCACTCTCATTTGACACCGGCTGCACAATTTGATTTATGGGCCCAAGTACGTGCCAAACAAGTGGATGTGATTGTAGGCACACGATCTGCTGTGTTTCTTCCTTTTGCTTGTTTGAAGGGGATTGTGGTGGATGAGGCACATGATCGTTCTTTTAAACAAATGTCATCATTGCGTTATCAAACCATTGATGTGGCGATGATGCGTGCAAAACAACAAAACTGTCCGATTGTGCTTGGGACGGCAACACCTTCCTTGTCATTAATCCATCGTGTTGAGACCGGAAAAATGACAGGCGTGTATTTAAAAAAGCGGATCAGTCAAGCAGGTTTGCCACCGATACAGCTTGTGGATATGCGGGCACAAAAAATAGCCAAAGGAATGTCTGCACCACTGAAAGCTCAATTAGATAAGCGTTTAGAGGCAGGTGAGCAAGTGATGATTTTTCTTAATCGCAGAGGTTATGCACCTGTATTGATGTGCCATCACTGTGGTTATTCAGCAGCGTGCATACATTGTGATGTGCCCATGACTTATCATGATTTCGATCGCCGCTTATTATGCCATCATTGTGGGCATCAGAGTCATCGTCCTAAGCAATGTCCTTGCTGTGAACAAGGTGCGCTTGGTGATGTGGGTTTGGGGACAGAGCAAGTAGAGGCGATGATGCGTGAAGCCTATCCTTCTATTGAGATAGCACGTTTGGATCGAGACACGATGTCAACATCCAAAAATTTGGTGAAAACTTTGTCTCGTATTCGCCAAGGTAAGATTCAGATGATCATTGGAACACAGATGATTGCAAAAGGCCATGATTGGCCAGGATTAACCTTTGTGGCCATGTTAGATGCGGATGCTCAATTGTATAGTAGTGATGTCTTTGCCCTAGAAGCGCTTGGTCAAATGGTGTGGCAAGTGGCAGGGCGAGCTGGGCGTCAAGGTGAGGGGGCTGTGATGATCCAAACACATCAGCCTGAGCATCCTTTTTGGGCGCATATTTTAACCAAAGGCTATCATGGGTTAGCCACATGGTTGATGACGCAGCGCAAGCAAGCATGTTTGCCGCCGTATCAATCAACTGCCGTGTTACGTATCTCCGTGATCTCGCAAGAAGCTTGGCAGTGTTTTTTTCAGCAGTGGCAGGCGTGTCAAAAAACATGTGAAAGTCTTGGTTGTCAGGTAGTTGGACCATTTCCTGAACGTATTGCTCGTAAAGCGGGTAAGTATCAGTACTGGATTTGGTTACATGCCATACACCGCGCAGTATTGCACCAGAGTGTGGAGACAGGTGTGCGATTTTTAGAAAAAAATGCCCATGCTAAGGTGCAGTGGGTTTTTGAGATAGACCCTGTTGAGTTAGGTTAGCTTGAGTCAAGCGCCATTTTTTTCTATAGTGACATGGGTCTCACTGAGAAACATCATGTTTACTATTCTTTCTCCTGCTAAGCGTCAGCAATTTGATGAGGATCCTTTTGTGTTGATGGGAAGTGAGCGGTTATTTCAAGAAGAGACAGCCTGTATTGTTGCCCAGATGCGAGAAAAGTCTGTGGAAGAGCTTGCGTCCTTATTGGCCATCAACCATGAGCTTGCAAAACAAGCCTATGCTTCTTTTCAGTCAGATAATTTCCATCAATTATCCTATGGTGTTTCAGCCTTAAGTGCGTATCAAGGGGATGTGTATCGTGCCATGAATCCAGATTCATTGGATAAGAACGCGTTGTGTTACTTACAAAAGTATCTTGGCATTGTTTCGGGTCTTTATGGTTTATTAAGGCCGATGGATCGTATTTGTCCTTATCGACTTGAAATGACCACACCTGTCAATGAACTTCGTTTGGCTAAGTTTTGGTCTGATAAATTAGTGGCTTATCTTCAGGGGCATGATATCCGTGTTGTGATCAATTTGGCATCAAAAGCTTATGCTGATGCGATCATACCTTATTGGTCTGGGCCTGTGATTACCCCTGTTTTTAAAGATTATCGACGTGATGCTTGGCGCGTGATTGGCGTGCTTGCGAAGCGGGCCAGAGGACAAATGTTACGTTATATCGCAGAAAATCAATGTCAGGATCCACAAGATATACAGCATTTCAGCGCACTTGGGTATAGCTTTCAGCCAAGTTTATCCGATGAATCAACTTGGGTATTCCATGGTCAGCCAACGGATGTTTAGTGTGGGTGGAGTAAGAGAAGCGCGCTGACACTGAGTACGCCCAGTATAAAACCAAGAAATGCCGTTTGGTTGCAGCATTGTCGTTTCTCGTTGCCGCTAGGTAAATAACCATGCAGTGTGCCAAGATAAAGCAAAGCGCCTGCGCTGCAACCGAGTGTGCTTTCGGCGATCAGTGAGTGACTTTGGGAAGGTAAGCCAATGAATGTTGCCATCAAGATGCCTAGCGGTGTCGTTAGGGCGAAGCCAATAAACCACACCCAGGGTCGGTTAATTTTTTTGTCAGCAAGCAGTTGGGCCAGTGCAAAACTTTCTTGGAACTTATGGAGTATAATGGCAAGAAATAAGAAAAGGGTGGCATTCATGGTAAGGCTAAAACCCATGGCGCTTCCCATAAAAAAGGAGTGTATTGCTAGGGTCAAACAGCTGATCATTGCCAAGCCTTTTTGTGGGCCAAGGTGTTCCATCCATAAGAGTAAAGTAAAGCTCATGGCGCACGCAATCATAGGCCAATGGGCAGTAGGATCAATCGCAATCATGGCGGGAATGAGCTCAAACAGGGCCAGTCCAAAAAATAAGCCGCGCGCTAATGCTTGATGGAGGGCATTTTTTTGATAACGTTGATGAGGTCGTCGAAAGATAAGCCACCCAGGCAGTAGGGAGATCAAGAAAATACTGATAGCGCCAAGGTATTTAATCGTGATGACTGTCATGCTTATTTTCCAAGTAAGGGGCGATGGCCCCTGCTAATGATGTGTGACTTATTGTAAACTGAGTATACAATTGCTGCAATGCTTGTTTTTGTTGTTGCCAGGTTGCTTGATAAGGGCTAAGGTTTTCCATGGTTTGTCTTAATCGTTCGGGGGTCAGTGCTGTTTGAAGTAATTCGGGTACAATCTCTTTTTGCATTAAAATATTTGGAAGGCTGACCCATGGTATGGTCAGTTTGTGTTTAGCGATCCATGCGGTGAAAGGGTGCACTTGATAAATCACAATCATGGGGGTTAAGCAGCGTGCAGCTTCAAGGCAGGCAGTGCCAGATGCGACCACCACAAGGTCAGCGGCTTGCATGACAGCGATGGCGGGTTCTGTGGTGAGTTCGATGGGATGAGGTTTTGTTTGTGCTTTGATTTCAGTCAAATCAATGCTTGGTGCAACGGGTAGGATGAAATGGGTATGGTGGGTGTCAATGCTTGGGTCATCGATTGTTTTAATAAGGATCGGAAGTAAACGTTTCACCTCGCCAGGTCGGCTGCCTGGTAGTAAGGCAATGATTTTTTTAGGGGGTAGAGATAGGGCTTTTTGGGCGGTTTTTTGGTTAGGATGAGGCAGTGCTTGTTGGTAAAGAGGGTTGCCAACATAGCAAGTAGGTATGGATGTGAAGTAATGTTTTTCAAAAGGAAAAATGACTGCCAATAGTGAGACATGTTTGGCTAATACTGTGTTACGTGAAGCGCCATGTGCCCATGTTTTAGGGGCTATGTAGTAAATAACATGTTGGCTAAATCGTTTGGCCCATTGTAGCAGTGGTAGGTTGAAAGCGGGGCTATCTACCAATAAGCAGCATTGTGGGCGTAGTTGGTATAAGTAATAGAGTGTATAAAACCACACCTTAAGAATACGAGGCAATGCAAGCAGCACATCGAAAACACCCATGCAGTTTAATGATGAAATGTGCGCAAAGGCATGAACACGTCGTTGACGTAAAGCAGGACCAGCAAGCGCATGGATTTCAAGATCGGGGTGAGATTGGTGAAGCTCGTCGACTAAACGAGCGGCATGGCAATCTCCAGATAATTCACCCGTGATAATAAGAAGTTTAGTCATGATACAAAAAGTGCCTATTGACAAAGAAGGTAGGCAATAGGCACTTCAATGTATGGTTTAGGAAACAACCTCAATTTGTTCAGCTTGTGGGCCTTTCTTGCCTTCAGACTCAACGAATGTAATCTGTTGTCCTTCGTGTAGTGTGCGAAAGCCGCTACCCATGATATTGGTGAAATGTAGAAATACGTCTGGACCTCCTTCACGTGAAGCAAAACCGTAGCCTTTGCTTTCGTTAAACCATTTCACAGTACCTGTTATTTTATCTGACATCTAAAATCATCCTCCTATCGGACTATGGGTGTTGTGCGTTGTCTCCTAGCTAGAGTTTACATGAAACCACACAAACCTCCTACAAACACTAGCCTAGCTTGTTGAAAAAATCAAGGGTTATTTGGAGGCGGCGGGAGTCGAACCCGCGTCCCTTGGGGTTTTACTTTCAGCTCTACATGCTTAGTCGAGTCTTCAAGTCTCGCATGATCGGCTCCGACTGACAGGAAAACAACCATGCCAGCTCTGAAAGTTTTAGCGAGATGGTGTAGAGCACACCATCTTGCGATCTTGTCTAAAGGTGACCATCATATTGCAGGTTGGACAAGCACCGCCTACATGATGGGGTAGCCTTAAGCGGCGACTGCGACGTCAGCTTCTTTAAAAGAAGCTAAGTTGGCAGCCACACGGCGACCGTTGTTGCGTTTATTGGCAACTATTGGTTTGCAGCTCATAGTACGAGTGATCTGCCAGCTCGGCATGCACCTCTAAGCGCTACGACCAAGGTCGAATCCAATTACGCCCCCATGATTGAATGGTAACACACAGGATGCTTAGCGTCTATGTCCCTTTAGGAGATAAGCAATCAATAAGCAAATGATGATCAGCCAAATACCTAATGGTTTTTGTGATGTGTCTGGGGCTAAACTGCTTAGAAAGCTAATCAACGAGGCAATTAAAAACTGAATACTACCATATAAGCCACTGGCAATAGCCGGGCTTTTGACTTCTTTCATGGCCATAATAAAAGTATTTGGAAAAAGCAGTGAGGTGCCGAGCACACTGATAAGGTAAGGGGGTACAATGACCCAGGGGGTGAGGATGTTAAATAAACTCGGTATGAAGATGCATAGTGCACCGCCTAGCATAAGCAGTAAACCATATTGTAAAAATTGATAATTTGTTGTGCCATAGCGTGTCTGTGCCCAGCAAATTAATCGTGAAGCGAAGAATATGGGAATGCCAGACAAGGCGTTTAACGTGCCTACCCAGTACACAGGAAGATGGCATAGTTTGCTGAGAATAAAAGGGGACAGTGTGTAATAGATCATGATAAAAGCAAGGCATAAGCCAGTCATGGTGGTAAATCGTATGAAGGTGGATAGTGCAAGATGGTGTTTGATTAAATCGGTTAAGGATTGTTGTGTGGTTTGAGTAGGGTAGGGGGTGACACAACGGTAGAAAAAGAGTACCAAGCATAGGCATATTAGGGCAAGCAGCGTAAAGTTGGCCTGCCAAGTTAGTATGCTTGCAATGATGCCAGCGATGAATGGCGCTATGGCGACAGTCATGGATACCGCTATCATGCAATAGCTAGAAACTTGTGTCATGTGTTGATTGCTAGGAAAAAAGGTTTGTAGGTAGATGCGTGAAAGTACGAGGCAGTTGGCAGCACCAATACCCTGAAGTATGCGGCCCAAAAATACAACATAAATGGAGTGTGTAATACTGATCATGAAGCTGCCAAGTCCAAAGATGGTGGTCATGATCATGCATAGTCGGTGGGATGAGTAAGAGGCATTGGCTATACCTAGAAATATTTGGCTTATGCCTAATGCTAGTAAATAAAAACTCACGACTTGTTGAATGGTATTACTTGATGTGTCAAATGCTTGTTCCATGAGAGGCAGTAGTGGCGTAACGTTATCACCAGGCAAGAGTGACAAGGCAACCAGCAAGATCATCAAAGTCACCAGACCAAAATAAGAGAGTCCAAGGGGGGATTTTTCCTGCCAGGCAATGGGTTGATTCATGTTTTAGGCTCCTGATTATTTTTAGTGATTTTTAAGCACTCTTTCTTGGTTTCTTTTCCAGGTTTTTTCTTTGTCGGCTTGCCGTTTGTCATGTTGTTTTTTACCTTTGGCCAGTGCGATTTTTAGTTTGACCCATTGTTTCGACCAGTAAAGTGATAAGGCAACGGTAGTGAAGCCTTTGCGTGAGACAGCTTGTTGCAGTGTGCTTAGCTGTTTCTTGCTTAAGAGCAGTTTTCGGCTGCGTAGTGGATCAATGTCATGATGCGTTGATGTGCTGAGTAATGGACTAATGTGTGCATGGACGAGCCAGGCTTCCCCGCGACGTAAAATGACATAACTTTCTTTGATTTGTCCTCGTTTTTGACGCAGTGCTTTCACTTCCCATCCTTGCAATACAAGCCCTGCCTCGAACTGCTCATAAATATGATAATCGTGGCGTGCACGTGGGTTATTTGCAATGCTTGTAGATGATATGTGTTTTTTTGCCATAAGCTTTGCTAAGATAGGAGTGCTCTTTAGTATAAAATGAGAGGAACTGCGATGCAAACCATTCATAAAGAAGCTTGGGTGCTTTACTCTGCGACATCGATGTATGATTTAGTCCATGATGTGGCGCTGTACCATGAGTTTGTGCCTTATTGTGTTGCCAGTGAGGTGCTAGAAACGGATGAGCATCATCAAATAGGCGCGCTTACTTTTGGGTTCAAAGGTATTGAACAGCGTGTGGTGACGCGTAATATTTTAGAAGCACCGCATGCTATTCAAGTCACGCTTCATTCTGGGCCTTTTGATCATTTGGCAGGTCATTGGTATTTTGAAGCCTTGGAAGGCGGCGGCTGTCATATCAAACTTGATTTTGCCTTTCAACTATCATCGCAATGGCTGAGTGCATTATTCCTTCCAGTATTTTTAAAGGTCAGTAATGAGCTTGTGGCCACCTTTTGTCAAAGAGCGGATAAGAAGTATGGCCAATAAAGTCATTGACATCGCATGGATGCCAACACCAGGAGAAACCTATGTGTTTGCTATCTGTGTCCCACGGTCTTATACCATCGCGGACATTCGAGCATATCTAGATTTTCCAAAAGAAGTTTATACGATGGGTTTCTTAGGAAAAGCACTGTGTGATGACGTGGTATGTCAAGATGGTTATCGTATCGATGCAGTGAAAGCACTGCTCATTGATCCCAAAGATCGACGTCGATTGTTAAGTTAGCATAATTCATTAGGTTTAAATGCTGGAGAAAGTATGGACGCTAAACAACACAGATCAAGCCATCGTAGTGCTGAGTTGTCTTTGTATCAACGTGCACTTTATCAGCGCATGATTCAAGAGGCGCCCTGTGTTAAACAGTTGATCGATCACTTGTGTGTGCGTTTGTTTGACCGTCCCTCGATATTGCCTTGGATCAAAAGCCAACCCTTACGCGATCAGCCTGTGTTATATATGGTTTTGATTTCTCATGATATCAGTCAGTTAACGCCTAAGAATATGGCATTGCTATGGTCAGATAATCCATCATGTGATAGTCACTGTCGCTCACTTGTGATCAATACATTGACGCAAATTTTAGCATGTAAACTGCAAGATACATCCTTAAGGCAGTTGTTTGACCCACTGATTGTTATCCATGGTGAGGCATGGGTTGCGCCGACCTTGTATTGGCGCAGTGCATTACGTATGGCAGCCCATGCTACGCCAGAAACCATGTCGATTTTTTGGTACTTATGGGAAAAGCGATGTGAGCCATCTTGTTATCGTGAGTCATATTTTTGGGATGTGATGATGAGAGTGGGGCCTGTTGTGGTGCAAAAGGATGCTACTCGGGCGCGAGATCATTTACTAGCCAACCCTCATTTATTGCCTTTGATGAATGACGTCATGCGACTCTTTTTTCTTGAAGATGAAACGGTTTTTTGCTCATTATTTCCCTCAGGATCCTCGCAGATGGATGATAAGTTGTACAATGTACTGCAATTAGCATCGTCTCGCTTTTTCAGTACTTTATCACCACAGGCCATTCAGCGGTTGCAAGCGTGGTGTTTAGCGCAGCCTGCTCGTAAACCCTATGCTTTGCTATTATGTTTGCATCAATTTGATTGTTTAGAGGCCTGTGAAGCATGGGCTGAAAAATATCTCGGTGAGCAAAGTCATGATCCAGACATATGGTATTATTTGATTCATTTCATCTGGCATGATGATCATTATGTTGTGCGATGGCGTGAACCGTTAATAGCTTGGCTGACAGTATGGCTGCCTAAAGCGTTCGCAACAGTGTCAGAAGATTGTGACAAAAGGAAAGCACTTAGGCTGATTGCTAGATCATGCTTTGTGTGGTTAATGAATCAAGAAGAGGTCAGTGATGATCATGCTAGGATATTGAAGCTTTTTGAACCGTATCATGAACACCTTGGTGTGATGCCTTTGTGGTCGGCACTGTATCAAGATCAAAACAATCAAGCAAAGGCAAAGGCGTTAGTTACGCAGGCGCAATTATTACCCTTAGCGGGCGATACAGTTGATTTATTGCAGCGTGTTGATGTGTATCCTCTCTGTGTGAATGCGATGTTACGCTTTGATTGGTGGGAAATGTTTCCATTGTTCAGTCAATCGAGTGTTGAAGTGCTGTCTGCATTTGATTGGGAATCGCAGTGTGGTTTTTTAAAAGATTTTGCCAAAGGTTTGCTTGTTTTACAGGAAAAAGCTATTGAAGATCAGCATGTGTATGCGTTAGGTCAACCATTAATAACACTGAGCGTTTTATTCAAAGACAGTCCTTACCATGCTGATATGGTACGGCATGCTGTGGAAGTGATGTTGACGCATTTAGATGCAACACACAAGCATCGCTTTCTTTTCTTCAGTCGTCTGATTGCGAAGCTGCGTGCGACGGATGCGCAGTACACCAAATTATGGCTATTGTTAACGGATCGGTTCATTCATCACTGTCCGGGTAGTTTTGATGTGATGTCTATGCTTTATCAGCAATTGTTGGGCGCGAAAAAGCGCCTTTCTGATATTGAGTCTTCTGTTTTGTTGGATAAAGTCATGTTGTGTCTTGTGTTTACGCAACATCCATTGCATGCATTGCATCCTCATGCGTTTTGGGATGTGCCGACATTGGCTAAGTGGGCTGATGAGTTAGGCAATTCATGCCCTGTGATCCATGCACTTCGTATGCCTATCACCTGGGAATGTTTGGTCGATCTTAGTGATAAGGTGACGGAAAAACGTTCCTGTGATTTGTATTTGTATGTATTCCATTTGCACATCATCCGTACTTATCATGGAAAAGCCTTATATTCTTTGCCAAAGAAAGATTTGCATGATGTGTTAGATAGGTTGCGTGTATCTTGTGGTCATCGGCCGGTTTATCAACACTTATGTGAGGTACATACGCAATGTGTGGATTGCCCAGATCAGCGCTACCGTTTACATGATGGTATCAAGCGCGAAGTGTTTGCAAAGATATGTCAGCGTGTGAAAGACCATGCGCTTACCGTCAGAACTTTTAAAGAGGATGCTGTTTTTTGTTTGTTGCAATATTTAGGTAGCGCTTTTTATCCGGTTGCTAAAAAACGTGGCAAGCATAGTAAGAAAAAGAAAAGTAAACTGAAAAAAGGCGAGATGCAAGGTTTTTATGCATGGCTGAATAGTTTTTTTAAGGGTACACAGTCTTTTCTTATGGGGTCGCGTCATTTGCCTGTTTTGCCAGCAATACCAGATTCGGTTGCGCCCTTACAACATGCTTTAGATCCTATCATTGTCATGGGGTGTGGTAAAGATGAAGCCTCAGTTTGGAGGGGTTGGAGTCAAGCGTCGTTATCTGTTGCAAGGCGATAATGTGTTTGGCAATATGGGCATATGGCTAAGCCATCACGATTGAACGCTAGGTATACTCTTGGATGAAGAAAGGCAGATTTTTCGTGGCCTTGCGGACAAGATAAAGGCAAATCTTTTTGAGATACATGAACAATACTATCCATTTTTTGGCTCCCTAAGCTCTATTCAGTGTAAAAGCATCCAAGGCGTCTGTCTAGTCTTGATAGTAATCAAAGAGTGCGTGAAGCCAGTGTAAGACATGTTCGGGAGGGGTTTGAGGAAGTATGCCATGCCCTAGATTCAAAATAAGGCGAGAAGAGTCTGTTTGGTCTAATGTTTGTTCGATGAGATGGGGAAAGTGTTCGGGTGAGCCAAGCAGGCAGGTTGGGTCAAAGTTTCCTTGGATGATCAGGTCTTGACGGGTGTTTTTTTGGTAATGTGCTAAGGGTGTTGTCCAGTCAACACTGATACCTTGGCAGGGTAGTTGCGCTAACAAATGGGCGCGGTATCCTTTGGTGAATACCAAAAGAGGTCTGTCAGTAATGGCTTCACAAACGCGCTGAAGATAAGGCAGTGAGAAGGTTTTGTAATCTGGTTCAGTGAGTAAACTTCCCCATGTATCAAAAAGCATGATGGTATCTGCACCATGGTTGATTTGCATTTGAATATATTCAATCACTGCTTCGGTTAATAGGTGAAGTAGCTGATGCATAGCGGATGGGTTTTGGTAGCGAAATGCCTTAACAACATGGGCTTGTTTGGACATTTTTCCTTCAATCATATAAGTGGCGAGAGTCCATGGGCTGCCACTAAAGCCAAAGATTGGAAGTGTTTTATCAAGTGCATGGGTTAATAGGTCTAGTGTGTCTGCGACATAACGTGTGTTATCTAAGATGGAAGTAGGCAGTTTTTCAATGTCTTGTTGTGATCGAATGGGTTGCGTAAAGACAGGGCCATGTTCATTAAATACCAGGCCTAGGTTCATGGCATCTGGTATGGTGAGGATATCTGAAAACAAAATGGCGGCATCCAGGGGAAATCGTCTTAACGGTTGCAATGTCACTTCGCAGGCGAGCTCAGGTGTTTTGCAAAGTGTGAGAAAGTCGCCTGCTTGACTTCGAACTTTTTGGTACTCAGGTAAATAGCGACCTGCTTGGCGCATCATCCACACAGGCGGTCGGTCATTGTGCTTTCCATCTAATAATCTTTGTAGTCGTTGGCTTTGTTTGATCATGGGTTTGGTAATCCATGATTGGTTTGCATGATTTGTAATGCGATGACAGCGCATGCAAGTATTAGCATGATAATCAGCGCAGATTTACCACCTGGAAAGCGATAAGTATCCTGAGGATATTGGTGTATATAGCGTGCACGCCATACGATCAATACTGGGAGAATGCCATAGAGTATCGCAACAAATACGCCGGCATAGCTTAGTAGTTCTGTGAAAGATGGGAAAACGTGGATGAGGATCAGTGCTGGCAAAATACTGAGCATGGTTAGCATGATGCGGGCATGCTGTCTTTGTGCATTCAGGCGCAGTCCGTCGGCAAGAAAGTCGATGAGACTAAGTAGGACACCTAGGTAAGAGGTGATAAGCGCGCAGATAGAAAAAATATGATTGCCTGTTGAAAGGCCTTGAATACCTTGGTGCGTCACATAATAGGTAAGTGTTTCAAGTGGTTGCGGTGCATGAACAATGGAGAGTAGGTGGGCGTGGGGAAGTATGCCCAGTACAAGTGTTTCCCAGATAATGTAAAAGATAAGTGGCAGGCATGAGCCGTATAGACAGGCCTTCTTTAATGAGGTGATATCATGCTTAAGATAGCTCTTGAGGCTGGGGAGTATGATGTGGGAGGTGAATGAAAGAATGATGACAGGGATGGTGGCCCATAAGAAATGGGGATGACTGGTCGTTAGGTGGGTGGTTGTGATGTGAGGGCTGAGAATCACGATGAGAAAAAGGTAGCTTCCAATGAGGCCAAGCATAAAAGTGCGGTTGAGTAGATCGACCCACCGTGTGCCAAAAAGTGCAATACATCCCAGAAAGCTTCCAAAAATAAGTTGGGAAAGCAAAGGTGATAAGGCAGTATGGTCAGTCATTTCTTCAAAGCTAATCCGAAGCAGGCTGCTTCCTCCCGCCAGGTAAGCTGAGGCAACAGCATACAGCAATAAGAGAAAGCATAGTGAAGCAAAATAGGCCCAGTATTGGCCTAATGTGTCATGGGTGAGGGACAATAGGTTGCTTGGTGTTTGCTGATTGTAAAGATTAGCTTCTATCAATAAGAATAAACTGCTGAGCATATATAAAAAGCACAGTATGATTGTGGCAATACTGGGTAAATAACCACTTGGGCCTGTGGTAATTGGTAAAGCTAGCATACCTGCGCCAATCGCTGTTCCAGCAATCAATAAAGTAGCGCCAAGCGTACGATCCATTGTTAACATGTTCCTCACATCTTTTGTCTATGGTAGCCTTTGTCTTGACATGACGCAAGGATGACAGGTTTTTTTCCTTCTTCAAGGCAGTTTGAGGGGCAATGGGTTGACATGTTTAGGTTTTGCTCATAAAATGTTTTTGGATTTTATTATAGAAAAATCATATGTTCGACTATTTTCCCCATACAAATTTAGGTAAATCGAGACATCCTGTCGTTCAATATCCTATTGTATCGTTAAGTGTTCTCAGTGTGTCCTGTGTATCTTTTTTGCTTGCCTGGCGTCTACCTTTGGTTTTTTTGCCATCGCCAATACTTCATGTGTTGATAAAGATCTCCCTTGCCTTGGGTGTTTATTATTTAACATGGTTGGTGGCGCCCTTTGTTCTATATTTGCTGCCAGGTGATCTTGCCAAAGGTATAGGGTATGGTCTCAGTAGTTTTGTGCTTGCCCTCTGTATCATGCGTTTTTCATCGCTGAGTTTAGGGTTGTCAGATATGTTAAATTTTCAAGGAAAGAGTCAAAAAATATGGCGCACTTTGTATGGCGCACGTAACATACTTTTTGTGACGATGCTTGCTTTCATGGTAGTTGCTTGTGCCGTATTTTTTGGGACGAGAAGAAAGCCGTTGTTGCATACCTTGGGCGGGCGATTGGTTGTTGGTTTAATGTTGGCGACCTTGGCGCCATGCCTGGTGTGTCAGTGGAGTTTGCAAACCTATGCCATTTACCAGGCTTTGTCACCACACATGGCTTATTTCTCTATGATGGTGGGTGTTTGTTATTTGGAGGTTTTGCTCATGTTATATTTAGTAAGAGCACCTCAATTATCCTCTTTGTGCAAGGCTATGGTTGCGCCTTTGCCGTCATCGGCGTCAAAGCCCTCGAAAGCTTCGACGTTTGTTGAACAGGTGCTTGGTGAGCTCCCAAGTCATAAGCATCAAGCTGTGCCAGCTTGTTAAGGTTGATATAAATCCTAAGCGCTTGTGCACGGTATCAAGTGGAGCTATCTCTCTGCTTTTGCATATCGTCAAGATCAGCTCTTAATGTCTCGAGCTTATTGGGTATTCACGCGTGAGGAAGGTAAGAATCTCAATTATTTTTTTTGGATAAACTATTGCTTTTGTTTTTTTTTTGTATATATTATAGTTGCAATAATTTTGAAATAATACAAGGAATCTTCCTATGAAATCTGTTCGATTAGTTGCACCACGTAGTGGCGGGTCTACTTTTTTTGCCTATATGACATGGGTATTAGATATGGCCTTAGTCGGAGGTATTGTGTACTATCTTTATCATCATTATGCAGCGTTGCATGCTGTGAAAGCATTGGCGGCTTTGCATGTGTGCTTACCTATCATTGTGATATGGGGTCTAATGTCTTTTGTCAGGACCATTGGAAACCATATAAATGACGATCAAGGTATACTTTTCATGGGTAGTGTGTTTGTAATTGCAAGCACACTAAATACTATTTTAGTTTTTATTTTGCCTTATCAATTACTAAACATACGTTTATCCTCCATACATGGTTTTTTTCAACGTGTATACCATGATTTTTGGGCAAGATTGCATATGGGGTCAATGGTTGCTACCGCTGTTTTTTTTGGCTTAATGATCGCTACTGTTGCTTTGGGAAGTAGTAGTCATGCAGCTCAATTTTTATGCGGTTTAGCGATTGTGGGATTTTCCCTAAGTAAATTGACGACCATTGTGGCAGAACTTGTTTTTCTTATAAAAGAAATGTGTCAAGCATTTTCATGGCATGCGCTTTGGATATTATTGATTGGATTCATTATAAGTGTGGGGATTTTTAGTTTGCCACGTAATCTCGTCATGGTTATTAAAAATGTTAACGACGCATCTTGCTATCGAGAATCATGCTCTGCTGGCAGCGTGCTGCATTCATCATCGGAGTTTGGAAGTGCTGCGTCCAACAGTATGTCAACATACACATACTAATATACATGCTGGACACCCCGTCAGCAGTGTATGCGCATCATGCTTCATATGATGTTAATATCGTTAAGTTAACGGCTTACTATCGTCTTAATAAGGTCAATCATCGGCGCTATGCGTTTTTTTACTAGGATTGTGATGTCAGTCTTTGAGCCATTGTTTTTTTATCGGCTATGTTTTCAGGACGCGTGTCATTAGGCCATAGGATGACACTATCATAGGGTGGCGCTAGCGCATCCATCCAAAAAGTGATCACTATATTCTTAAGGATTTTCGGATCTATCTTGTTCAATCATTGGGATGACCCATTGAATCATGATCACCCGGCTCGTGTATTCCCCAGTAAAGTGTTTCGCGTTATAGTGGATGAGAGAGGGGTGGGGTTTTCGAAGAAAAAGCATCATCGCTTTTATCATGGGCGAGTGTGTTGAAAGCAAATAGATAAAAATCAGCGTGCGATAGCAGATAGACGATCTACTCAATGCGCCTAGCGCCTACTAGCGCCTATAAGGGGTAAACTTTTTTAAGCACATTGACAGCCGCATTTATTGGTATTAGTCTGTTCATTGTCACTGATAGACAATGGAGAAAAAATTATTATGGAAAGAAAAACTCATGACTCTAAAAGTTAAGATCTTTTCTGCCAAGCCAGGACTGAGTCATCCTTTTTTCCTATACGCAGGTATGGTGTTGGATTTTGCTGTGCTTGGTGGTATCGCTTACTATCTTTACCATCACTACATGTCGATCCAAGCAACGAAAGCACTGCAATTGCTTCCTCTTTTTCTGCCGACGCTGATTGTAGGATGTCTGCTACGGGTTATGCTGACATTTTTCCAGCATGCTGGGTATTCACACACTAGGTCCCGCAGCACTGCCTCAGTGAAGTTAGCGCTACAGTCTTTAGCAATGGTGTGCTTGGCGTTCTTAGGCTATATTTATCTGCAAGCTATGTTACCTTGGCGTTTATTTGCTCAACGTTTATCTCATGTGCAAGGATTCTTTCGGCGCCTTATGCGTGATGCGATTGCTTGTATCGCGTTTATCGCACCCGTTATGCTTGTTGTTTCATTAGTTTGTTTGGGGCTTGTTGGCATTGATTTGTCCGTGACTGAGCAGAAACGAGAAGGCGCGACAATGAGTGCAACTGTATTTGCAATCTTTTTTACGGTGATGGGCGGTATTGCTTTGGTTTCAACTGCCGTGATCTTGCCCATATTTTATGGTCATGAGGTATTCCATGCGCTATCATGGCATGGTTTATTGATCTTGGTGCCCATGCTGATTTCTACCGTTGGACTCTTTGGCATGCCAAGCACTGTCAACAACATCAAGGTGGTGAAGATGCTTGTATCTGGTGACTTGAGAATAGATGATTTGTCGGGGAATGGTACTGTCAGTTCTCAGGTGGTGAATGATAAATCAAATACACATAAAGTAGATGGCTCTTCGTGTTCTTACCCCTCCTGCTAAAGTCTTTGCTGCAACTAAAGGCAGTTCTAGCCCCCTGTATGTTGCTGCAATGCTTTCTTAGAAGACACTGTCCTAGTACGCATGCCTATGTTGACGTTATACGGTCCATTTTGTAAAGTATGTTGTCTATGAAGGCACAAAGTGTTAAGTAAGTCCTTTGTTTTTTTTGATTCTTTTATTGCAATGAGGAAGAGTCTGTGCTAATATGGCAAAAATTAAGAGGAAAATAATGATGCGGAGCAGAAAAAGAAAGTCAAAAGTCATGCATAAAGTGTGGAGTTTTTTTAGAAAGTCACTGGGTTCTTTGCTATTCTTTTCGCAAGTGCCATTATCTGTTTTTGCGTTATATCGGCTTCGCATGTTATTTAGTGTGAACCCACTTTGGGCCAGTGGATTCCGAAGTATTTTTCCATTTTTGGCATTGATAGTGGGCATCCATTTACTGCATAGTTTCACTTATCTTTCTATTCTTCCTGCAAATGGTCGGTATACTGGTTTGACCAGTTATGGATTACTTGCACTACTTGGTATTGGTTCCCTTGTCTGTTTGTACAGTGTTTATCTTATGCCTCTCGCCTTAAAAACATTACCCTTATCCGGTATACCTGGTATTCAAGCACTCTGTGATATGCCTTGGTTACGTGCGAGTAAGATTTCTTTCTTTGTCGCGGGTGCTTTGTTAATCGCCATGGTTGGATTAGGTGGGTTTCTTTGTTTCACGCATGCTTACGAAAAGAAAACGTCGCATCCAATGGTCAAAATGGCTGCGATCACGTATGAAATAGTCACCTGTTTGTCTGCTTTAGCCACGGCTTCTTTTGTTTTGACCCAAATCATGGGTCAAGGGCTCACTTTTTATCAATGCTTTGGTTGGCGTGCTGTTTATTTTTTACCGATTGTATTTCCTTTGCTTTGTTGGATTGGAAGTAAAATATCAAATATTAGCGTTGTCGACCAAGATTTTGTGGACACCTTTCAACAAGGAGCATCTAAGCGATTAGGGCGCAATCTAAGCATGTCTACGCGGTTTCAGTGTATATTTTATGATGGTGACGCTTCAGCTTCTTCTAGTACTGGTTATAATTAAGTATCCTAATTGATATCGCATTTTTCAGCTGATTATGATTCGTTGCTCTCCCATCATGCATCATGGTATTGCAGTAGTTTATTCGCGTTCTGATGGTCATGGTCTTTATTGGCTAAAGCTTCATTGACGTCAGGATAAGAGGACGAAGCGGTACAAGTTTAAGAGATGATACCTCATCGTATCGCGGATAGCATAGCTTATAAAAGTGCTTGCAGTGCTTGGCCTGTTGCGGTGTTAGCTTGTACCAATGATTCAGGCGTTCCTTCATGGAGTATACGCCCACCTTGATCGCCTCCTTCAGGGCCTAAATCAATCACCCAATCTGCTGTTTTAATGACATCTAAGTGATGCTCAATAATGATTAATGTGTTACCACGATCTTGTAATCGTTTGAGCACAGCTAATAATTGTTTGACATCATGGAAATGAAGGCCTGTGGTGGGTTCATCTAGTATGTAGAGTGTATGTCCCGTATTTTTTTTGGTCAGTTCTTTTGCTAATTTGATGCGTTGTGCCTCACCACCTGATAAGGTGGTGGCGCTTTGTCCCAAGGATATATAACCCAATCCTACATCGATTAATGTCTGACATTTTTGACGAATGCTGGGAATATTCTCAAAGAAAACCACGGCTTCTTCTACAGAGAAATCAAGCACTTCACTGATCGTTTTGCCTTTATACTTGATAGATAACGTGTCTTTATTATAGCGTGTGCCGTGACAGGTGTCACAGGTGACGTAAATATCTGCGAGAAAGTGCATTTCTACTTTAATGAGTCCGCCACCTTGACAGGTTTCACAGCGTCCACCTGACACGTTAAAACTAAAACGTCCGATTTTATAGCCACGTGCTCTTGATTCTTCTGTTTGGGCAAATAGCTCGCGGATAGTGGTAAATAAGCCAATGTACGTGGCTGGATTAGAACGTGGTGTTCGGCCAATAGGGCTTTGGTCAATAACACGTAAGCTGTCGAAATGGTCCGCACCCCTGATTGCGGTGTGTTGACCAGGGCGTTGACTCATGCTTAAGCCAAGGTGTTGCTCAATCAGTGGTTGTAATGTGGCCTTGACCAAGGTTGATTTGCCTGAGCCAGATACACCCGTGACACAAGTCAATAAGCCAACAGGTATGGTTAGATCAACGGCTTTTAAATTATTGGCAGTAGCACCTTGAACAAGGCAACATTTATTTGGATCAATAGGTTTACGTGATGGCGGTACCGCAATTTTTTGTCGGCCATTGAGGTAATCAGCTGTCAATGATGTTTGATGTTTTAATAACATCTTGGGGGTGCAAGAAGCGACAATATGACCACCTTGCTTCCCAGCCAGTGGCCCCACATCAACTAACCAGTCTGCTTGGCGAATAGCATCTTCGTCATGTTCAACCACCAAAACACTGTTACCTAGGTCGCGTAGGTGAAATAACGTATTCAATAAACGTTGGTTATCACGAGGGTGTAGGCCAATCGAAGGTTCATCCAGCACGTACATGACACCGGTTAGGCCAGAACCAATTTGGCTGGCCAAACGAATACGTTGTGATTCACCGCCTGACAGTGTTTCAGCACTGCGCGCTAGGCTCAAGTAATTAAGACCAACACTTAGGAGAAATTGGCTACGTTGATGTATTTCACGCACAATCGGTGCGGCAATGTCTTTTTGATGACCCGTGAACTTAAGCGCTTCGAGTTTTTGGGGGATGGCATCAATGGCGCATGTAGTCCAATCTGTGAGGCAGGTTTTGTGGAGGAAAACTGAGCGAGCATAGTGATTCAGTCTTGTGCCTTCACAGTCAGGGCATGGGCAGTACGTTAAGTAAGCTTGTAGTGATTTGCGTACGGCTTCAGAGTCAGTTTCTTGGTAACGTCGCTCCATGGTACGAATAAATCCCTCAAAATATTTCTTGCGACTTCGCACATTGCCTCGATGGGTTGTATAACGAAAGGTTATGGGCGCTTCATCATAACCATACAATAATAGGGTTTTGATAGAGTCAGGTAGTGCTTCAAAAGGGGTATCGAGTGAGAATGAGAAAGTATCTGCCAGGGCTTCAACGGTTTGATAAAAATAACTGTGGCGACTATCCCAGCCCCGAATGGCACCACTGGCAAGCGAGAGGCTTGCATTGGTGATGATTTTTTCGGGATCAATCACACGTTTGACACCTAAGCCATTGCATGTTTTACAGGCACCTTGTGGGCTATTGAATGAAAACAGTCTGGGTTCAAGTGGTGGTGGGCTATAATCGCAGTGAGGGCATGCAAAGCGGGCAGACATCCATTGGCCATCCGTGGGTTTATTGAGCGGGCAAACGACTACTAATTGGTCGGCTAGTGTGAGTGCGGTTTCAATGGACTCGCCGAGTCTAACACGATGGCGTGCTTGAATAGTCAAGCGATCGACCACAACACTGATCGTATGTTTTGCTTGAGGATCAAGTTTGGGTAGTGGCTCATCTAAATGATAAATCGTGTGATTAATCACCACGCGCACAAAGCCTTGTTGTTTAAATTGATGAAGTATCTTTAAATACTCTCCTTTGCGTTCACGAATAACTGGGGCAAGGATCATCATTTTTTCTTCAAGATGATCATTGAGAAGTCTTTCTACCATCGATTCTACCGATTGTGGATGAAGTGGCAGATCATGTTTTGGGCAATGTGGTGTGCCAAGGCGTGCAAATAAAAGTCTTAGGTAATCGTAAATCTCAGTGACCGTGCCAACCGTAGAGCGTGGGTTATGTGAGGCTGTTTTCTGTTCAATCGCAATGGCAGGTGATAAGCCTTCAATGCAATCCACATCAGGTTTTTCCATCATGGATAAAAATTGACGGGCGTATGAAGAAAGTGATTCGACATAGCGACGTTGTCCTTCAGCATAGATGGTGTCGAATGCAAGGGAAGATTTGCCGGAACCAGAAAGTCCTGTGAACACAACGAGCTTATTACGTGGAATCGTGAGTGAAACTTCTTTTAAGTTATGAATTTTAGCACCGATAATGCGAAGGGTATCTTGTTTGTCTGTCATGTGCGCAATTTTACCTGGGATCTTCTTTCTATGCTACGTTTTTTTTAGGAGAAATCCAAGGGTTAATGTGATGATGTAGACGTTTTTGTGGGGATATAAGGCATGTACTCTGGTTTCCAAAAAATGGCATCGATCCGTTTTTGTAAATAGGCTTGATCGTATGATTCACAGGTTTGGTCTTTGACAGCGGTGCAAGCAACAGACAGTGCGATTTGCTTGCTGACTTCATGGATACGATGAACATCTGGCAGCAGTGGGGCCTGCTTGTCTTGTAGGCAAGGGGCGCATTCAGCCAAGGTATGACAAGCTGCTGCAATCATCGCATCTGTGACACGTTTTGCGCCACATGCAAGGATGCCAAGACCTAGACCAGGGAATAAAAAAGCATTATTACATTGTGAAATAACGCGTGTTTCTTGTAGATAGTTGACGGCTTGGAATGGGCTGCCTGTTGCAACCATGGCGCGTCCATCTGTCCAAGTCACCAATGATTCAGGAGTGGCTTCTGCTAATAACGTGGGATTGGAAAGGGGTAAAATAATAGGGTGGGGGGTATGGTGTGCCATGCTACGTATCATGCTTTCTTTGAATGCGCCTTGTTGACCTGAACAGCCAATTAAAATAGTGGGTTTGACATGATCAATGGTGGATTGAAGTGAGGTGTTTTCTTCAATCCAAGTATGTGTCTGACGATCTTTGGCATAGGGTTTTTGGTAATGGGTCAGTTGTGGGGTATCGAGACAGAGCAGTCCTTGGCGATCAATCAGCCAAATCATCGCTCTTGCTTGGGAGAGCGTTAACCCCTCTTGGCGCAAAATGTCTACCATTTGGTCCGCAATGCCTGTGCCGGCATTGCCTGCGCCAAAGAATACAATACGTTGTGATGCAAAACTTTGATTGGTTGCTTTTAAGCCGGCAAGTATTGCTGCGGTTGCCGTGGCGCCTGTGCCTTGCATGTCGTCATTAAACACGCAGGCTTTGTCACGGTAATGATCAAGAATGTCACGTGCATTTTGGCAGCCAAAATCCTCAAAGTGTAATAAAGCGCTAGGAAATTGATGGGTCAGTGCTTCAATCACGCCTGCAATAAAATCTTGATAAGCTTGTCCTTCGATCCGTTCATGATGCCAGCCAAGGTACATAGGATCTTCGAGTAACTGACGATTATTGGTGCCCACATCAAGTTGAATGGGTAGAATATGTCTAGGATTGATGCCACCACAGCAAGCATATACGGCTAGTTTTCCCACGCATATATCCATGCCACCCACGCCCCAGTCGCCAATACCAAGAATGGCTTCACCATCCGTTAAAATAATAAGTTTGACGGTAGATGGGTCTATGTTCGCCAGCATGGCAGGGATTTGATCACGTTGAGGATAAGCCAGATGGATGCCTTGAGGTCGAGTAAACTGTTGACTGTATTGTTTGACTGCTTCACCAATGGTGGGGGTGTAAATGATGGGAAGCATTTCTTCTAGGTTTTCAATGATCAATTTGTAGAAGGTGGTTTCATTATGTTGTTTAAGACGGTATAAAAATAAGTTTTTTTCAATGGGTGTTTTAAGTGATTGGTATTGTCGGTACAGGCGACTGATTTGCGTTTCCAGTGTTTCTGTGTGGGAAGGAAGTCGACCAAGTAAGCCAAGTTTTTCACGTTCTTCCAAAGTAAATGCTGAGCCTTTATTGAGTGGCGCAAAGTTTAGAAGTGCTTCACCAGACACAAGGGGTTCGATGGCAATAATTCGACCGATATCATCAACATGTTCAATAAATTGTCGCATGGCTTTCTCCTTTTGGTATTATAGGTTATTTTTCTTTTTTTTGCCATTTTTTTTCCAATAAGGACAGTGTATTTGAAGGGGGCATTGGTCGCATAGGGGGCGGCGTGCTTTGCAAAGATAGCGTCCTAGCAAAATCAGCCAGTGATGAAGGGCGTAGCAGTAGGGGGCTGGTGTTTTAGCCAGGATGTCTTTTTCAACGCCGTCAGGGGTGGTTTCTTTGCTCCATGATAAGCGGTGTGCCACACGAAAAATGTGGGTATCGACGGCAAGCATGGGTTGACCAAATGCGGTGTTTAGCACAACATTGGCAGTTTTACGTCCTACCCCAGGTAAGGTGATGAGTGCTTGGCGTGATAAAGGCACATGGCCTTGGTAAGTGTCGATGAGTCGATGGCAGGTTTGTATGATATGTCTTGCTTTGCTGGGTGCAAGGCCAATGTGTCGAATGATGTGTAATAGCTGGTCATGGCCTAATGTCAGCATTTTCTCAGGCGTATTCGCAAGGGGGAATAATTGGATAGTGGCTTTGTTGACGCTTATGTCAGTGGCTTGTGCTGACAAAATCACAGCAATCAATAGTTCAAAGTCAGAGTGATAGCGTAGTTCGGTATGCGGATAAGGATTTAAGCCACGCAGTATATTGAGTATCGTCAGCCGTGTTTCTTTTTTCATGAGGCATCAAGCAGTGCTTTGAGTCGGTCTTTACTTTGTTGGTGTTGTCTTTTTGCTTGTGTTTTTTTTGTTGCTCTCCATTGTGTGATTTGAAGATGACGTTGTTCGTACAATGCACGGTAATGAGGTTGTAGTGTGTCGGGGTAGGGTGGGGTGATTTCATGTTCGATACAGTCAACGGGGCATGATGGGACGCATAAATCACAGCGACTACAGGCCGTTTGGTCAATTTGATGGAGGTGCTTGGCGACACCACTGATTGCGCCTACGGGGCAGGCTTGAATGCATTTTGTGCAACCAATGCATTGTGTGGGATCAATCCAGTAGCGTTCTGTCGGGGGAATACGTTCACTGACAGTTTGTTCATAGGGTGTGCTGTCTTGTTTCAAATGTTTGGCGAGTGCATGAAGTGTTTTTAGTCCACCGGGTGCGCACCGATCGATCGGTGCTTCACCTTCTGCCAGTGCTTTGGCATAGGGTAGGCATCCTTGGTAGCCACACAGGGTGCATTGTGTTTGGGGTAGGCATTGATTCAGCTGTTCGATGGAGGGCATAGGGCAAGCGCGTCTAGTGATTCATTGGGAATGCGAGAAAGTAAATGGGTGTAGGGTGGCAGTGTTTGCGTCCAGAAATGTGGTAGCATGTGTGGCCATGTTTCCAGAAGGCAGGGCAGCCAAGATGCGATACGTTGTGCGAGTGTAGGCGTGATGGGGCTAAGATACACGGTGAGTAGTGCGAAAGCATGGAGGGCTTCTGAGCAAATGACATGTCCTTGTGCCTTGGTTTCGTTTGTTTTGACCAGTGTCCACGGCGCTTGCTCAGTCAAGTATTGGTTGACATGGTCAGTCAGTTGCATGATGAGACGAGTGACTTGGCCAAATTGACGTGCTTCGTAGCTTTTTTTGATGGCTTGGCGTTGCTCAAAAATATGGGGTAACAAGGCAAGTTTATCGGGTGGGCAAGACAGGGTATTGTTGAAGTGTTTGTCAAGAATTTTAGCGCACCGGCTGGCAATGTTGACAAATTTTCCTATTAAGTCAGTGTGTATTTTATCTCTAAATTCAGACCAAGATAAATCAATGTCTTCAATGCTTTGATTGAGTTTGGTGGCAAGGAAGTAGCGAAAATGTTCTGGCTCTAAGTGTGCGAGATATTGTTGGGCTGTGATAAACGTGCCGCGAGATTTGGACATTTTTTGGCCGTTGATGGTTAAAAAACCGTGCGCATAAATTGCATCAGGTTGGTGGTAGCCAGCACCTTCTAAAACAGCTGGCCAAAACAAACCATGAAAATAGATGATATCTTTGCCAATAAAGTGAATGATTTTAGTGGGACTTTTTTCTCCCCACACGGATTCTATGGACGTGTTGGGTTCGTGTTTGTGCAAGTACTCTTGTAAAGCGCTCAAATAACCGATGGGTGCGTCCAACCAAACATAAAAGTATTTGCCAGGGGCATCAGGTATGGCAATACCAAAGTAAGGCTCGTCACGAGAAATGTCCCAGTCCCTTAGGCCATCATGTAACCATTCTTGTAGTTTATTGCGAACCGCGTCTTGTAAGTCGGTCTCGTTTAGCCATTTTTCAATCATTTGCTGTTGTTTTTTTAATGCAAAAAAGTAGTGTAGTGATTCTTTTTGTATAGGAGGGGTATTGCTCAGTACGGAATAGGGGTTTTTAAGGTCAGTGGGTGTGTAGGTGTGGCCACACTGTTCGCAGTTATCGCCATATTGTTCGTGGGCATCGCATCGTGGGCACTGGCCTTTGATATAGCGATCAGGGAGAAACATTTGCTCTGTTTCGTCATAAGCTTGTGAGATGGTTTTGGTTTGAATCAAGTGTTTTGCTTGGAGTCGGCGATAAATGTTGGTGGTGAGATCAGTATTGGTCTCACAGTGTGTTGAGCCGTAGTGGTCATGATGAATGCCAAATGCTTCAAAATCTTTGAGTCTTTGCGCGCGCACTTGTGCCACGAGTGCATCAGGTGTCATGTTTTTTGCTTGGCTTGCAAGCATGATCGGTGTGCCATGTGCATCGTCACCAGAGAGAAATAAGCAGCGATGACCAAACAGTTGGAGTGCTCTAACCCATATATCGGCCTGAATATGTTCAACAAGATGGCCAAGGTGAGTGGGTCCGTTTGCATAAGGCAATGCTGTGGTGACCAAATAGTCGAAAGAATCCATTATCGTAGCCTAAAAACGCGTTTTATCAAGGTATCAGTCTGTATGCTAGCTGTCAATAATGTGCGCTTGGCAATGTTTGTTGAGGGTGACAGGTTGAGGGGGAGACAGTGTGGTTTTTCGTTGTTCTGTGGTTAATATTTGAATAGAGCATTTTGCTGGCGAAGTGATATTTGTGATGCGCGTTTTGTTGGCAAGTGTCATGGTTGAACTTGGTGAAGCAAACCATAATGTGATGCTACTGACGCGTGCAATAGGAAAGTCAAAGCCACGAAGTATGTCGGTTAGATTTTGGTGGGGTTCGATGATTTGTGCCTGCATAAATAAAGGTTGTTCATTCACATAAACGTTATAGAAAACACCTTTGCTGTTTAGGTTAGACATGTTGATAGCAAGGCATGGCGCGGCGATAAAAAGCAAAAGAATGAGGTGCTTTTTAAGCAGACGTGTCATCTGATAGGTTTTCATTGTTAAGTAATAGCCGACTGGGACTATAGAAGTCAAGACGTTTGTCATTTTTCTGAAGCATAATAATGGCGGGTGGTTGATCAGTCGATGATTGGAGCATTAATGTAGTATGGTCGTATTGGATCTTTAGTTGTACGCTACGATGCGGAGGGATCGTGCCCTGATTTGCTGGATCTTCTAATACAGCATGAGGTGGATTTTTTGCATAATGCAAAAGTGTGTCAGTATGGTTATGTACGGTCATAGCAAAGCTGGCATGCATCAGAAATAACCAGATTATAAAAACTTTTTTCATGTTTGGAATCATTTTTTAAGACTAATAAATTGTACCTAATGATCGTTGATTTGTCAAGTGTTTTTGTTTGTTTTGGTTCTTATGACATTTGGGTGCTATGTGAATGGATGCTTTGATCATGGTGGACTGTATTCCGTATCATCCGATGCCAAGGTCAGTGAGTCTATCGCTTCACAGCACCTTAATTATTCAGTCGATTGCAATGAATCAGTGTCAATTTGTGCGCACTTGGTTCATTGATGTCCCACTAGGCCAGTGAGTCAAAGCATACCGCCTTGCTATTCAACTGCATGGCGGTCATATAAAGATAGGCGTGTGTGGCCATGGTTTTTCCATGTAGTCTGTGAGAAATGACTCATGTTGTTTATCTTCTTGTGGTATGGCATGGCGTATATGACGCATGAGAAAACATGATTGTGTTTTTATTGCCCCCTATTTCTCCAATATAACCTATACAGTCTTGAGAAGGGCCCTAAGCGTGTCGCTTCACATGGTCAAAATCGGCTAGTTAGTATGCAAAGAATTGATCAAGGGTGGCACAACCATGCGCCTGTGAACAGGAGAGATGATATGAGAGATGGTACGACAAATGAATCGTTAGCATTGATGAAAAAAGCATATAAACAATCTAATTTTTGGTGGCTAAACCCAGGTTCCTGGTTAGAGCATCAGGCTGGTTACAAGGTTGGACTATACCGAGCACAACTCAAAGCATGTATTGACTGGTGTGATGCTGGGGAAGGTGGAACACCTGAGCAGTATATGAAAAGTCTCTTGCCATCAAGAAGTTCTCAGTCAAACAAACGGAAGGTATTATCAAGCACAGCAGCAAACGCTTTAGATCAATATCTAAGGAATCTTAATAGTAATAGAGGGGCTGCAGTGTTCCACGGTGATTGTTTAGCCAACGCAGCTTGGTTAGATATGGCCCTAGGTGGTTGTCAACAGAGCGTTGCTGTCGACAACCTTGCCAATGCCACGTTTAACGGAGGAGGGGTGCATATCGGTGCTGCGGCTCAAGAAGAGCATATCTCTCGTGCATTACCTCGTGTGATCGCGGCAGCAAAGCATTGTGACAATGTCAATTTTATCACAGGTTGGCAATACAGTGACGAAGCAAGTCATGAGATAGTCAATGACGGGCATGCACACACACTTCCCATGGAGTTTGGCGGCGCTCAATCAACCTTAACAGAAGTGGTGGTGGCTGGCCCGGATTATAAAACGACATTTTTTGGTAGGCTGATATTCGCTGGATTCAATAACAAAAGTATTCAAGGGTATCAGCCAGTCGATCGAGCTCTTTTTAGCTTAACGTTGGTCAACAGCCTATTAACCATAGGTGCGGCGACTACCATGGGCGTGTTATTTGTCCAAGGCTTACTGCCATTGTGGGCCATCATCACATTGGCATCGTGTGTGAGTGTGCTGTTTGGTTTGAGTGTTTTATGTGTACAACAATTGATGAGTTCAGAGAAAAAGGCTAATAAACAGAATGAAAGTATATTGAATGAATATGCAAAAAAAAGCATCCAAAATCAGTATAATCATGGATCCAATAGTGATGTGCAAGTGCATGGTGCGCTCAGTTGTGGCGCATTTGGGGGTGACGCGAGTAAGATAGCTGATTTATACCAAGCAAGCATTCAAGACAATAGAAGCGGAAAGCAAATCAGAGTGTTTTCTATCATGGATGGCGCAAAAACCACGAATTGTGCCCAGTTTAGAGAGAAGTTGTTTGACAATGAAGCGCAAAATGGCTTTATTGATGCCGCGATAGATGACATGGAAGCGCTCATTACGTCTGATCAGAACATAATTAGCGATGCGCATTTACTTCGTTTGACAGGCTATGTTCGCTTGCTTAGGGCCGTGACGGAACAAAATACACGGGGAAAAGTAACCACGTCATCTTCCTATCTTGAGAATAAAAAAAGGGTCATGTTAAGTAAGTATGGCAAAAAGATTCAGCAAGCCGTAGACAAGCGCGTAGTAAGCTTATGTGCTGCAATTGCTGATTCACATACTGATGACAAAGCGCGAAGTCAGCATGTAGAAACCTTATACAGTTTAAGCACTTTGATGGAAGATTTGTATGCTGAGCCCTATCTGCCTCCGGCTGAGTTAAGTCCTGAGGAGCATTCAGGGGTCCTGCAAGCATATAGTCGGCTTCGTGGTACACAAGTCTATTTACATAGGGGTATAAAAAAGAAATTACAAGCATTTTTTCCAAAGCCCGTGAATAAGTCCGGAGAAGATGTGGCTACCGTTGTATTAAGCAAAGATAGCGGAAGAAAAGATGTCGTGCCGTCTAAGCGATCCACGAAGGTTGAACAGGTAGTGAGCACGGATGAAACATTGAGGGATAGCCATCATGAGTCCAAGGGAAGTCAACCATGATAACATGCGTATCCAATACTGGTGGCATGGTTTTTACTGAGAGCGCAGTATATTATGATGGTGTTAAAAACTAGAAGCAAACGAGAGATCCATATTGATATGATGACTGCCGTGCCTTGCGTGTGAAAGCGTCTTGCCTAGTCGTATGGTGGCGCACATTGCCATGAAATAAACACGGCTAATGACGCCCCAGGTGATTGTTAAGCACAAAACATGGTGTGACTAGCGTATCTTATTCATTAAGTTGCTTTAATAAATAGTATAATGCATGTTTTCTTCGATACTAATCGTTCGATTATAATATCGTACGAAGCTACCCCATCCCATAAAATAGATTTTATCTTCTTTGAGGTGGTTGAGAAGGGTATACAAGTAACCATTTTTATCTGAAGCGATAAACGTCGTTTTTGCATGCGGTTGTAAAGTACCACTAGATTTTGCAACAGTTGGGTCATAGTCCGTATAATCATAGGTTGCAATGTAGGGTGTATTGTTAGTCAGTGTGATATTGTGTGTTGCTGCCAAAGTAGTCATGCTTAGCATAGCCAATAACACGAATAAACGTTTTTTCACTTTTTTTCCTTATTAAATTTCGTTTATAATAAATGTTTTTGGCGTAGTTGTCAACTTTGCCGTGATGCCATGGGGTGCGTAACTACTCAGGTATACCAGAAGCGTGATTAGCCAATATGGGTACCATTAAAGTCAATTGTTTTATTGGCTAGTAATTTTATCGTGTCATGCGTTCTGAATGCAGATTGGTAGTACAATTGATAATAGGTCTGGCCATTGTGTATATCTATCCAGACCAAATTAATCGGTGTACGATCAGTGATCGATAAATCAATCGATTGGTGTGGAGGGAGAGTGGCTGACTGAATGTGGTGATTGTTATCTAAGTAACGATAATACACCTTGGTATCAGATTCATTGATGATAGTTGATGCAAAGGATAATTGGTAGCAAAGCGCGAAACAAAATAATAGTATTTTTTTAATCATAATCATTCTCTTTAGTGATTGATTTCATTATATCATTTAATTTAAAATAATGCAAATAAATGGTTTTGACATGTTATTGGTGTTTCCTTTATCTGCGCCTTGTAGAGTCATCGTGATATGAGCAAGTACCTTCTTTTGTACACAGTGTTCAATGCTTCAGGTTAACACACCATGTGTTATTCGTTTTTGTGATGGCTATGACAGGAGCATGGATAGATAATATAGGAAAAATCAGTCGGTTTTTTACGATGATTACATGCGCATTGTCTGTGTTGATGCGAAGTGTATTTGAAGATATCACGATAATCGCTAACAAGGTATACTTGTGGTCGCTTGTTAACCAAGATTAACGCCATTCAAAGTTAATGTGTCATTGGCTTCTAACGTGATCCTGTCATTTTTGCCTAAGACAGGTGAACAATAAGATTCTTTGTATGTCTTGCCATTGTGCTTGTTGATCCAGAAAAGATAAATAGATGGACTGCTCATATGAGGTAAGTCAACGGATTGGTGTGGCGGTAATGATTTCGTATGAGTATGGTGATTGATATCTTGATAACGATAAAATAAGTCAGTGTTTGACTCATTGATGAGAGTTGATGCAAAAGATAATTGGCAAAATAGTGCCAGGCATAACACGAAAGCTTTTTTATTCATCATGATTTTCTCTTATTTAAATATGTGTTTATTATATCATTTTTATAAATAAAATACAAGTTTTGTTGTTTTTTAACATGGTGAGTAATCACGCCTTCGGTGAATCAGGGAGTAACATTTTCTGATTACTATTTACAAACCACATTAAAATTTAAAGGGTTAAATTGAAAGTATGACATGTTTTTGTTAAAGTGATTTAGGCATAACGTATTTCATATAGCTATGATACGCATGGTCATAGATAATATAAATATGAGTACGTTTTCTTTGAACATACCATCAACCTAACAACTGTTGATGTTATCTTTTAACAGCTTTCTAGCTAAGATGAATACCATTAAAAGATATTGTGTCATCGGCATTCAATTTTATTTTGTCATTGATCAATACCATTATAAAGTACTGTGTTATAGTCAGTTAATTCTAATACATCATTTTTTTGTACTTCTGGCGCACCGTCATACCATTCTAATCGTCCTTGGCCAATATCAATGTCTTTGTTGTACCAGTAAATATAAATTGGGGAATTCTCCAGATGCTTTAATACAATGGATTGGTGTGCTGGTAGATATCTTATATGAACACGGTTATGTATATCTCTAAAACGATAGGCTAAATCACCATCGGAGTTATTAACGATTGTTGCTGCAAAAGTTAGATGGCAACAAAATGCTAAACACAATAGTAAAGCTTTCTTAGTCATTTTTACTCCTTATTTAACCTAATACAACAATATTTTAATAGTTTTATGAAAATAATGCAAATTTTTTTAAGGTTTCTTCTGATATTTGTGAGTAATCAGTAGTTATTATGTTTTCGGTGAATCAGGGAGCTGTCTTTTCTGATTATCATTTACAAACTACATTTAAATTTAAAGGGTTAAATTGAAAGTATGATGCGTTTTTGTTAAGATGTTTTAGGTATAACATAGGGACAACAAGATTGATTTTAGCTGAACAAAAAGCAAAGAGTGCTGGATATCTTGCACTATTACTGTGGTCTCTTTCTGCCGTGATCTTAAGTTTAGTGCAGCGAGTACCTGCCACTCAGGCATTGTGTTTGACACTTGGGATATGTGGTTTATGTAGCTTGATAAGGCTAACCTATCTCAAGAAATGGGGTGAGATTCAACAAGCTTGGCATGTGGGTTTGATATTAAATGGTCTATTTTTTTTAGGCAATGATTGGTTTTATTTTCATGCATTTCATTGGGCGCCTGCTTTACAAGTTGATTTGATAGCATGGTTGTGGCCTGTGTTACTTATTTTGGTGTCAGTATGGCGAAAGCCTCATCTTTCCTATTATGCTATCTGGCTTTCTTTGTTTTTTGGTATCGCCAGTTTCGTCGCCATGGTTTCTCATGACTTGTTTACGCAAGCTCTCGTTCACCATGCGTATCTCTTAGGTTGGGGGGCTGCGGCGATGGGGGCCTTCATGTGGGTAGCTTATTGTTTACAAGTGGAGAAAACGAGGAGCGTTCCTGTTGAGATGTTAGGTTTGTACTCTTTGGTAGGTTGCGGTTTTTTTTATTTTAGCAGCGATCATCATGTATGGGTTGTGCTCACCATGAGAGACTGGTTTTTACTAGGTTTTATCGGTTTTTTTTGTTCTACATTAGCTTATTGGTTATGGGCTTATGCCATGCAGGAAGGCATGTTGGTGCTAGTTTCGATTTCAGCCTATATCACGCCTAGTTTATCTATCGTATGGTTGATACTTTGCCACCAAGCTAGCTGGTATGCGGGATCCATATGGGGTATGATCTTTTTATTGTTAAGTACTTTTTTTAGTCAGCGAGCTATTCGTTGATTGTATGGTTAATTTTGCGTAATATAAGAAGACACAGATGTGAATGAGTATACGATT